>DHKK01000035.1:0-12513 GCA_002404795.1 Clostridiales bacterium UBA4696
TACTTTGATATCTGCAACAACATGCTCACGACGCTGTCCTACACTGTCGGCTGGAGCACCGCACCCAAGGCCCGGCCCGCCTATTCCGGCGACACCGGCGATTACGGCACGCCGTATTACTGGTACGACGAGGACGGCGATATCTGGTACTGGAACGGCTATGAGAACGAGTTCATCGGCTACGGCAGCGACGGCTATATCGATGAGGACAGCGGCGAATACATGGAGTCCAACGACGCGGGCTGGGACTATGACGACGAGTATTACGACGATTATGATCCATGGTCCGATCCCGGCGACGGCTGGGGCGACTACTCGGACGACGAAGACGGCTGGGGCGATTACTTCTAAACCACACCCGGAGAAGGGAGGGCTTTGCGTATGCGCGCAGATCTGGCGCTGATCTTCTTCCTTCTATCCCTCGGAGGCGGGATTGTACTGCTGGCACTGCGGAAAAAACGCGGCGGCGTGCCGCTGCTCATCGGTGGGATCGTCCTGCTCATCTGCGCGGCTGCGCTGGCGCTGTATCTGGCAGCGGCAGTGCTGCTGGTGCTGGCTGTGCGCTGAAAAAAGAAAAAATATCATAGGATTTCACAGATATTTAAAAACTGCCCCCTAAGATTTTTAATACCATCCTGATATTCTATACTTGCAAGAAGCAAACGTCTTTTTCATTTTTCTCCTTTCTCCATATTTTAAAAGAAACGCGCAGGCAAGCCGGTCACTTGTCTGCGCGTATTCTTTAGCGTCGCTTGACAATCGACGCTATTCTCCCGGAAAACTGTTCACAGTTTCTTTACCGGTTCGTGAAATCCTGTTCAAATTCTTCCTCTATACTAAAAGCACAAAAGGGAAACAAACCGGCCGGTTCTCTTTTGTACGGTTTGACCATCCGGCGATGCGCTGTCTGATGCCGCGGAAAAATCTGCGGATAAGCCGACAGACGTGCGCGTGACAATCGCCGTTCTCCTCCTCCAAATTCTTCATTATTTTCACCCCTGTTTTCCTTACGCGCAGTCCAAAGGCGGGCTGCGCGTAAGCCAATTAAAAGCACAAGCCCGGCGGGCCGCAAAAACGCGGCCCGCCGGGCTTTTCTTGTGATTCCGGGATCGCGCACTCAGAACAGGGTCAGCTGGCTGGTGAGGGGGAGGGTGCCGAAGGCGCCGGCTTGCTGGAGCTGGTCGATGAGCGTCTTCGATACCTTCGGGCAGGCGTCGGCGAATTCCTCAACGGAGAGGAATTCCATGCTGTCGCGGCAGTTCATGATGTCCCATGCCGCCGTCTCGCCGAGACCGGACACGGCCACGAACGGCGGGCGGAGCTGCCCGTCCTCAATCAGGAATTTTGTCGCGTGCGAATGATAGATGTCGATCGGCGCGAAGGAGAAGCCGCGCAGGTAAAACTCGTAGCAGACCTCCAGCGTAGTGAACAGATCGTCATCCTTGGCCGTGGAATCCTCGTCCGCCTTGATCTCCTGCAGCTTCTTTTTGACAAGCTCGATGCCGTGGCACATCATGCCTTCGTCAAAGCCGCCCTTCTGGCTGCGGCGATAGAAGTAAGCGGCGTAGAACGCCAGAGGCTCATGCACCTTGAACCACGCGATGCGGAAGGCCATCATGACATACGCCGTCGCGTGCGCCTTCGGGAAGAGGTATTTGATCTTCTTGCACGAGCCGATGTACCATTCCGGTACGCCCGCGGCCTTCATCTCCTCCTCCGCGCCCTCGGGCAGACCGCGGCCTTTTCGGACGGCCTCCATGATCTTGAACGAGCGCTTTTCCGGCATGCCGCACTTGATGAGATAGAGCATGATATCGTCGCGGCAGCCGATGGCCTCGCCGACGGTCGCGGTCTTCGACAGAATCAGGTCTCTGGCGTTGCCCAGCCACACGTCCGTGCCGTGGGAGAAGCCGGAGAGGCGGATGAGGGTATCGAACTTTGTCGGCTGCGTCTCCTGCAGCATGCCTCTGGTGAAGCCCGTGCCGAATTCCGGGATGGCGACGGAGCCGACCGGCCCGAGAATGGGGTCGTTCTCATACCCCAGGACCTTGCTGGAGGTGAAGATGGACATGGTGTCCTTGTCGTCGAGCGGAATTTTCTGCGCGTCGACGCCGGTCATATCCTCGAGCATGCGGATCATGGTCGGGTCATCGTGGCCCAGCATGTCGAGCTTCAGGAGGTTTTCCTCCATGGAGTGATATTCAAAATGTGTGGTGATCCACTCGGAGTCCTTATCGTCCGCCGGATGCTGCACGGGGCAGAAGTCCCAGATCTCGTTTTCCTGCGGGATGACGACGAGGCCGCCCGGGTGCTGGCCGGTCGTGCGCTTGACGTTGACACAGCCAAGCGCCAGCCGGTTCTCCTCGGCCTTGGAGACGGTCTTGCCGCGCTCCGACAGGTATTTTTTCGCGTAGCCGTAGGCCGTCTTTTCCGCGACGGTGCCGATGGTCCCGGCGCGGAAGACGTGCGTCTTGCCGAACATCTGCACGCAGTAGGCGTGCGCCTTGGCCTGATACTCGCCGGAGAAATTGAGGTCGATATCCGGGACCTTGTCGCCGCCGAAGCCAAGGAAGGTCTCAAACGGGATGTTGAAGCCGTCCTTGTCGAGCTTCGCCCCGCATTTTGGGCAGACGGCGTCGGGCAGGTCCGCGCCGCAGGCGCAGTCGGCGGGCACGTCGAAGGTCGTGTATTTGCAGCTTGGGCAGCGGTAGTGCGGCGGGTAGGAGTTGACCTCCGTGATGCCGGACATATACGCCACGATCGACGAGCCGACGGAGCCACGCGAGCCGACCAGATACCCGTGCTCAAGCGAGTTCTGCACGAGCTTCTGCGCGGACATGTAGATGACGTCGTAGTGGCAGGAGATGATGTCGTGCATCTCGGTGTCGACGCGCTTCTGCACGAGCTCGGGCGGATTTTCGCCGTAGAGCCGGTGGAGCTTGCCGTAGACGAGGGATTTGAGGTCCTCAACCGAATTTTCGATCTTCGGCGCGAACAGATTGTGCGGCACGGGCCGCAGCGTCTCACACCAGTCGACGATGCGGTTCGGGTTGTCGATGACGACCTCGTGCGCCTTTTTTTCGCCGAGATACGCGAACTCCGCCATCATTTCATCCGTCGTCCGCAGATACAGCGGCAGCGGCCGGTCGGCGTCGGGCATCTGCTTGGTGGCAAGCAGGATGTGGCGGAAGATCTCGTCCTCCGGGTCGAGGAAGTGCACGTCGCCGGTGGCGACGACGGGCTTGCCGAGCTCCTCGCCGAGCCTGACGATGGTGCGGTTGAAGCCGCGCAGCTCCTCCTCATCCTCGGCAAGACCCTTGTCGAGCATGAAGCGGTTGTTGCAGATGGGCTGGATCTCGAGGAAGTCATAGAAAGACGCGATGCGCTTGAGCTCTGCCCAGCTCTTGTGGTTCAGGATCGCCTGGAACAGCTCGCCCGCCTCGCAGGCCGAGCCGATGATCAGCCCCTCGCGCCACTGCAAAATTTCCGACTTCGGCATGATCGGCACGCGCTTAAAGTATTTGAGATTGCCGTAGGAGATCAGCCGGTAGAGGTTGCGCAGGCCGATGGAGTTTTTGGCGAAGACGATGATGTGCCGCGCGCGGCGGTCCATGATCTTGCTGCCGGCGCGCAGCTCCTCCATGCGCGGGTTGATGGCCTGCAGATGGTCGATGCCCTGCTCCTGCAGCATTTTGAAAAAGCGCATGAGCAGATACCCGCAGGTGATGGCGTCGTCGGAGGCGCGGTGGTGGTTGAAATCGGGCAGACTCAGCGCGTCCGCGACGATGTTGAGCTTATACTTGCCGAGCTCCGGCATCAGATTCTGCGCCAGGATGAGCGTATCGACGTACGTCGGCTGGAACGCGATGCCGAGGCGCTCGCACGCCGCCGTCACGAAGCCGATATCAAAATCGGCGTTGTGCGCGCACAGCGGGCGGCCGCCGACATAGTCGAGAAACTGCGGGATGGCCTCGGAGATATCCGGCTGCCCGGCGAGCATCTGGTCGGTGATACCGGTGAGGTCGATGATCTTCGGCTGCAGCGGCCGGTGCGGGTCGACGAACATCTGAAAGGTGCTGAGGACCTCCTTGCCCTTCATGATGGCCGCGCCGATCTCGATGATCGTGTCGTGCAGAGACGAAAGGCCGGTCGTCTCAAGGTCGAAGGCGACGTATTCCTCGTCGAAGGAGAAGTCTCCGTCGCCGTGGACGGCGATGCGGTCGTCGACGTCGTTGACGTAGTAGCCCTCGCAGCCGTAGAGGATCTTGATGTTCTGATCCGTCCCGGCGACCTTGGCCTTGCTTGCGGCCTTCATCGCGTCGGGGAAGGACTGGGCCCCGCCGTGGTCGGTGATGGCGATGGCGCGGTGGCCCCAGCTGGCCGCGCGCTTGATGGCCGCGCCGGTATCGGTCAGCGCGTCCATGGACGACATCGTGGTATGCAGATGCAGCTCCACGCGCTTTTCGGGGTAGGTATCGCGGCGCTTGGGCGCCTCGATCTTCTCCATGGCGGTCGGCTGCAGGACCATTTCGTTGTCGTAGCGGTCAAAGCTCATCTTGCCCTGCACGCGCAGCCACATCCCGGCCTGCACGTTGTCGATGATGGGCTTGGCCTTGGCGGCCTCCATAAACTGATTGACGCGGACGGAGCTGGTATAGTCCGTCATGTCGAAGCAGACGACCCACGCACCGCGCTTCTTGAGCTCCCGGTGCTGCACGGCGAAGACCTTGCCCTCGACGATCACGCGGAACATATCGAGATTGAGCTCGTCCATCCGCACGGCCCGGCCCGAAAACGGCCGCCCGTAAAACAGCGCGCCCGTCGGCTCCTGCGGCGCGGGTGCGCTGCGGGGGGCTCTTGCGGCAGGAGCCGCGCCGGGGGCCTGTGCGGAGGGCTGGATGGCCGGGGTGTTTTTGAGGGCCTCGGCCCGGATGCGGGCCGTCTCCTCAAACAGAGCCTTGCCCTCGAGATTGCTGTGCGCCTCGACTTCGATCTTCTTCGTCACGCCGAAGCGCTCGCGCAGGAACTGCTCGCCCTTTCTGGCGTTCTGGAGGATGGAATCCTTGCCGTTGGCGCGCAGGTGGATGGTCACGGTGTCGTCTTCGACGGTGTATTGCGCCCCGGCCAGAATGGCGGCCGAGGGCGAGAACGCGCGGATGAACACCTGCGCCAGATCGCGGAAGTCCATATGCGGCAGCTCTTCCTCCGGATAACGCACCGAAAGCTCCAGCGACTTCAGGCCGTAGGTCTTTTCTACGGCCCGGCAGAGCGTCTGGAGCTGCTTTTCCGCGAGATACTTGTCCGCCTGCGCGTCGAGGCGGATGGTGCGCGCATCCCGGTCGAGCTCGGCATGGACGACGGCGAGGCGGCTCAGCGCCTGCGCCAGCTCCTCCGGCGGCTCAAAGCCCGGGAACAGCGCGGGGAAAAATACTTCACTCATGCTGTATCATTTCCGCAGACCACGTAGGGGCCGATGCCCACATCGGCCCGCGCAGTATGCCTGGTTTTATACGAAAAACTGCGGTGGATCCGCTGCTGCCCAACGGGCCGATGTGGGCATCGGCCCCTACAGGAGCGCAGCAGGTCATAGCTTCTCTATGTATTCCAGCAGCGTGGGCAGCAGCTCGTCGTAGGGGAGCTTTTTGAGCTGCTTGCCCCTGACGAACAGAATGCCGCAGCCGTCGCCGCCGGCGATGCCGATGTCGGCCTCCCGGGCCTCGCCGGGCCCGTTGACCACGCAGCCCATGACGGCGACCGTGATGGGCTTTTCGCAGGCGGCCAGCGCCTGCTCGACCTGATTGGCAAGGCTGATCAGATCGATGCGCGTGCGCCCGCAGGTCGGGCAGGCGATGATGTTGACGCCGGTCTTGCGCAGGCCCGCGGCCTTGAGGATATCCTTCGCCGTCAAAACCTCCTGCACCGGGTCGGCCGTCAGCGATACGCGCATCGTATCGCCGATGCCCTGGCACAAAAGCGCGCCGATGCCCATGGCGGATTTGATGGTCCCCATGCGCGCGGTGCCGGTCTCGGTGACGCCGATGTGCAGGGGATAGTCCGACCGCTCGGAGAACAGGCGGTAGGCCTCGATCATCAGCGGCACGGAGCTGGATTTCATCGACACGCAGATGTCGTGAAAATCGTAGGTTTCCAGCAGCGCGATATGCCCGAACGCACTTTCGACCAGTGCCTCCGGCGTGGGACGGCCGTACTTTTCCAGAAGCCGCGGCTCGAGACTGCCGCCGTTCACGCCGATGCGGATGGGGATCCCCCGCGCGCCGCAGGCCTCGACGACCGCGCGCACGCGATCCTCGCCGCCGATGTTGCCGGGGTTGATGCGGATCTTGGCCGCGCCGTTTTCCGCCGCGCGGATGGCAAGGCGGTAGTCAAAGTGGATGTCCGCGACCAGCGGCAGGGGAGAGGCCGCGCAGATATCGCCGAAGGCCTCCGCGGCTGCCATGTCCGGCACGGCCAGCCGCGCGATCTCACAGCCTGCGGCGGCCAGCGCGCGGATCTGGGCGAGCGAGCCCTCCACATCTGTGGTCCTTGTATTGAGCATCGACTGGATCGAGACCGGCGCGCCGCCGCCCACGGCGACGGACCCGACCTGGATCCTCTTGGTCAGCTTTCGTTCCATTCAGTGCACCAGCTTCCAGATATCCTTGAACGTGATGAACGCCATAAACGCCAGCAGCAGGATCATGCCCGCGGCATGGATATAGCCTTCATACTTGGAGGGAATTTTCTTTTTCGTGATCGCGGTGAACACCGTGTTCACCAGCAGCAAAAACGCGCGGCCGCCGTCCAGCGCCGGCAGGGGCAGCATGTTCATGACGGCCAGATTGACCGCGATGAACGCCCCGAGATACAGCACGTTCAGAATGCCGTCCGCCGTGGTCGCGGCGGACTCGCCGGTCTGGGCGATGGCGGACACCACGCCGACCGGCCCGGACATGTCGTTCACCGACACCAGCCCGGACACCAGATCCCCGAGGCTCATCCAGACGAGCCGCGCAAAATCCAGCGCCGTGTACCACGTGTTTTTGAGGACGGTCCCGACCGTCTTCTCCTCGTAGCCGAAATACAGGCCGTATTTATACTGCTGCACGCCGTCCACGTCGTAGAGCTTCTGCTGCATGGCAAAGTCCTGCAGCTCGACCAGCTTCCCGTCCCGCTTCACGACCAGATCGTAGCTGCCCGTCTTGTTGCGGGCAAGGAGCGTGGAGACGTCGGAATAGATATACACGCGGCGGCCGTCGATCTTGTAAAGCTCGTCGCCGACCTGCAGCCCCTGCTCCGACTGCAGCTCGCAGCCGTCAAAGAAGCCGGAGATCTTCGCGGTCGAGAAGCCCGACACGCACGAGTAGAGGATCGCCAGCACAACCAGGCCCGTCAGAAAGTTCATGAACGAACCGGCCGCCAGAATGATGAGCCGCTTCCACCAGACTTTGGAGGTAAAGGCCCGGGGATTGTCGGATTCCGCATCCTCGCCCTCCATGGCGCAGTAGCCGCCAACGGGGATGCAGCGCAGGGCATAGAGCGTCTCGCCGCGCTGCTTTTTCACGATGGCCGGGCCCATGCAGATGGAAAACTCGTTCACCTGCACGTCCAGCGCCTTGGCCGTGAGAAAATGGCCCAGCTCGTGGATGAAGATCAGAAAGCCGAAAATCAGGATCGCAATGAGAATATACATGAAATCACCTGTCAGAAAATCGCTCGCGCGTATAGGCGCGGGCAAGGCGGTCCGCCTCAAAAATATCGTCCAGCGACGGCTCGGCCGTGACCGGCAGCCGCAGCGCCGCCGCCACGGCGTCCGGAATGTCGTAGAAGCCGATCCGGTCCTGCAGATAGAGGGCGACGGCCTCTTCGTTGGCGGCGTTCATGGCCGTGCAGGCCGTGCCGCCGGTCTTTGCCGCCTCTTTGGCGAGCGCGAAGCAGGGAAAGGCGGCTTCGTCGATGGGATCGAAGGTCAGCGGGCCGCAGGAGAGCAGATCGAGGGCGGGAGCCGGGTTGTGCAGCCGGTTCGGGTACGTCATGGCAAGGCCGATGGGGATGCGCATATCGGGCACGCCGAGCTGCGCCAGTACCGCGCCGTCGACGAACTCGACCAGCGAATGCACGACCGACTGCCGGTGGATGACGGCCGTGACCTTCTCCAGCGGCAGTTCATACAGCCGCATGGCCTCGATGATCTCGAGCCCCTTGTTCATGAGCGTGGCGCAGTCGATGGTGATCTTCGCGCCCATCTTCCAGTTGGGGTGGCGCAGGGCGTCCGCTTTGGTCACGGACGTCAGCGCTTCCCGGCGTTTCCCGAAGAACGGCCCGCCGGAGCAGGTCAGGATCAGACGCTTGACCTCCCCCATATCCCGGCAGCCCATCAGGCACTGGAAAATGGCCGAATGCTCCGAGTCGACGGGGATGATCTCCGCGCCGGATGCCCGCGCCGCGGCCTGCATGATCTCGCCCGCGCAGACCATCGTTTCCTTATTGGCAAGCGCGATGCGCTTTTTCTCGTGAATGGCCGTGAGCGTCGGCCGCAGGGCGGCAAAACCGCACACCGCTGCGACGACGGTATCGGCCTGCGGCAGCGCCGCAGCCTCACACAGCGCCTCGCTGCCCGCGAGCACCCTTATATTCATATCCGCAAGACGGGTCTTTAATTCCTCTGCGGCCGCATTCTCCGTCATAACGGCGAGTTCCGGCCGGTATTTGCGGCACTGGGCCTCCAGCAGGTCCACGTTCTTTTCCGCCGTCAGCGCGGCGACACGCAGGCCCAGCTCCTCCGCCACCGACAGGGTCTGGCGGCCGATGGAGCCGGTGGAGCCCAGGAGCACCATTGTTTTCGTCATACCAGCTTCTCCAGTACAAACAGCATCGCGTACACCACGGGCGCGATAAACAGCGTCGAGTCAAACCGGTCGAGCACGCCCCCGTGGGTCAGGAAAATGTGGCTGTAGTCCTTGATCCCGGCCTCGCGCTTGATGAGGCTCGTCGAAAGATCGCCCAGCTGGCCGAAGAGGTTGGCCACGACGCCGACGACGGCCAGGAACCACAGCGGCAGCTCGATCTGCCAAATCCATTTGGCCACAAGGCCCAGCAGCACCATGCCGGCGGCGCTGCCGATGGGGCCTGCGATAAAGCCCGCCCACGTTTTATTGGGGCTCACGTGCGGGGCGAACTTCTTATGGCCGAAGGCCATGCCGCCGAGCATCGAAAAGCTGTCGCCAATAAACGCGATGACGAACGGCATCAGGACGAACGCGGGCGAGACGTTGCGCAGCAGCGCAATGCAGCTGTACATCGCCGGGAACAGAAGCCCGCCGACGATGCAGACGGCAACGCTTGCAAACGGCAGCGCCGTTTCCTTCCCGTGCGTCACGACTGCGATGAGAAACAGCGCCGCAACAAATACATACGCGCATGCAAAATACAGCCGTTCTCCCTTCGCCGTCCACCAGCCGTCCATGGAGATGTATGCCACGGTCAAAACCGCCATGAGCATCGTCAGCCCATAGACGAGCGGCGTGACATGCTTGCCCGCCGTGTGCAGCAGCTCCCACGCGGCGGCAGCCGCGATGGCCGCGGTCAGGATCCACGCGGCGACCGGCGGCAGGATGACGAGTACCACGATCAGCAGCGGCACGCCGATGGCGGCCACGAGCAGTCTTTGTTTCATTTCCGACCTCCAAACCGGCGCTCGCGCGTCCGGTAGGACGCGATCGCCTTGTCGAGTTCCTGTTCATCAAAATCGGGCCAGAGCATGTCTGTGAAATAATACTCCGCATACGCCGACTGCCACAGCAGGAAGTTCGACGTGCGGATCTCGCCCGAGGGGCGGATAATGAGCTCCGGGTCCGGGATGCCGTCGGTGTAGAGATAGTGCGCAAAATCGCACTCCGTCAGTTCCTCCGGCTGCTTCAGGCCCTTTACGCAGTCGGCGGCGAAGCGCCGCGCGGCGTGGACGATCTCGTCCCGGCCGCCGTAGTTGATGCAGATGTTGGCCTGGAAGCCCTGATAGTGCGTGGAGATCTCATCCGTGCGGGCGATGAGCGCGCGCAGCTTCGGCGAGATCGGGCCGAGCTCGCCCAGGATCTTCAGGCGGATATGGTCCTGCTCCATCTCGTCGATGGCCTCGTGCAGGTACTTTTCAAACAGGGCCATGATGGCCTGCACCTCGTCCTGCGAGCGCTTCCAGTTTTCCGTGGAGAACGCGTAGACCGTCAGGTACTCGACGCCGAGATCCTTGCAGTAGGTGGCGATGCGGCGGAACGTTTCCGAGCCCGCCGCATGGCCCATCTTGCGCGGCAGACCGCGCTGTTTTGCCCAGCGGCCGTTGCCGTCCATGATGATGGCGATATGCCGGGGCAGAGCATTGTTTTCCATATAAAATTAGCCTTTCACGACAAAAGCCGCCGTCCGGCGGCTTTTGAGAGGTCTTGGAGAATTGCGGATGCCGGGGCCGAAGACTCTGTCGGCCTATACAAACCGCACTGAGTTTACGACAATCTGCGGAAAATTCGGATGCACTGCCGCATTTTATCGTAGGGGCCGATGCCTACATCGGCCCGTGAAGCAGTTACGAATTCGCCGAAGAGTTCCGTAAAAACGGTCTGTTCTGCCGGGCCGATGTGGGCATCGGCCCCTACAACAAAACAGGTGCGTGCTTGCGGATTCGCCGTGAATTCCTGAAAAATCGCTGCCCGCTGTGCGGGCGGACAGGGTCGTCCGCCCCTACAGACAATGGATATCAGATCTCCATCAGTTCCTTTTCCTTCTTGGCGCACATCTCGTCGATCTTCTTGACGTGCTTGTCGGTCAGGTCCTGGATGTCCTTTTCGGCCTTCTTCTGGTCGTCTTCGGTCAGCTCGCCCTTCTTCTGGGCCTTCTTGACGTAGTCGACCGCGTCGCGGCGGATGTTGCGGACGGCGATCTTGGCGTCTTCGGCGTATTTGCGGACCTGCTTGGTGAGGTCCTTGCGGCGCTCCTCGGTCAGCTGCGGGAAGACGAGGCGGATCACGCGGCCGTCATTCTGCGGGTTGATGCCGAGGTCCGAGGTCTGGATGGCCTTTTCGATGGCCTTGAGAAGCGAGCCGTCCCACGGCTGGATGACGAGCGTGCGGGGATCGGGGGAAGAGACGGTGCCGACCTGGTTGATGGGGCTCGGCTGGCCATAGTACTCCACCGTGATGCGGTCGAGCACCTGCGCGTTGGCGCGGCCTGCGCGCACGGCGGCGAAGTCGGATGCGAGAACGTCGAGCGTTTTTTCCATTTTGCGCTGGAATTCCTTGAGATCTGCCATATTAAAGTTCCTCCTTTACAATCGTGCCGATCGGCTCGCCCATCACGACGCGCAGGATGTTCTGCGGGTCCTTGAGCGCGAAGACCTGAACGGGAATATGATTATCCATGGAAAGCGATGTGGCCGTGGTGTCCATGACGGCCAGATGACGCGCGAGCACCTCGTCATAGGTGATGGCGTCGTATTTGACGGCGGTGGGATCCTTGGCCGGGTCGGCGGAGTAGACACCGTCGATGTTCTTGGCCAGCAGGATGGCGTCGGCATTGATCTCCGCCGCGCGCAGGACCGCGCCGGTGTCGGTCGAGAAGAAGGGGTTGCCGGTGCCGCAGCCGAAGATGACGACGCGGCCCTTCTCCAGATGCCGGATGGCCTTGGAGCGGATGTAGGGCTCAGCGATCTGGTTCATGGCGATGGCCGTCTGCACCCGGACCTCCACGCCGCGCTGCTCGAGGCAGTCGGCCACGGCCAGGGCGTTGATGACGGTCGCGAGCATGCCCATGTGGTCCGCGCGCGTGCGCTCCATCTTGCCGCCGCCGTCCTTGACGCCGCGCCAGAAATTGCCGCCGCCGACCACGACGCCGACCTGCACCCCGGCCTCGACGCACTGCCGGATCACGTCGCACACGCCGCCGATGACCGCGAAATCCAGTCCCCGGTGCGCCTCGCCCGCCAGCGCCTCTCCGCTGATCTTGAGTAACACTCGTTTATATTTCGGTTCACGCATGGTAGAAACTCTCCTTTTCAATTCCCGTCTATTTTATAATATAATGGTCGACTTGAAAAGAGGAAAATGCAAATTTCCCGGATTGTTTTCACTTTTTTCACATTCTGGAAGACTCATGGCATTTTTGCATTGCGTTATCAGGGCAAATCGGATATAATGTATAAATTACAGGACATTTCATCCGGGAGGATCTAAGCATGGAAGAAGAAAGAAAGCCGTTGGAAAACAGAAATTTCATCGACGCCTTTATTGAAGAGGATCTGGCCCCCGGCGGCCGGTTCGAGGGTAAGCGCGTGCACACCCGGTTCCCGCCGGAGCCGAACGGGTATCTGCACATCGGCCACTGCAAGGCGCTGACGATCGATTTCGGCACGGCCGAAAAATTCGGCGGCCTGTGCAACCTGCGCATGGACGATACCAACCCGACGAAGGAAGACACCGAATACGTCGACGCGATCCAGCAGGACATTCACTGGCTGGGCTTCGACTGGGG
>DHKK01000035.1:12553-14965 GCA_002404795.1 Clostridiales bacterium UBA4696
GACTGGGGCGACCGGTTCTTCTACGGTTCGGATTATTTTGAAAAGGACTACGAATTTGCCGTCGAGCTCATCAAAAAGGGCCTGGCCTACGTCTGCGATTTGACTGCCGAGCAGTTCAAGGAGTGCCGCGGCGACATCGGCAAGCCCGCCGTGAGCCCGTACCGCGACCGCCCGGTCGAGGAGAATCTCGATCTGTTCGAGCGCATGAAGAACGGTGAGTTCCCCGAGGGCAGCCGCACGCTGCGCGCGAAGATCGACCTGGCCTCCGGCAACTTCAACATGCGCGACCCCGTCATCTATCGCATCCGCTACATGCACCATCACCGGCAGGGCGACAAGTGGTGCATCTATCCGATGTACGACTTTGCCCACCCGATCCAGGACGCGCTCGAAGGCATCACGCACTCGCTGTGCTCGCTGGAGTTTGAGGCCCACCGGCCGCTCTACGACTGGGTCGTGAACAACGTCTCCGTCCCGAACCATCCGCGCCAGATCGAGTTTGCCCGCCTCGGCATCGATCACACCGTCATGTCCAAGCGCAAGCTGCGCCAGCTCGTCGAGCAGAACTACGTCTCCGGTTGGGACGATCCGCGCATGCCCACGCTCTGCGGCCTGCGCCGCCGCGGCTATACCAGCCACTCCATCCGCGATTTCTGCGAGCGCATCGGCGTGGCGAAGTCCGCCAACACCGTCGAATACGCCCTGCTCGAGCACTGCCTGCGCGAGGATCTGAACGACACGGCGGAGCGGACGATGGCCGTCCTGCGCCCCGTGAAGCTCGTCATCACGAACTATCCGGAAGACAAGACTGAGACCTTCGAGGTCGAAAACAACCCCGTCCACCCCGAGCAGGGCACGCACACCGTTACCTTCTCCCGCGAGGTCTGGATCGAGGCCGAGGATTTCCTGCCGGAGCCGATCCCCAAGTACAAGCGCCTGTACCCCAACGGCCCGGAGTGCCGCCTGAAGGGTGCGTATCTCATCACCTGCACCGGCTGCAAACAGGCTGCCGACGGCAGCATCGAGGAGATCTACGCCACCTATGACCCCGACTCCCGCGGCGGCGATCCCGCCGACGGCCGCAAGGTCAAGGGCGCAACAATCCACTGGGTCGACAGCAAAACCGCCGTGGACGCCGAGGTCCGCCTGTACGGCAACCTCTTCTCCGACGCCCAGCCAGACGGCCCGGACAAGAACTTCCTCGACTGCCTGAACCCCGACTCCCTGCAGGTCCTCACCGGCTGCAAGGTCGAAGCCGCGCTCGTCGAAGAGGCGAAGAAGTATGACGCGGAGGGCGAAGGCCGCACGGCGCATACCGCGCCCGGCTTCCAGTTCATGCGCGTCGGCTACTTCTGCATGGACTCCCGCGACTGCCGCGCCGACCACCTGGTCTTCAACCGCAGCGTCCTGCTCAAAGACAGCTTCAAACCGGGGAAATAAACAAAAAACCGCCCGCGCATCGCAATCAAGCGATGCGCGGGCGTTCTGCGTTACTTTGCTTCCTGTCTGGCCACATGGGCGCAGATGGCCGCGAAGGTCTTTTCGCTCACGTCGTGTTCGACCTTGCAGGCATCCTCCCGCGCGGTCTTTTCGTCGACACCGATGCGCATGAAAAACTCCGTCAGCGTCTTGTGCCGGGTATAGATCCGGTCCGCGATCTCCATGCCGCTCTCGGTCAGTGTAATCAGCCCGTCACGATCCATGGTGATAAAGCCGTTCTGTTTCAACTGTTTGGTCGCGTAGGTCACGCTGGGTTTCGTAACGCCGAGATGCTCCGCTACGTCAATGGAGCGGATATAGCCGTGCCGCTCCCGCATCATCAGCATGGCTTCCAGATAGTCCTCTGCCGCTCTGTGCACACTCACAGCAAATTGCACCAACCTTTCTTTGAAATTATCTTTTACACTAACACACTTGACCAAAAAAAGCAAGTAAACATTTTTTTCAGGAAAACCTATTGACAAGCGCGGTTAGTCATGTTAAACTGTTGGCTGGTTAGGGAGGTCTAACCTTTGCTTTTCCCCTTTGGTTAGTGTCCCTTAATCCAAATTAGACATCTCAAATCTACACAGACAGGGGGGCGCGGGATTTGATGCCGCTTACACTCGCAGCAGCCGGTGAAGAAAACATCATCCGCAAGGTCGGCGGGAATCCGGAAGTCAAAAAGCATCTGGAGGACCTGGGCTTTGTTGCAGGCGATACGGTTACAGTCGTTTCCAGCCTGGCCGGAAACGTCATTGTAAAGGTCAAGGAATCACGCGTAGCCATCAGTGAAGAGATGGCGCGTAAGATCATGATTTAATTTTAAGGAGAGAGGAATATGAAAACGCTGAAAGACGCAAAGATCGGCGACACCGTCAAGGTCGTCAAGCTCCACGGCGAAGGACCCGTCAAGCGCCGCATCATGGACAT
>DHKK01000140.1 GCA_002404795.1 Clostridiales bacterium UBA4696
ATGCCGGTATCGTCCTTGAGGGTGAAGGCGCCCTTGGTGATGTCGCCGCCCTTGACGACCTCGACGATGGGAAGACCGAACTTCGTGGCGAAGTCCCAGTCTCTCTGGTCGTGGCCGGGCACGCCCATGACGATGCCGGTGCCGTAGCTCATGAGGACGTAGTCGGAGACGAACATGGGCACGACCTTGCCGGTGGCGGGGTTCGTGACCTCGATGTCCTCGAGGCGGACGCCGGTCTTGTCCTTGTTCAGTTCGCCGCGCTCAAAGTCGGACTTGCGGGCAGCGGCCTCCTTATAGGCCTCGACGTCGGCCCAGTTGGCGATCTTGTCCTTCCACTTGGCGAGCAGCGGATGCTCGGGCGAGATGACGGTATAGGTCACGCCGAAGAGGGTGTCGACACGGGTGGTGTAGACGGTGATATCGTCCTCGGTGTTGGTGTGGAAGGTGACCTCGGTGCCGGTGGAGCGGCCGATCCAGTTGCGCTGCTGGGTCTTGACGCGCTCGATGTAATCGAGACCCTCCAGATCGTCGATCAGACGGTCGGCATACTTGGTGATGCGGAGCATCCACTGGCTCTTTTCCTTGCGGATGACCGGCGCGCCGCAGCGCTCGCACACGCCCTCGACGACCTCTTCGTTGGCCAGGACGCATTTGCAGCTCGTACACCAGTTGACGGGCATGGTGGTCTTGTAGGCCAGGCCGTGCTTGTACATCTGCAGGAAGATCCACTGCGTCCACTTGTAGTACTCGGGGTCGGTGGTGTCGATGACGCGGTCCCAGTCGAAGCTGTAGCCGAGCATTTTGAGCTGGCGGGTGAAGTTTTCGATGTTCCGTCTGGTGACGATGGCGGGATGGATGTGGTTCTTGATGGCGAAGTTCTCCGTCGGCAGGCCGAAGGCGTCGAAGCCGATGGGGTTCAGGACGTTATAGCCCTGCATCCGCTTTTTGCGGCAGATGATGTCCATCGCGGTGAACGGGCGCGGATGGCCGACGTGCAGGCCCGCGGCCGAGGGGTACGGGAACTCGATGAGGCCGTAGAACTTGGGCTTTTTGTCGCCGGTGACGGCGGCGTAGGGCTTCTCCTGCTCCCATTTTTCCTGCCATTTTTTCTCGATGGCTGCAAAATCGTATTTCATAACAAACTCCTTTGTCTGATATTTCTGGCGTGAAAAACGCCCCTGACCATCCGGTCAGGGGCGTAAACTACGCGGTACCACCCTGCTTCGGCTGCAAACGCAGCCCTCAAGCGGCCTTTAACGCGGCCATCCGTCTGTTCTTACTGCGGTTCGGAACAGCGGCTCCGGGGCGAGAGCCGTCCGCGCATCCTTCCCGGCTCGCACCGGCCGCCGGGTCTCTGAGAAATTTGCGCGGAGCATTCCCCTTCTTTGCCTTTTACCGGGTTATTGTACTACTTTTGGCGGATTTGTCAAGCGTTTTCGCCCAGAACGGACGGAAGATTCACCTGATGGCCGTCCTGCCAGAGGCGTTCGAGGTCGTAGAACTTGCGGGCCTCGGCCGTGAAGACGTGGACGACGAGACTGCCGAAGTCCATGAGCACCCACGTGCCGCCGCGATGGCCCTCGCGGGAGAGCATCGGCTCGCCGGCTGCGTCCATGGTCTCCTCGACGGCGTCGCAGAGGGTCTTGACATGGGTGGAGCTGGTGGCGGTGCAGATGAGGAAATAATCGGCGAGGGTCGAGATGTCGGTGATGCCGATGAGGCGGATGTCCTCGCCCATCTTGGCGTCGAGCGCCTTTGCCGCGCGCGCGGCGACTTCTTTTGCACTGAGCATAGTTTGCTTCCTTTCTATTCTTCGGTATCGTTCGCCGGATCGGCGTCCTCCCAGAGCGCATCGCCCTCGAAGGGGTCGTCCGGGAGCGGCTGTTCCGGCTGTACGGGGTCGGCGGGGTCCTCCGCGGGGTCGCCCGCGGGAAGGTCCGGGGTCTCGTCGGGGGTCTCGGAGGTTTCCGGCGTTTCAGGAATCTCCGGGGCGGGGTCTGGCTGCTTCTGATACGAATAGGCCAGCTCCGGCGTGATGACATTCAGGCTCCCGGCGCTGATGGGCGTATCGTAGGGGTTGAAGGCTTCGTTCACGACGCTCAGCAGCTTTCCGGCGTAGAGGGGGTAATAGGACGCGCCGTTGATCATCGCGCCCTCGCCCTCGGCGGTGTAGGTCTTCATGTTGTCAAAATCGCAGCTGAGCAATTCCTTGCCGAACCAGACCATGTTGCCGGTCGTGAGGTTCGTAGTGACGTATTGGGAGAAGATATCCGCAAATTCCTTGAGCTTTGTCAAACTGCTGACGGACAGGCACTGCTTGGCCAGCGCCTTGAGGAACTGCTGCTGGGTCTGGGTGCGCTGGATATCCTGCGTGGCGTAGCCCTTGCGGAAACGGACGAGGCCCATGGCCTGTTCGCCGTCGAGCGTCTGCAGGCCCTTCTGCAGGTGGATATAGAGGTTTTGCGAGGGGTCTTCGTAGTTCATGTCCATCGGCACGTCGAATTCGACGCCGCCGACAAGGTCAACGGTCTTTTGGAACGCCTCGAGATCGACGAGCACGTAGCCGTCGACCGGGAAGCCGAGCAGGTCTTTGAGCCTGGCGGCCAGGCGCTCCATGCCGTCCTTGCCGCCGCCGGCATAGACGGAGTTGATCTTCATGAGTCCCCCGCCGCCGGTCGCGACCGGCGTGTCGCGCGGGATGGACAGGAGCGCGACCGTATGGTCGTTCGCGTCGAGATGGGCGATGATGATGGTGTCGGTGCGAGTGCCGTCGTCGTCGGTGCCGCAGATGAGGATGTTGTAGACGCCGTCCTGCAGGGCCTTGGGCTGCTCGGTGGGGACGTCCGGCTCGGGTTCCTCCTCCGGCTGCTCCGTCTCATGCGGTGTGACATGGATGACGGAGGGTTCGGCCTCGTCCGGCTCGGACACCGGCTCCGGATCCGGCTGGGAGAGGCTGGGGCGCTCGACGGGCTTTACGAACAGCTTCCAGGCGGCGAACGCACCGCCCGTCAGCGCCAGCACGACGCACACGGCGATGATCGCCGCCCGCGTGCCGCGCGGGAGCTTCTGCCGCGGCGCGGCATAGGCTGCGCGGCGGCGATTGCCAAACAATTTCATTCAGAGTTCCTTTCTGGCTTGCAGGAGCCAGTCACGCGCGTGGATGGAGGTCTCGCACACGGCTGCCCGCTCTTCCTGCAAAAAGGCGATGGTCCGCTCAAGCGCGAGCAGCACGCCTGCGTCGAGATCACGCGCCGCGGCTTCGCGGATGGCGTCCACGCCGGGATAGGTGCGGTTCGGCTCGATCATGTCGGCCAGATAGATGATCTTTTCGAGCGCCGTCATATCGGGCTTGCCGGTCGTATGGTACTCGATGGCGCTGACAACGGCGTCGCTTTCGCCGAAGATGCGCCGGGCAGCTGCCGCGCCGGTCTTTGCGTGCAGGAGCTGCGGGTTTGCGCGTTCAAAATCCGTCACGGGCAGCTGCCAGCGGTCAATGAGCATTTGCTGCTCGCCGGGCGTGAGCGCCTTGGTGACGTCGTGGAGGATGCCCGCGCGCGCGGCCAGCTGCGTGTCTGCGCCGTATTTCTGCGCGAGCTGCGCGGCTGTGTCGGATACGCCCTGCGCGTGGGCGCGGCGCTTTTCCTTATGGAGGGAGAGGCTGACGCGGCGCAGGTCTTCAAACGGCAGGCCGCGGTAGTCGCCGCCCACGCCGTAGAGCTTTTCCCGCTCGATCTTCGCCAGCACGTCCGGGTGCAGAAGCCCGTCCGCGATGCCGAAGAACAGCAGCCTTCTGGCCTCGGTGGAGGAGATCTCCAGACACTCGTTCTGCAGGACGATGGGACGGACGCCGAAGGCGGTCTCAACGGCCTGCGATTGCTGCTGAAGCGCAGCGGAAAGCGCGGCATCGGCGCGCACGCGGGCCATGCAGACGGGCGTCGCCAGTTTTGCGATGATCTCCGGCTCGCGCCACTGGAAGAAGGAGAGGAACATGTCGGTCCCCATGAGCAGAAACAGCTCGTCCTGCCCATAGCTTTCCCGGAGCGCGCGCAGCGTATCCACGGTATAGCTCGGGCCGGGACGGTCGAGCTCGATGCGGCTGACGGACATGCCGGGCTCGCCCGCGACGGCGAGCTCGGTGAGCGTGAGGCGCGTTTCGCCGTCCGGCGAGCCGCCGGCCACGGCCTTATGCGGCGGGATGGCCGCCGGAATGAAAAGGATCTCGTCCAGCTGCAGAAGCGCGCGCGCGTTCCGCGCTGCGAGCACGTGGCCCAGATGCGGCGGATTGAAGCTGCCGCCGTATATGCCGATCCGTCTCATATCCAGCTCCTCCCCTGCACGTCGTTAATCCTGTTCTTCCTTCTGCTGGCGGCTGCGCTCGATCGCGGCGGCGACCGCCTTGTCGTGGAAGTACTGCTTACGCTGTTTGCGCTGCTGCTCGGCCGCCTGTTTGCGGGCGCGAAGACCGGCCTTGACGGGGTTGTCGTTGCCGGAGGGCTTCTTTTTGGCGGGCTTTTTCGCCGCGGCCTTTTTCTTTTCCTGCGCAAGCTTTTCCGACTTGCGCCAGATCACGAACTTCGTGCCGACGCAGGCGATGCCCTCAGCGCCGAGCGCTTCGCAGAGCGCGTCGGACGCTTCGCGGGCGGTGAGCCCGGCGGTCTCGAGGACGCGGCCCTTGACGAGCTCGTGGCTGTCGAGCAGGATGACGGCCTCGTCCAGAAGGGTCTGGGAAATGCCGCTCTTGCCGACGATCAGGGTGACCTCCAGCGGATTGGCCTGCGCGCGCAGCGCGGCGCGTTCTTTACTTGTCATCATGTTCCAATTCCTCCCGATAGATTCTGCAGAAGGCCTGCAGGGCCCGTGCACGGTGCGAGATGGCGTTCTTTTCCGCCGGGGTGAGCTCGGCGTAGGTCTTGCCGAGCTCCGGCAGGAAGAAGACCGGGTCGTAGCCGAAGCCGCCGGTCCCCTGCGGGGCAAAGAGGATCTCGCCGGGGCATTCGCCGCGGGCGACGATCTTCCGGCCGTCCGGCCACAGGCAGGTGATGACGCAGACGAACTTCGCCGCGCGGCTGCCCGCCGGAACGTCCTTCAGATTTTCAAGCAGATAGCCGATGCGCTCGGCATCGGAATTTTTGTGGCCGTAGCGGGCGGAGTAGATGCCCGGCGCACCGTCCAGGCTATCGACCATGAGGCCGGAATCGTCGGCCAGGACGGGCAGGCCGCTGGCCTTCATGACGGCCTCGGCCTTGAGCATGGAATTTTCCTCAAAGGTCGTGCCGGTCTCGTCGACGTCGATATCGAGGCCATATTCGGACTCGAGCGCGATCTCAAAGCCGAGGCCGGACAAGATCGCCGAGAGCTCGGTGAGCTTATGCTGATTTTTGCTGGCCAGGATCACTTTCATATGAGCGCCTCCGCAAAGCTTTTCGCGTCGAAGGGCATCAGATCGTCGATCTGCTCGCCGACGCCGATGAATTTGACCGGGATCTGCAGCGCCTGCGCCACGGCGATGACGACGCCGCCCTTGGCCGTGCCGTCGAGCTTGGTCAGCACCATGCCGGTGACGCCCGCGCACTCCTGGAACTGCTTGGCCTGCAGCAGGCCATTCTGGCCGGTCGTACCGTCGAGGACGAGCAGGACCTCTTTGCTGGCGTTCGGCAGCTCGCGGTCGAGGATGCGGGAGATCTTGTTCAGCTCGTTCATGAGGTTCTGCTTGTTGTG
>DHKK01000184.1:0-10838 GCA_002404795.1 Clostridiales bacterium UBA4696
GGCGCTTGGTTACGGTTTGGTGCTTCCTGCATCTGATTTTAGGCGAGACCCTAGTTTTTAAATGTCGTTCCACTCGATGGTCACCTTACGAGGTTTTGACTACGCGCCGCCTGATACGATACACCGGATTTATGAGTAGTTGCGTTTGAATATTTGCGGCAAAACACCCTGCGGAGAAAACTATAAGGCAGTACGGATTCGCATTAGTCTTTAAACTATCGCGGGAAAAGTCCAGAAAAACCGAAGAGGTTTTTCTGGTCGGTTCAAGGGAGTCTGAGGGGAAATCGAAATCCCCTCAGGCTCTTTTTCTTTTGCCAGCGTTTTCTTTTGGAGAAGCAAAAGAAAATGCTGGATGGCACCTGCAAATTTGTACTGCATATCAGCCTTTTGATAGACTTTTGTCTTTATAAAACAACCGGTGCAGCCCTATAAGGCTGCACCGGAGTTTTTTACTGCGGGTCCTGCGGTGGGGTGGGGTTCTGTGCGGCTTTCTGGACCCTGCGCTTTTTGCGGGCTTTTCTGATGCACACGATCACAGCTACGATGATGACGGCCAGCAGGATCAGCGCGGGCAGGGCGGAGGCCAGGCCGAGGATCACGTTCTGGATGCCGCGGGTGAAACCGTTCCAGCCGTCGGAGAGCGAGTCGGCCAGCTTCTGGCTGAACGTGCGCCGGACCGGGACGGTCGGCGTGTAGATCTCGACCTCGCGCAGGTCAAGATCTACGGTCGAGTATTTGATCTGCATGTCATAGTTGCGCAGGCTGCGCTCGATGGACTCGATCTCGTAGCGCACGTCGGACAGCCGCTGCTCAAGTGCGATGAGCGTCTCGACGTCCTCGCTCTTTGCGAGCATGTCGAGCAGCCGCTCCTCCTGCGTGTTGAGGGAGGACAGGCGCGCTTCATAGTCGGTGTAGGCCGAGGTGACGTTCTGTGCGTCGCGGCTGGTGGAGGTCACGTTGCCGAAGCCCTCGGTCTCATGCAGGAAGGATTCAAACTGCTCGCAGGGGATGCGGACGGTGTAATACGCCCAGCGGTTGACGACGGTGGTCGTGCCGTCGTCGTTATACTGCGTGTCGCCCGTGACGTTGGAGCTTTCCACGAAGCCGCCGATCTTCTGAACCTGGCTCTCGAGCGCGGCGACGGCCTTGTCAAACTCGGTCGTCTCGATGGAGACGGAGGCGGTATAGATGATCTTCGCGGTGTAGTCGGCGACGGAATCGTCCGGCTCGGGCGTTTCGGAGGCTCCGCTGCCCGATTCTGTCGTGGCGACGGTGTCGTAGGCGAATTCCTCCTCCGCCGCGGCAGGCTCTTCCATGGGCATTTCCGCGGCGGCCGCCTCAGATTTGGAATTGTAGGATGCGCCGGGGTCCTGCGGGGCGGAGTCCGCCGACACGAATTGGGTGCTTGCCGCACAGCCGGTGAAAATGGTCAAAGCCAGCAGGGCGGCGAGAAGGATGGCAAGGATCGATTGCTTTTTCATGTTGAGTTCCCCTTTCTTATGTGCTTCTGCTTCTATAGACGGGTTTTTGCGCAGTTGGTTGCAGGAAACGGGAAGTTTTTTTTAAAAGATCGCAAGCTCTGCGACGCGCTCGCAGGCGCTGACGGAAAGCTCGTACGCGGTGCGCGTCTCGCTCGTCTCGCCGAGGTTTTTCAGATACGTCCGGCTCTGCAGACGACCAGTGAGCGTCAGCTCCGTGCCGATGGGGTATTCCGCGGCGGCCAGAGCCGTCCGGCCCCATAAAATGCAGGGGATATAGTCCGTCCTGCGGTACAGCCGCGGCACGGCAAGACACAGATCCGTGATCTGCCGCCCGAGCGGCGTCTGCCGGTAGACGGGCGGCTTGCAGACCGTGCCGGTCAGGACGGCTTCGTTCTGCATGGGCTCCTGCGTCGTGGTGAGCGAGAGGGCGTAGACGCACAGGATCAGCCGCCGGCCGACGGGCTCGCGGTTATTGAACGAGCGGATCTGCCCCTCGATGGTAAAGCGCTCGCCCGCGAACAGATCCGCCTGCGCCAGCACGTCCTCCGCCGCCAGCACGGGCAGCAGATCCTCCGTGCCGCTCAGCCGGTCGACCGAGAGCAGGAAGCGGAAAAATTTCCGCTCATGATTCTGGTGCGAATATTCCGGCAGCGACGCCAGCGTGCCGGTCAGGGTGATGCGATTTGCTGTATTTTCCATGGTTCCACCTCATCTTTTCTTCGTATGGAAGACTATATGAGGTGGGACCGGCGGATAGACTACCGCCGGGGCGGGTGTTTTTTGGCCGGTTCTGCGGGCACTGTGCGGCGCGCGGGCTGTGCGTCCGGCGCGCCGGGCTTTTTCTCCTTCGGCGGGTAGGGGCGGATGAGGCACTTGGGGTCGAAGCCGATCAGGTCGGTCCGCCCCGCCTTCTGCAGCGCCTCGCGCACGAGGAAGTAATTCTGCGGCCGGCGGTACTGCATGAGCGCGCGCTGCATGGCCTTTTCGTGCGGATTTTTGGGGATATAGACCGGCTCCATCGTCCGCGGGTCGAGGCCGGTGTCATACATGACGGTCGAGAGCGTCGAGGGCGTGGGGTAGAAGTCCTGCACCTGCTCGGGCTCGTGGTTGATATCGCGCAGATACTCGGCCAGCCGGACGGCCTCCTGCATCGTGCAGCCGGGGTGCGAGGACATGAGGTAGGGCACGACGTACTGCTTCATGCCCTCCTGCTCGTTGATTTTTTTGTATTTTTCCACGAACTGCTGGTAGACGCTGTGCGGGGGCTTGCCCATGACGCGCAGCACCTGATCGGACACATGCTCCGGCGCGACCTTCAGCTGGCCGGAGATGTGGTAGCGCACGAGCTCCTTGAAAAACGTGTCGGAGGGATCGGCCAGCAGGTAATCGAAGCGGATACCGCTGCGGATGAAGACCTTTTTGACGTTCGGCAGCTTGCGGAGCTTGCGCAGCAGCGCCAGATAGTCCGAGTGGTCGGCGATGAGGTTCTTGCACGGCGCGGGGAACAGGCATTGCCGCCCCGGGCACGCGCCGCGCTGCAGCTGTTTTTTGCACGCGGGCTGGCGGAAATTCGCCGTCGGGCCGCCGACGTCGTGGATGTAGCCCTTGAAGCCGGGGGCATGAGTCATGGCCTCGGCCTCCTGCAGGATCGACGCGTGCGAGCGAGTCTGGATGATGCGGCCCTGATGGAACGTCAGCGCGCAGAAGCTGCACGCGCCGAAGCAGCCGCGGCAGGAGGTCAGGCTGAATTCGATCTCATGGATCGCCGGGATGCCGCCGCGCTTTTGGTATGACGGATGATAGGTCCGGCAGTAGGGAAGACCGTAGACGTGGTCCATCTCCTTCTGGCTCAGGGGCTTCTGCGGCGGGTTCTGCACGACGAATTCGTGCTCGGAATACGGCTCGATGAGCCGCTTGGCGCAGAAGGGGTCGGTATTGCGGTACTGGACGGCGAAGCTCTCGGCGTAGGCGCGGGCGTTTTTCTGGATCTCGGGATAGGACGGGAGGACGATGGAGGGGACGGAATCGTCGACGGCGCGGGTCTTGTAGACGGTCCCGTCGATGTAAGTGATGTCCTGCACGTCCATCCCGTCGTTGAGCGCGTCCGCGATCTGCACGACGGCGCGCTCGCCCATGCCGTAGATCAGAAGATCGGCCTGGGAATCGAGCAGGATCGAGCGCTTGCGCTTGTCCGACCAGTAGTCGTAGTGCGCCAGCCTGCGCAGGCTCGCCTCGATGCCGCCGATGATGATGGGCTTGCGGCGGTAGGTCCTGCGGATGAGATTGCAGTAGACCGTCACGGCGTAGTCGGGCCGCTTGCCCATGACGCCGCCGGGGGTGTAGGCGTCGGTCTTCCGGTGGGCCTTGGAGACGGTATAGTGGTTGACCATCGAGTCCATATTTCCGCCCATGACCAGAAAGCCCAGGCGGGGCTCGCCGAGGGCGTCGATGGAGGAAGGGGCCTTCCAGTCCGGCTGGGAGAGGATGCCGACCTTATATCCCGCGTCCTCCAGCACGCGCGAGATGATCGCGTGGCCGAACGAGGGATGGTCGACGTAGCCGTCGCCGATGATATAGACGAAATCGCATTGGTCCCAGCCGCGCCGGGTCATATCGGCACGGGAGATCGGTAAAAATTCAGGCATAACTGCCTCCTGATGAAAAATTGCGGAGTCCACAAAGGCTTCCCTCCCAGGGGCCGATTCCCCCTATCAGGGGGAAATGTCCCGAAGGGACAAAGGGGGTAGGGATGCTGTCAGCGAAGCTGGCTGAGAGGTTGTTGCCCACTTTTGAGGACTTCCGGCAGTGCGCACTCCTTGGCTCCCCTTCCAGGGGAGCTGGCTCGGCGTAGCCGAGACTGAGAGGTTGTCGCGAATTTGCAACTGCCGATGCCTCCGGCGGCCCTATCTTTTCTCTCGCAAGAGAAAAGATAGGGGGAGAAAAGAGTGCTTGGACGCGTTTGGTGCATCCTGCCTCTGAATTTAGGCAGGAACCAATGTTTCAGGCGTCGTTCCACACGATACTCACCTTACGGGCGTCTTGCTACGCGCCGCCTGATACGGGGGTGCCGGATTTGCAACTAGTTGCTTTAGAACGATTGCCATCAATAGAAGGTGCGGTAGAAATCCGGATAATTTGTACCTTCTTGCGGGGAGCGAAAATCCAAGGCTCCCCTTCTCAGGGGAGCTGTCTGCGAAGCAGACTGAGAGGTTGTCTCTTTCCGGCACGACCTCTCCGTCTCGGCTATCGCCGAGCCACCTCCCCTGAGAGGGGAGGCTTTTGAGGTGCGCACTCCAATGGCTTCCCCCTATGAGGGGAAGGCATAGGGATTATTTCAGGCTCCGCATCGCGGCGATGAATTCCGGGGTGGTGCCGCAGCAGCCGCCGAGGAGGGCGGCGCCGCTTGCTTTGAGGGCCTGCATGTGGCGGACGAAGTCCTCCGGGCCCATGCTGTAGACGGCTTCGCCCGTCTCGGTGATCGTGGGCAGGCCCGCGTTGGGCTTGGCGGCGATGGGCGTATCACCAGCGGCCCGGTGCATCATGCGCACGACGGAGCCCATCTGGTCCGGGCCGGACGAGCAGTTGATGCCCACAGCGTCCGCGCCGAGAGAGGGCAGGAGCTCCGCCGCTTCCTCGGCAGAGCCGTCAAAATAGCATTTTCCGTCGGAATAGACCGAGAGCGTACACAAAATGGGGGTCTCGCACAGGCTGCGGATGGCCTCGATGGCGGCCATGCACTCGGTCACGCCCATCATCGTCTCCACGGCGAACAGGTCGACCCCGGCCTCGAGCAGCGCCTCGGCCTGCTCACGGTAGATCTCCAGCAGCGTCTCATACGCGCTGTCATCGCCGGGGGTGACGGGCTGGCCGGTCGTGGTCATGTCGCCCGCGAGCAGCGCGGACGCGCCCACGGCCTCGCGGCCGAGCTGCACCAGATCGCGGTTGAGCGCCCGGACCTCGCGCTGCAGGTCATGGTGGCCCAGCAGCACGCGGTTGGCCCCGAAGGTGGGCGCGTAGATGATCTCGCTGCCCGCAGCGAGATAGGCCCGCTGCAGCGCGATCAGCGCCTGCGGGTGATCCAAAATCCAGGTCTCGGAGCAGACGCCCGCGGGCATGCCAGCCCTGCGCAGCATGCTGCCGGTCGCGCCGTCGAGCAGATGCACGGTTTTGCACCATGCGGAAAAATCCGTTCTTGTCATAGCAGTTCAGATCGCGCCCAGCACCTTGCCGATGGGGTCGCGGAAGATCAGGTTGGCGTATGTATCGTATGGGGTCTCATCGCGGTTGATGAGCACGAGCTTGTTTCCCCGGTAGTAGCGGATGAGCCCCGCCGCGGGGTAGACGGTCAGAGATGTGCCGCCCACGATCAAAACCTCCGCGTCCGCGATCGCGCGGACCGCGCCTTCGATCACGGTCTGGTCGAGGCTCTCCTCGTAGAGCACCACATCCGGCTTGATCCGCCCGCCGCAGGTGCAGCGGGGGACGCCCGCGCTGTCACGGATGTACTCGGGCGGGTAGAATTTGCCGCATTTCTCGCAGTAGTTGCGGTAGACCGAGCCGTGCAGCTCGTAGACGCACTTGCTGCCGGCCTTCTGGTGCAGACCGTCGATATTCTGGGTCACGATGGCGCGGAGCCTGCCGGCCTGTTCGAGCGCGGCGAGCTTTTTGTGCGCCTCGTTCGGCTGATAGTCCAGCGGGAGCATCTTTTCGCGGTAAAATTTGAAGAAATATTCCGGGTGCTGATAGAAAAAGGTATGGCTCAGGATCGTCTCGGGCGGATAGTCGAATTTCTGGTGATACAGGCCGTCCGTGCTGCGGAAGTCCGGGATGCCGGACTCGGTCGACACGCCCGCGCCGCCGAAAAACACGATGTTGTCACTTTCGGTAATCCAGGTTTTTAGGGTCTCGATCGCGGAAGTCATCATCCTCTGCCTCCAGTTCTGCGATAAATTTGCGCTCGGCCCGCGTCTTATACGGGAAGCGCAGCTTGTAGAAAAGATCCGGCCGCCGGTGCAGCGTGCGCAGGATCGACTGCTTTTTCTGCCATCGGGCGACCTTCGCATGGTCGCCGGAGCGCAAAACCTCCGGCACCGTCAGCCCGTGCCAGTCGTCGGGCCTCGAGTACTGCGGGTATTCGAGAAGCCCGGACCAGTGGCTCTCGTCGGTGAAGCAGACCTCGTCTCCCAGCACGCCCGGGATCAGGCGCGAGACGGCGTCGACGATCGCCATGGCCGGGATCTCGCCGCCCGTGAGCACGAAATCGCCCATGGAGATCTCCTCGTCGACGCATTCGTCGAGAAAGCGCTGGTCCACGCCCTCATAATGGCCGCAGACGAGGATGAGATTGTCATAGTCCGCCTGCAGCTGCCGCGCCTTGGTCTGGTCGAACGACGGGCCGCAGGGGGAGAGGAAGACGGTGTGCACCGGCGCGCCGATCTCATCGCAGATCGCGCACCAGCAGCGCCACAGCGGGTCGCACTGCATGATCGCGCCGCGGCCGCCGCCGTAGGGGTAATCGTCCACTTGGTTCTGCTTGTTGGTGGTATAGTCCCGGATCTGGTGGGCGTGGATCTCGATGAGGCCCTTTTTCTGCGCCCGGCCGAGGATGCTGGCGTTCAGCATTGGCGTCACGGCCTCCGGAAACAGCGTCATGATATCAAAGCGCATGGCCTTACATCCCTTCGATGAGCCGCACGCGGATATAGCCCTCGTCCACATTGCGTTCGAGGACGAATTCCGGCACGGCGGGGATCAGATGCTCCTGCCCGTCCGCACTTTTTACGACATAGACGTCGTTGGCGGGCGTGGACATGACGTCGGTCAGCTTGCCGATGGGTGTTTCGCCGTCGTAGACCGGCAGACCAAGAAGATCCGCGATAAAGATGCTGCCCTGCGGCAGCTGCGCGTCGGCGCGGTCGATCGAGACGACCTGATCGCGCAGGGCGCTGGCGGCCTCCACGGTGTCGATGCCCGCGAGCTTTATGAGCACGCAGGTCTTCTGCACGCGGGAGGACGCCACCCGGTAGGCGCGGCCGCCGATCCAGAGCGTGTCAAACTGCAGCAGGAACTCCGGGCTGTCGGCCCAGGGCAGAAGCTTGACCTCGCCGCGCACGCCGTGCGTGCTAACGATCTTTCCGGTTTGCAGATATTGCTGTTTCATAGGGAACCTCCGTTATGGTTGGAGAATGTTGGGCCGCGAGCGGCGGCTCGTTTCGTCGAGGTCACTTCTGACGCGCCTCCGGCGGCCCTATCTTTTCTCTTGCAAGAGAAAAGATAGGGGAGAAAAGAGTGCTTGGATGCGTTTGGTGCTTTCTGCATCTGAATTTAGGCGGGAACCAATGTTTTGGTCTGGCGTTCCACTCGATACCCACCCTACGCGTCTCTGACTGCGCGCCGCCTGATACGGGGGTATCAAATTTGATACTAGTTGCCTTAGAATATCTGCCGGCAATAGAAGGTGCGGATGGAATTTTGATGGATGGTACCTTCCTGCGGGGGACTGGGCAGCGATTCCTTTTTATGATAATTATACTGTGTTTTTCCCATGCGGGCAAGAGGGAACATTCCTGAACGGGGGCTTTGCCGGGGGCGGTTGCAAAAAAGGGGTGGGCGTGGTATGATTTTAATGATAAAGAGACAAAAGGAGTTGAGACCATGCGGATCGTCATCGTGGGCGACGGAAAGATCGGCAGCGCGCTGGCCGAGCAGCTCTCGCGCGAGGGCCATGAGATCACCATTGTCGACCGCAGCGGGACGCCGCTGCAGCGGACAGTCGAGGATCTCGACATTCTGAGCGTCGAGGGCAACGGCGCGACCTACGCCACGCAGATCGAGGCGGGCGTGGACGAGGCGGATCTGGTCATCGCCGTGACGGCGCAGGACGAGCTGAATCTCCTGTGCTGCCTGATCGCAAAGAAGATCGGCGCGCGGCACACCATCGCCCGCGTGCGCAACCCCGAATACGCCGGGGAGCTTTCGCTCATCTCCGACGATCTGGGGCTGAGCCTGTCCGTCAATCCGGAGCTCATCTGCGCGACCGAGATGGCCCGGACGCTCCGCACCCCCTCGGCCATCAAGACCGACACGTTCTTCGGCGGCAAGGTCGAGCTGCTCAAATTCCAGCTCCCGGCCGACTCGCCGCTGAGCGGCAAAACGCTCATGGAGCTGCCGTCGGTCACGAAGGCCAAGGTGCTCGTCTGCGCGGTCGAGCGCGGCGAGCAGGAGATCCATATCCCCTCCGGCGGCTTCCGCCTGCAGTCGGGCGACCGGATCTCGTTCGTCGCCTCCTACGGCGGCGCGCAGCAGTTTTTCCGCCAGATGAAGCTGGCGGCGGGCCGCGTGCGCAGCGTCATGCTCATCGGCGGCGGCCGCATCGCCTATTATCTGGCCCGGCAGCTGATCGAAGCCGGGCTCGACGTCAAAATTCTCGAGAGCGATCAGGCCCGCTGCGAGGAGCTTTCCATCGCCCTTCCCAGGGCGGAGATCCTCTGCGGCGACGGCACGAACGAAGCGTTCCTCCGCGAGTGCGGCATCGAGACGACCGACGCCGTCGCGGCGCTCACCGGCATCGATGAGGAAAACGTCCTCATCGGCATGTACATCCGCAAGACCTGGCCGAAGATCAAGGTCATCACCAAGGTCAACCGGACCTCGTTCCAGTCCATCATCGACAGCATGGACCTCGGCAGCGTCTTCAATCCCCGCAACTCTGCGTCGAACCTCATCTGCCGCTATGTCCGCGCCATGCAGAACTCCGAGAGCAGCTCGCAGATCGAGACGCTCTACAAGCTCGTCGGCGGCAAGGCCGAGGCGCTGGAGTTCCGCGTGTCGGAGGGCTCGAAGCTCTGCGGCGTGCCGCTGCAGGAGCTGCGGCTGCGCGAAAATCTGCTGATCGGCTGCATCGGCCGCGGCGGAAAGATCATCATCCCCAGCGGCCAGGATACCATCGAGCCGGGCGACAGCGTCATCGTCGTGACCTGCAGCGCAGGACTCGGCAGGCTGGAGGACATTCTGGCAAGAGGGCCGGGCCATGAATAAGCGGGCGATCGTCTATGTGCTGGGCGCGGTGCTGCTGATCGGGGCCGCGCTGATGCTGCCGCCGCTGCTCGTGGCGCTGATCTGCCAGGAGGCAAGCGGCTGGTATTTCCTCTGGGTGATGCTGGGCGCGGCAGTGCTCGGCGCGCTGGCGCTGCGGCTGGGCGGCGGCAAGCGGGCCGTCATGTACGCGAAAGAAGGGCTGATCGCGGTGGCGCTCAGCTGGATCGTGCTCTCGCTCGTCGGGGCGCTGCCGTTCACGCTTTCGGGGCAGATCCCGTTTTATCTCGACGCCGTGTTCGAGATGATCTCCGGCTTTACCACCACCGGCTCGAGCATCCTCCCTGCGGTGGAGGAGCTTGACAAGTGCATGCTGTTCTGGCGCAGCTTTTCGCACTGGATCGGCGGCATGGGCATTCTGGTGTTCATGCTGGCCATCGTCCGGCTGGACGGCGGCCAGGCCATCCACCTGCTGCGAGCCGAGAGCCCCGGGCCGACGGTCTCAAAGATGGTGCCGCGGATGGCCGATTCGTCCAAGATCCTCTATGGGATCTATTTTGGCCTGACGGTGCTGCAGATCGGCTTTTATCTGGCCGGCGGCGAGCCGCTGTTTGACGCGCTCTGCAACGCCTTCGCCACGGCCGGTACCGGCGGCTTTGCCATCCGCAACGATTCCTTCGCCTCCTACAGCGCCTACACGCAGACGGTCACGACCGTCTTCATGGCCCTGTTCGGCGTCAACTTTTCGATCTATTTCTTCCTGCTGCGCCGGAAATTCGATCTGGCGTGGAAGAACACGGAGCTGCGCTGGTACGTGTCGATCATTCTCGGCTCGACGCTGCTCATCACCTGCAACATCATGAAGCTCTACGGCGGTGATTTCGGCTTCAGCCTGCATCACGCGGCCTTTACCGTCTCCTCCGTCATCACCACGACGGGCTTCGGCACGGAGAACTTTGACCTGTGGCCGGAGTTTTCCCGCGTCATTCTGGTGCTGCTGATGATCGTCGGCGCGAGCGCCGGGTCGACGGGCGGCGGACTGAAGGTCTCGCGCGTGGTCATCCTGATGCGCGCGGCCAAGGCGGAGCTGCGCAAGATCCTGCACCCGCACACCGTGAAGGTCATCACCGTCGACGGCAAGTCCGTCTCCGGCGAGACGGTCCGGGCCGTGAGCACTTATTTTATCCTGTATGTGCTCATTGCCGCGGCGTCGGTGCTGCTCGTCTCGCTCGACGGCTATGACGGCTCGACCACGCTCACGGCTGTCATGGCGACGTTCAACAACATCGGCCCCGGCCTCGGCCTGTGCGGCCCGGCGGGCAA
>DHKK01000184.1:10915-16362 GCA_002404795.1 Clostridiales bacterium UBA4696
ATGCTGGTGCTGCTGATGCCGAGCACATGGAGAAAGAAATAACGGCCGGTTTTCCCTCCCGCCTGCACGCTGCAGGCGGGAGGTTTTTCATGGAGGCGGTTCCGGATTTTTGAAAAATATTGTCGACATAACACCTTGCGTTCCGCCAGACGGCATGATATGATGAGGTTCCGAAAGACTGACGGAGGGGGTGCGGAGATGAAAAAGCGGACAGGGCTGCTGCTGGCGTGCGCGCTGCTGGCAGCGCTGCTCCTGAGCGGCTGCAGCGGGCAGAAGCAGGCTGAATACCGCGCTGATGTGCAGGCGGGCGTCAGCTATCTGCAGTCGCTCGAGACCATCGACCCCGATACCGTCACCCAGAAGCTCCGCCAGATGCGCCTGGAAAAGCTGCAGGCCGAGCGCGCAGCGCGCGAGCAGGCACTGCTGGACGACATCGACACCGTCTGGCAGGAATTTTCCGACGCAGTCATCCTCGGTGACTCGCGCGCGGTGGGCTTCTCCTACTATTCCTTCCTGGACGCTTCGCGCGTGCTGGCCTCCTCCGGCGAGCGCATCGACGCGATCGACGGGCATATCGAAGCGCTCAAAAAGCTGGACCCCGCGTATATCTTCCTCTGCTACGGCATAAACGACCTCGGTTGGTACGGCTCGGCGCAGGACTACGCGGATACGCTGCTGGAAAAGATCGAGCTCCTGCGGCGCGAGCTGCCGGAGGCCGTGATCGTCGTCAGCTCCATCCTGCCGGCGTATGAGCCGGCCATCAGCCGGGAAAAGCTCTGGCTGCAGATCCCGGACTATACGGCGGCGGTGCAGGCGATGTGCGAGGAAAACAGCGTGCTCTTCGCGGACAATACCCAGCTCAGCGAGGACTATGCCGACCTCTGGCAGCCGGACGGCATCCATCTGCTGCCGGAGTTCTATCCGCACTGGGCCGCCAATCTGATCTTTGCGTCGTGGGGGGAGATCGCCGATGCGTAAACGGTTTTTTCTGGGCGCCGGGCGCTGGCTGACGGCCATCGCCATCGGCTTCTGCCTGTTCCGTCTGCTCTGGGACGGCGCGGCTGCCGGCGTGCCGTTTGATACGGTGACCGCCGCCGTGGTGCAGAGCGTCGACCTCTCGCAGACGAAGACGGCCGACGGGCAGATGCTCCGCCGCCTCTACGGGCTCGACCCGGCGGAGTACGCGGGGTGCGTGCTCTATTACCCGGCGGGCGACATGGGCGTGACGGAGCTGCTCTTGCTGCGCGTGCAGACGGACGATCAGCTCGAGACGGTACAGGCCGCCGCGCAGCAGCGGCTGGACACCCAGACGAACACCTTCGCCGGCTACGCGCCGGAGCAGTATGCCCTGTGCAAAGACGGCAGCGCCATCGTGACGAAGGGGCAGGACGTGATGTTCGTCATCAGCGCGGACAAGGACGCCGCCGTGCGTGCGTTCCGCGCGGTACACAGCGGGAGGGCGGGCGCATGAAGCTGACTGAACTGCTGTATCCGTTCGCGTTTCTGCCGGTGTGCCTGCTTCTGTATTATGTGCTGCCGAAGCGCTGCCGGAATGCGGCTTTGCTTGCGGCGAGCCTGCTGTTTTTCGCGTGGGGCACGCCGGAGTATCTGGCGCTGCTGGCGCTGGCGATCTTACTCAACTATTTTGCGGGACTGGAGCTCGAATCGCTGCTGGAGGACGGAAAGACGGGCCATGCCCGCCTCGTTCTGGTGCTGACGATCCTTTTTGACTTGCTCCCGCTGCTGTTTTTCAAGTATTACGGCGCGGCCGCGGCGGCATTGAACCGGGTGTTCGCGCTGGCCTTGCCGGTACACGAGCTGTCTGCGCCGGTCGGCGTGTCGTTTTATACCTTCACGCTTCTCTCGGCGCTTTCGGACGTGTATCACGGGCGGGCGCCGATGGAGAAGAACCTCATCCGCTTTGCTCTGTTCGTCTCGTTCTTCCCGAAGCTGACCTCCGGGCCGATCGTGCAGTACGCCGATATGCAGCCGCAGCTGGAGCCGCATGAATTCGTGCGCGAGCGCGTCGGCAGCGGGATGCGGCTGTTCGTCATCGGGCTGGCGAAGAAGGTCCTTCTCGCCGGGCTGCTCGGCACGCCGTTTTATGCGCTGAAGGCGCTGGATGTGCAGGCGCTCTCCGTCTGCGGCGCGTGGCTGGGCGCGCTCTTGTACGCGCTGATGCTCTATTTTGACTTCAGCGGCTATTCCGACATGGCCATCGGCGCAGCGAAGATGTTCGGCTTTGAATTCCTTGCGAACTTTGATTATCCCTACTGCGCGGACAGCGTGGCCGCCTTCTGGCGGCGGTGGCATATGTCGCTGGGGTTCTGGTTCCGTACCTATATTTATATTCCGCTCGGCGGCAGCCGCTGCGGCACGGCCAGGACGATCTGCAATCTGCTGCTCGTGTGGCTGCTGACCGGCATCTGGCACGGCGCGGACGCGACGTTCGTCGTCTGGGGCCTGTACTATGGACTGCTGCTGATTTTGGAGAAATTCGTGCTGCGGGACGTGCTCGCGCGCGCGCCGTCGATCCTGCGCAGGGTCTTGACGTTTTTGCTGGTCGTGATCGGCTGGGTGCCGTTTTTCTCCGACACGCTGGGGCAGGCCGGCGCGTGGCTGGCCAGGATGTTCTCCGCGGGCCAGGCGGGATTCTTAGATGCGACGGCGCGGTATTACCTGCGCACGAGCTGGCCGGTGCTGCTGATCGCTATGTTTGCGGCGCTGCCGTACGGCTGCCGGTTCGGCAACCGGTTTTTCCGGGCCGGGCGCACGGCGTCGATGGTCTCCAGCCTGTATTTTATCGGTTTGCTGCTGTTGTGCATCGCGGGCATGGTGAACGGGACGTATGTTTCGTTCCTCTATGCGCAGTTCTGACGGGAGGCTTGGATACGTGCTTCATTCACAGGAAAAACTGACGCCCGAGCAGAAGCAGATGGCCCGCCGCCGCCGGATCCTGCAGGGCCGGGCGGCGCAGGGGATCTGCATCCTCGCGGCGTTCGCGGCGATCAGCCTCTTTGCCGGGGGCTGGCTGCTGCTGCGGCAGGACCGGACGTTCTCCGACAGCGAGAACCGGATGCTCGCGCAGAAGCCGTCCCTCACGCTCGCCTCGCTGGCCGACGGCAGCTTCGCCGAAGGACTCGAGCGCTGGTACGCCGACCAGTTTCCCGGCCGCGATCTGTGGATCACCGCAGATCTGACGTTCCAGCGGGCGCTCGGCGTCCGGGAGATGAACGGCGTGTATCTCGGCGCGGACAATTATCTGCTGGAGGCGCCCGCGCAGGAGGATGCCGCGCAGCTGGAACAGACGGAGGCCGCCATCCGCGCCTTCGCCGCGCAGTATCCAGACATCCGGCTGACGGCCGCCATCGTGCCGAACGCCTGGGGCGTGCTCAGCGAAAAGCTGCCCGCCGGCGCGCCGGTGGGAGACCAGAAGGCACTGATCGACGCGATCGACCAGGCCATGCCGGACGTGCGCACCGCGAACCTGACCGAGGCGCTGCGCTCGCGCCGCTCGGAGCCGCTCTATTACCGCACCGACCACCACTGGACGAGCCTGGCCGCCCGCTACGCCTTTGAGACGCTCGCCGCGCAGCTGGAGGTGCAGCCGGTCGGAAGCTATACGGTCTATCCCGTCTCGGATTCGTTCGAGGGGACGCTGGCCTCGAAGACCGGCAGCCACGCGGCGCTCGATACCATCGAGATCTATGTCCCGGACACGGACGTGCAGTACGCCGTGACCTACGCCGACACGCAGACGACCATCTGCTCGCTCTATGACCGCGCGAAGCTCGCGGAAAAGAACCAGTACGAGGTCTTCTTCGGCGGCAACCACGCGCGCGTCGATATCCAGACGACCGCCGACACCGGCCGGACGCTGCTGCTGCTCAAGGATTCCTACGCCAACTGCTTCGTGCAGTTCCTGACGCCGTACTATGACCGCATCCTCATGATCGACCCGCGGTATTTCTATGACGACCTGGGCGCGCTCCTGCGGCGCGAGCGGGTGACGGACGCGCTGATCCTCTACAATTATAATACCTTCGTGCAGGATCACGCGCTTTCGGTGGTGCTGCAGTCGGCATTGTTTGACGAAGGCGAATGAAACCGCAGATATCGGCAAAAGGCCCAAAACCGAGGCCGAAAGTTCTGCTGTTTTGAACAAAAAATAATGAAAATCCCCCTTGACACCAAGGGGGATTTGTTATATGATATATGAGCGCGCGAAAAGGGTTGCAACGCAACCACGCGTGTCACTGCGATGATGCAGGAGATTGCGCCAAGGGCGGTAACTTCTGCGGAGTATGTCCGGTCATCGGGCGGCTGAGGATCACAATACAGCGTATATCGCTGCAGTGATGAAAGGCCGACAACGTCGGTCTTTTTTCATGGTGCAGAATGATACGCACGGCTTAGCGTATTGCGGGACTCGACCGTACCCAGAGATCACAGAAACAACTGAGTACGTGCAAATCAAGGAGGAAAAACACATGGCAAACCAGGAAATGATCAGAATCCGCCTCAAGGCTTATGATCATCAGCTCATCGACGCCAGCGCCGAGAAGATCGTTGAAACTGCCAAGCGCAACGGCGCTTCCGTTTCCGGCCCGATCCCGCTGCCGACCAAGAAAGAGGTCGTTACCATTCTCCGCGCTGTTCACAAGTACAAGGATTCCCGTGAGCAGTTTGAGCGCAGGACCCACAAGAGACTGATCGATATTCTCAACCCCAACCAGAAGACCGTGGAAGCTCTCATGAGCCTCGACCTTCCCGCTGGCGTTGAAATCGAGATAAAGCTGTAATTCATCCCAAATCCATTACAGCAGCCCGCCACGGTTCGCCACTAATAGAGGACGGACGGGTCATGTTGACCGACCAATGCGTCCCAATGCGCAAGTCGCTCAACCAATAACCTTAACTTAGGAGGAAACACACATGCAAATGCAGAAAGCAATCATCGGCAAAAAAGTGGGCATGACCCAGATTTTCGATGAGAGCGGCAAGGTCATTCCGGTCACTGTCATTGAGGCAGGCCCCTGCGTCGTGACCCAGAAGAAGACCACCGAGAAAGACGGCTACAACGCCGTACAGCTTGGCTTTGAGGACGTCAAGGAATCCAAGCTGACCAAGCCGGAGCTCGGCCACCTCAAGAAGGCAGAAGTTGCCCTCAAGAAGCACCTCAAGGAATTCCGCGTTGAGAAAGCCGCCGAGATGAACGTCGGCGACGAGATCAAGGCAAGCGTTTTCGCAGTCGGCGACAAGGTCGACGTCACCGGCATCAGCAAGGGCCACGGCTACGAAGGCCCCGTCAAGCGCTGCGGCGGCCATCGCACCCCGATGACCCACGGCGGCGGCCCGGTCCATCGTCAGGCCGGTTCCATGGGCCCCACCTCTTCCCCCAGCCGTATTTTCAAAGGCCATCATGGCGCAGGCCAGATGGGCGTTGA
>DHKK01000080.1:0-3906 GCA_002404795.1 Clostridiales bacterium UBA4696
GACAGCTCCCCTGAGAGGGGAGCCTTGGGTACGCTGCGGCGGGGTTATTTTTTGAGGCCGTATTGGTCGGCGAGCTGGCGGAAGCGGGGGAGGCTGCGCTCGAGGGTGGTTTTGGGGACGCAGTAGGCCAGGCGGACGTAGCCGGGGCAGCCGAATTCGTCGCCCGGCACGACCAGAAGATCGAGCGCCATCGCCTTTTTGCAGAACGCGGTCGCGTCCGGCTCCGGCGTTTTGAGGAAGAGATAGAACGCGCCCGAGGGCTTCACGCAGGTATAGCCCATGTCCAGAAGCGCCGTATGGATCAGATCCCGGTTCTGCTTGTAGACGGAGATATCCGCCGTCTGACCGACGCATTCCGCCGCCACGAGCTGGAACATCGTGCTGGCGTTGATATAGCCGAGCGCCCGCCCCGCGCCGTAGATAGCCGCGCGGACACGCGCGTAGTCGGTCAGCTCCGGATGGATGGCCAGGAAGCCGATGCGCTCGCCGGGCAGCGAGAGGGTCTTGCTGAAGGAATAGCAGTAGATGGTGTCCTTGTAGATAGCGGGGATGAACGGCACCTCCTCGCCGTCATAGGCCAGCTCGCGGTAGGGCTCGTCGGCGACGATGTAGATGCGGTGGCCGTATTCGGCCGATTTTTTCTCCAGCAGCTCCGCCAGCTTCGTGATGCTCCGGCGGGAGAGGATGACGCCGGAGGGGTTGTTCGGGGAGTTCAGGAGGACGACGGCGGTCTTCTCGCTGATGGCGGCGGAGAAGGCGTCCAGATCGATCTGGAAATCCTCCGGGCATGAGGGCACGGCCGTGAGCGTGCCGCCCGCGGCCTCGGCGTAGAGCTTGTACTCCGAGAAATACGGGCTGAGCGTCAGCACCTCGTCGCCCGGCGAGAGCAGCGCATAGGCCAGCATCGCCAGCGCCGAGGATGCGCCGGAGGTCATATACACATCCTCCGCGCGGTAGCCGACGCCGAACGTCTTTTCGAGATACGCCGCCATCTTCGCGCGGACGGACGCGAGGCCCGGCGCGGCCGTATAGGCGTGCAGCTGCTCAGCCGGGACGGTCTGCAGCAGGCGCTCGATCGTCTGCCGGACGCAGGACGGCGCCGGGACGGAGGGGTTGCCGATGGTAAAGTTGAACACGTTTTCTGCGCCGACGACGGCGGCGCGCTGCTCGCCGTAGGCGGCGAGATCCCGGATGACGCAGCCCTGGCTGCCCCAGGCGACCATTTTTTCACTGACCATATTGCATACTCCTTTACAGTTGATGTTTACAAAAACGCCCATATGACGGCTATGAGCAGCGACGGCAGCAGATTCGCCACGCGGATCTTTTTGCCCCAGACCAGATTCAGCCCCACGCAGAACACCAGCACGGAGCCGACCAGCGACAGGTTGCTGAGCGCCGCATCGGTGAAGACCGGCTGCAGGAGCCTTGCCAGCAGCGTCACGCTGCCCTGCAGGATGCCGACCGGGATGGCGGAGAAGATGCAGCCCTTGCCCATCGAGGCCGTCATGACCATGATGATCACAAGGTCGAGCACGGCCTTGGCAAACAGCGTCGCGTGGTCGCCGAGGATGCCGTCCTGGATGGAGCCGACGATGGCCATTGCACCGATGCAGACCGTAAGCGACGCGGTGACGAAGGCGCCGATGAAGCCGCCGTCCGACTCGCTTTTCGTCTTGACCTTGAGCCAGGCGCCGAAGCGCTCCATCCGGTCCTCGAGATCGAGCAGCTCGCCGGCGACCGCGCCGACGGCCAGCGAGAGGATCATCATCATGGTCCCCTGCACCGTCAGCGCCCCGCCTTCCGCGCGCAGCATCTGCGACAGCGCGCCCGAGACGCCCACGAACAGCACACTCACGCCCATGGCGCTCATCAGCGTCTTCTGCAGCCGCTCCGGGATGCGCCGCCCGCCGAGCAGACCCGCGAGTCCTCCAACCACGATCGCCGCGACATTGACGACCGTCCCCAATCCGTGCATCCGCGCTTCTCCCCTTCTATCTCTTGTTAGCAGCCAGTATAGCACCGGTTTTCGACTGCTGCAAGCAAAAAAAACGGCCTGTTTCGGGCCGTTCATTTGTCATATCTGACCAAAAGGAAAAGCGCACGCGGACGCGTGCGCTTTTGCTGTCTGTTACTGTGCGGTCTCCGCCAGCTCGAGGCCGGGGTTGCGCTTGAGGATGAAGTTGATCGACCACTGCGAGGCGAAGACCAGCAGGCTCCGGCCGCGGTAATCCTCCAGCAGCTCCGCGTCGGTCGAGAGGTACAGGTCCTTGAGGTCGGCGACGGGCGCTTTCGTAATGAACCGCAGCTGCTCATACGGCAGCTGCTGCATCCGCAGGTCGACGCCGTATTCGGCCTTCATGCGGTACTGGAACACGTCAAACTGCAGCGTGCCGACGACGCCGACGATGACCTCCTCCATGCCGGAATTCGGCACCTTGAAGATCTGGATGGCGCCCTCCTGCGCGATCTGCTCCGTGCCTTTGAGGAACTGCTTGCGCTTCATGGAGTCCTTGGCGCTGACGCGGGCAAAGTGCTCGGGCGCGAAGGTCGGGATGCCGCCGAATTTGAACTTCTTGCCCGGGACGGTGATGGTGTCGCCGATGGAGAAGATACCGGGGTCGAACACGCCGATGATATCGCCCGCGTAGGCCTCATCGACGATCTCACGCTCAGAGGCCATGAGCTGCTGCGGCTGCGACAGGCGCATTTTCTTGCCGGTCTGCACGTGGTAATATTCCGCGTCGCGCTGGAACTGGCCCGAGCAGATGCGCATAAAGGCCAGCCGGTCGCGGTGGGCCTTGTTCATGTTCGCCTGGATCTTGAAGACGAAGGCGGAGAAATCGGGGCTGAACGTGTCGATCACGCCGCAGTCGGCCTCGCGCGGCAGGGGGCTCGGGGTCATGCGCAGGAACTCCTCCAGGAAGGGCTCGACGCCGAAGTTCGTCAGCGCGGAGCCGAAGAACACGGGAGAAAGCCTGCCCGCGCGGACCTCCTCGAGGTCAAATTCACGGCCCGCGCCGAGCAGCTCCACGTCGTCAATGAGCTGCTGATGGCGGCGCTCGCCGATAAGCCCCGCGACCTGCGGGTCATAGAGGTCGATCTCCATCTTATCCGCGCGGTTCTTGCCGGAGACGCCGGAGAAGAAGATCAGCTGGCTCGACCGCCGGTCGTACACGCCCTGGAACTCCCGGCCGGAACCCATGGGCCAGTTGCAGGCGTAGGTCTCGATGCCGAGCTCGTTTTCCAGCTCATCGAGCAGCTCGAAGGGGTCGCGCGCCTCGCGGTCCATCTTGTTGACGAACGTAAAGATTGGGATATGGCGCATGGCGCAGACCTTGAAGAGCTTCCGGGTCTGCGGCTCGACGCCCTTGGCCCCGTCGATGACCATGACGGCGGAGTCCGCCGCCATGAGCGTGCGGTAGGTGTCCTCGGAAAAGTCCTGATGGCCGGGGGTATCGAGAATGTTGATGCAGAAGCCCTCGTACTGGAACTGCATGACGGACGAGGTGACCGAAATGCCTCTTTGCTTTTCGATCTCCATCCAGTCCGATACGGCGGCGCGGGAATTTTTCTTGCCCTTGACCGCGCCCGCCTGCGCGATGGCCCCGCCGTAGAGCAGGAATTTTTCTGTCAGGGTGGTTTTACCGGCGTCGGGGTGCGAGATGATCGCAAAGGTCCTGCGCCGGGAGATTTCTTCTTTCAGGGATGCCATGTATGTTCCTCCAGATCCTGTTTTTTTAAGTCCAAGCAGCGCCGCTGTTACATGGGACACCCTCCAAATCTATCCGTTTTCTTCATTTTCGTCATAACTGGATTAGTTTATCACATGCGTTCCCCTTTTACAAGTGCGTGCGCGGCTTTTTCCGCAAAAATGGGACGCACCCCTTGGCTCCCCTTCCAGGG
>DHKK01000080.1:3971-4094 GCA_002404795.1 Clostridiales bacterium UBA4696
GCGAAGCAGACTGAGAGGTTGTCTCTTTCCGGCACAACCTCTCCGTCTCGGCGTTCCGCCGAGCCACCTCCCCTGAGAGGGGAGGCTTTGGAATGCGCCTGCACCAAGGCTCCCCTTGTCAAG
>DHKK01000080.1:4207-8453 GCA_002404795.1 Clostridiales bacterium UBA4696
GACTGAGAGGTTGCTGCAAATTTGCTACGACCTCTCCGTCTCGGCTATCGCCGAGCCACCTCCCCTGGAAGGGGAGGCTTTGGATCTGCGCACCCCCATGGCTTCCCCTATGAGGGGAAGCTGTCGCCGGAGGCGACTGATGAGGTGGACAGCGCTGCGTAGATGGAAGTACCTCCACCTCATCCGTCACGGCTCCGCCGTGCCACCTTCCCCTCGTAGGGGAAGGCTTTAGGCTCCTGCCTCGACCTGAAAAAAGCCCGCTGCCTGGGCAGCGGGCTTTGGGGGATGTATGGGATCAGGCGTTCTTCTTGGTCGCTGCGAAGCGGTTCAGGATGGCGGCGAACTGGCAGCGGGTGGCGGTGCCGGCGGGCATGAGCTTGCCATCGGAGCCCTTGATGAGCTCTGCGCCGACGGCCCACTGCATGGCGGGAACGGCGTAGGCGCTGATCTCGGCCTGGTCAGAGAAGCTGGAGAGGTTCTCGGAGAGGGTCACGGCTTCCATGCCCTGATAGACCGCGTAGTTGAACAGGAACTTGGCCAGCTGTTCGCGGGTGACGGCCTTGTTGGGCTCGAACGTGGTCTCGGATGTGCCGCTGGCGATGGCGTTCTTGGCGGCCCAGGCGACGGCTGCTTCATAGTAGCTGCCGGAGACAACGTCGGTGAAAGCGGCCTTCTCGGTCACTTCGGGGCTGCCGGCCAGACGGTAGAGGGTCGCGACGACCATCGCGCGGGTGGTGACGCCCTTGGGATTGAAGGTGGTGGCGGAGGTGCCGGTCATGAGGCCCAGCTCCACAGCCGCTTCGACGTCGGCCTTGAACCAGTCGGTATCCTTGACGTCGGTGAAGCCGGTCTTTTCCTCAGCGGGCTTCTCCTCGGCGGGCTTTTCTTCCGCCTTGGCGGCGGTGACGACGATCAGCTCAACGACGCCGGACGGCAGGCGCTTGCCGGCGGCCTTCTCAGCCGCGAAGTCGGCCTCGGTCGTGCCGCAGACGAAGCGCAGGGAGCCGGTATCCTTGGCAGTCTTGGCGATGTCGGCGATGGTGCCGTCAGCGGCGGCGCCCATGCCCCAGACCAGAGCGATGGCAGCGGGGACTTCCTCGCCCTTGCCGTCCTTGAAGAAATACTTGCCCTCGGTGATGTCCTTGTAGGTGGGATTGAACTTGGTGTACGGGCCGTCGTCGCAGACGAAAGCGAGGCTGTCGCCGTCGGCGAAGGTGACATCGGCGTCGGTCAGGAGGGTGTCGAGGGTCACGTATTCGGTGACGACGACGTCCTGCTCGCCCTTCTTGAAGTACTGATAGCCGTAGCCGTCAGCCTTGGTCTCGGCGAGCTTCCTGAGCTCTTCGGCGGTGTAGCTCTTGGCGAGGGTCTTCTCGCCGTCCGCACCGGCCTGCGTGTAGACAGCCAGGGCGGCATCCGCGGCGCTGGCCGTGATGGCGAGACCTGCAAATACGGTCACAAGCATCGCAAGCACGAGCAGCATGGATACAAGTTTCTTCATGATGATCTTCCTTTCGGTTTGTTTGTATTTCAAAAAGCCGTTGACAGTCGTCAGGCTCTTTGAAGCAGATCAGAGAGCATGTGCGCAAGCTCGGCGCGGGTGGCGCTGGACTGCGGCGCGGCAAGGCAGGCTGCATAGCTGTCCGCGATGCCGAGGGCGTAGGCCGCCTGCACATCGCTTCCGGCCCAGGCGCTGCACGCGGCGACGTAGACCGGCGCGGCATCCGCCGCGGCCTGCACGCCGCGCGTGCGCGCGAAGCGGGCGAGCAGGGCGCAGGCCTGCTCCTTCGTCACGGCCTTGTCCGGCGCGAAGGTCGTCCGGCTCGTGCCGGAGACGATGCCGTTCTGCGCGCCCCAGACGGCCGCCTGGCGGTACCAGTCGGCCCGGAGGTCGGTGAAGCCGCCGTTTCCCTGCGCGGCGGGGCTGCCCGCCATGCGCCACAGGACCGTCACCAGCATGGCGCGGGTCATGGGCTTTTCGGGCGAGAAGCGTCCCTGCCCGGTGCCGGTCATGAGCCCCGCGGCGGTGCAGGTCAGCACGTCCTGCAAATACGCGTCCTCCGCCCGCACGTCCGCAAAGCCGGAGGCCGCGAGCGTCCGCACGCCGGACTGCTGCGTGACCGACTGCAGCGCGTCGAGTCCAGCGGTCTGCGAGACGGTCTTCGCGCTGTTGCCGCTGTGGCCGGAGGCATAGAGGCCGCAGTTCGTCAGCGATACGCGGCCGAGCACGGCGTGGACGGACTTTTCCGCCTCCACGCGCAGCGTGCCGCCCGTCACCGTGACAGTGTCGGCGGAGAGGACCGCGACGTTGTCGCTGTCCGTCCGGCCGGAGAAGGCCGCGTTCGTCAGCGTCACATCCGCGCCGTTGGCGCAGAATGCACCGCCGTCAAAGCCGAGCTTGTCGGACTTCAGCAGCGTGAGGGTGCAGTCCTCGATGGAGATCTTGCTCTTTTCCGCGCCCAGAAAGGCCGCGTTGTTGACCAGCGCCTGCAGCTGGAGGCTGCCGGTGCCGTTGATGGTCAGATCGCCGCCGGAGACGACGGTCGGGCAGGCGTTGCCGGACGCGTCGGCGCAGCCGATGAGCTCGTTGCGTCCCAGCAGCGTCAGGGTATTCCTGCCCGCGAGAGACAAGAGCGTCTTGTCGCCCGTGATGCGCACGTCCTGCAGCGTCAGCTTCGTGCCGCTGCCGACGGTGAGGGTGAGGCCGTCAAACCGGTCCGTGCCGGAATCCAGCCCGATCAGCGTCACGTCCAGCCCGCCCGCGATGGTGATCTCGCCGCTGGCGAGCCAGGGGATGAAGCAGGTGCCGGCCTTCGTGATCTTGCCGCCGGAGACGAGGTTCTGGCGGTAGATGGCGGTGATGGTCATGTCGCGGCCGGTCGGGGTGAAGGCCGGCCAGGCGGCGGTATAGCCCGCGAGCTGCGGAAGCTCCGGCGCTTTCACGCTCCGGTCGCCCTTCCTGCCGGTCACCGCGGCCACGGTCTCGCCGTTGGCGAGGAAGGTGACGGTGAAGCTTTCGGGCAGGTCCGCGTCCTGCGGCGCCTCCCTGGGCGAATAATCGGGGCAGCTCTCTGCAGTCGTCTTTTCGGAAACTTTTCCGCTCCGGCCGAGCTGCGGCAGACTGCCGTCCGCCGCCGTGCAGCCGCCCCAGATGAGGTTCTGCGCGTTGCCGACGATCGCGCCGGTCGCCGCGCGCGTCTCGGTGTTGGAGGACGAGACGGCGGCTTCGTTCCGGCTGGTGAGGATGGTCGTTTTGTTCCGGGCCGTGGTGTAGCCCGCGAGGCCGCCGGTATAGCGGTCCGCGCCGCCCACCGCGCCGTAGTTGGCGCACTTCGTCATGACGCCCGCGTGCGTCCCGGCGGCGGTCACGTCCACGTAGACGCTGATATGAATGCGCACCGGAGGACGTGGCAGTACGCTTCGCGGATAGTTCCATTGTCCGTCTATGCAACACGATCATTCCCGCTACGCTTGAGCAGGAGGACTTGGAAGAGGTCTTCAAATGGGCAAGGTTTTTCAACGAGGTTGGGATTTCTGCAAAGCTGCTAAATCACCCGCTGACAAGGCTCTGCGAAAAGCTGTTCGATGAACACCGCCTGATGGACTTCCACCGCTGCGTCTTGGATGTGGACTATCGAAAGCATCTACTAACTGAACTGGCTCAAAACTAAGACATGAAAAAACTCCCCGGCGCTGTGCCAGATGCACAGTGCCGGGGACGTTCCCGTTTCCAGCGATTTAATTTCTTCCCAGCAAGGGACTTGTTCATAGGTCGGTACTTTCCATTTTGCGAAGTCGTGAAAAAACAATGCGTTCCGTGGAGATGTTCATTGAATGGCGTACTCCGTACACGTTTCCAATAATCGCTGTTCAGCAAAATGTGTATTCGTTACCGGAAACAAATTATTTTTCGTCTATACTTTGGAGTAAATACAATGTGGTATTTACATACCCATTTTGTATGGGCAAAATCATTTGATTTATTTGCCATTTTAAACACCTTTTCTTTCTTGCAATAGTGACTGAACAACTCTATTGTACAAGGAACAGGTGTTTCTTTGTATAACTTATTGACACCACCCGCATAGCAGGTGGTTTATTGTACCTTATCCCGGCTGACTTCATTCAGCCAGAGTCTGCAAATATTTTTGCGCATAAATCTTTACGGCACCCGCTATTTATTTATATATTAAGATTTTTCTAAGCCTTGCGTGTTCAACAGGCTAAAGCCCATAGTAAAACACCC
>DHKK01000081.1 GCA_002404795.1 Clostridiales bacterium UBA4696
CCCAGCCGCCGCTGCGTCTCGCCGGTGATGGCCTCAAATTCGCAGCTCGTATGCGTCTCGCGGATGACGTCCTGCTCGGTATAGACCGGGGCCTGCGACGCGTCGAGATGCCGCTGCGGCTCCTGCGGCCAGAGGCCGAGCTGCTGCAGCGTGGCACAGGCCAGATCATACCTCGCCTCGCTCATGCGCAGCGCCTCGCGCGCGTTTTCCAGCGGGCGGCCCGCCGCAAAATGGAGATACAGCAGCGCCGCGTCGCCGTTGGCGGCTGCCAGCAGCCGCTCGACCGCGTCAGAAGGCAAAGATCGTGGCTCCGCCATGGCAGACGCCCCCTTTCCGTGAAAGCTCATCCGAAATCAAAGGCCAGATAGACATCCGGCAGTTTTTTCTCCTCCGAAAGCCATTTGCACATGGCAAACGGCGCATTGCCGCCCGCCGTGCGCACGCGGCAGCTGGCAGCCGGAAGCGTTTTTAAAAGCGCGGGCAGCACAGAGCCGTCCGGCAGGATCTCGTCCACGACGAGCGTATCGCCGCTTAAGTGCGCGCAGGCGCAGCCGTAGTGGCTGCCGAGCTCCAGCCGGTAGAAGCCGGACATGGACGCCTGATACCGCAGGTCGGCGAGCGTATAGCGCACATGCGGCGTGTCGTAGAGCACGGTCTCGCGCAGGCCCGCATAATCGACCGGCGTCAGTTCCTCGCATACGCCGCGCGCCTCCGGCGCGGGTCCGTCGTCGAGGAAGTCGCTTTTCTGCGTGCAGAAGCCCATCGTCTCATAGTACGCGCGCAGCGCGTCCGTCGCGGGGACGAGCATCAGGCAGTCAAAATACCGCTTTTTCAGCTCCTTTTCCGCAAAGGCCAGCAGCTTTCGGCACACGCCCTGCTTCCGGAAGTCCGGATGCGTGGTCACGGCGTAGAGATACGCGGCCTTCGCCGTGCGCTCGCCCCAGGCGAGCTCCTGCGGCAGCGCGTAGGCCGCGGCGATGAGCCGCCCGTCCTCCTCCGCGCAGAAGCCGGCCGCCGTGGGGTAACAGATGGCAAAAAACGCCTCGATCTCCTGCTCCGTATCCCCGAAGCCCAGCGCCCAGAGCGCCTTGAGCTGCGGCAGATCGTCCAGATTCGTCTTGCGCAGGCGCATGCTCAGTTCTCCTTCCAGTCGGCGACGTATTTTTCCAGCAGCACCGTCGGCTGGTACGACTCCTTCGCGCGGCGCAGGCCCTCGGAGCCCATGTCGTCCTCACGGTTGAGGAACTGTACCTCGGGGTACTTCTCCGCGATCATGCGGGAGAATTCCCGGTTGATCATGGCGTAGGCGCCGTTCACGTCCGGGAAGGCCTTTTCAAAGCCGACGTCATAATAGTCTCGGTTCATGCGGCTGCCCATGGAGAACGCGATGATCCGCTCGCCGTCGGACAGCAGCAGCCCGTCCATCTCCAGCTCGTCAAAATGGTCGAACGCGCGCTGCAGCGCGGCCTTTTCCAGCTGCAGCTGGTCGAGCTCCTGCGCGTTCACCGCGGGCTCGTGCGTCTCGTACCAGACGCGGAGCATCTCGTGGCACTGCGGCAAATTCTCGTCCGTGATGGGCGCGGTGAACCAGTCGGGGAATTCATCCTCAAAGCGGTTGCAGTGGTTGCGCTTCGACTGCAGCTTTTTCCCGTGCAGCTCCGAAAGCTCCTCGACAGTGTAGATATAGTCATAGGAATTGCGGCAGGCGGTAAACTCGAACTTCCCCGGGTACAGTGCCTCCAGCTCCTCCTTCTTGTCCTTTGTCAGGCTGCGCAGGCGCAGCGGACCGCCGCGCTCCGCGGCGTCGGCGCGGATGGCCTCGATGGCCCCCCTGATATCGCCCGCGCCTGCCGGGTAGAGATAGACCTCCCGGCCGCGCCAGGGCGCGTACTGCGTCAGATGATCGCCGGCGCGGCCCAGCTCCCCAAAATAATCGGACCAGAGATACATACAGCTGAATGCATATTCCGCGCCGGGATACTCGCAGTTTTTCAGAATTTCATGCGCCCATACGCGGTCGGCGGCCTCCGCCTTGTGGAAAGAGATCATAAAAAATCCAGACTCCTGTCTTTTCGTAGAATTGTTTTTGATTCTCTGTCAGTATAACACGGCTGTCAAATATTTCGCAACAGCGTTGACAAAAATACGCAAAACGGATACATTATATTTGAATAGCCCCTCTTTCATTCGGAGCGGGCGGAAAAGAGGAAAATACTATGTGCGAAGCATGCAAAAAGACATTTTATATCACCACGCCGATCTACTATCCCTCGGCGAAGCTGCACATCGGGCATACCTACTGCACCGTGGCGACCGACGCCATGGCCCGCTATAAGCGGCTGCAGGGCTACGACGTGATGTTCCTGACCGGCACCGACGAGCACGGCCAGAAGATCGAAGACAAGGCCAAGGCCGCGGGCGTCACCCCGCAGCAGTTCGTCGACAACATCGTCGCAGGGCCCAAGGGCATCCTCGACCTGTGGAAGCTGATGAACATCTCCAACGACCGCTTCATCCGCACGACGGACGATTATCATGTGGAGTCCATCCAGAAGATCTTCCGCAAGATGTATGAGAACGGCGATATCTATAAGGGCGAATACAGGGGCAAATACTGCACCCCCTGTGAGAGCTTCTGGACCGAGAGCCAGCTCAAGGACGGCAAATGCCCCGACTGCGGCGGCGAAGTCCACGGCGCGTCGGAGGAAGCCTATTTCTTCCGCCTCTCCAAATACGCCGGCCGCGTCCGCGAGCTGCTGACGACGACCGACTTCCTGCAGCCCAAGTCCCGCGTCAATGAAATGGTCAACAACTTCATCGATCCGGGCCTCGAAGATCTCTGCGTCTCCCGTACCAGCTTCACCTGGGGCGTGCCGGTCGATTTCGATCCGGGCCATGTGGTCTACGTCTGGGTCGACGCGCTGTTCAACTACACCACGGCGCTCGGCTTCATGAACGAGAAGTATCACGACTACGACAAATACTGGCCCGCGGACGTGCACTTCGTCGGCAAGGAGATCGTCCGCTTCCACTCCATCATCTGGCCCGCCATGCTCATGAGCATGGGTATGCCGCTGCCGAAGCACGTCTACGGCCACGGCTGGCTCGTCATGGACGGCGGCAAGATGTCCAAGTCCAAGGGCAACGTCGTCGACCCGTATCTGCTGGCGGAAAAATTCGGCGTGGACGCGCTGCGCTTCTTCCTGCTGCGCACATTCCCCTTCGGCTCCGACGGCAACTTCTCCAACGAGCTGCTGATCAACACGATCAACATCGATCTGGCCAACGACCTCGGCAATCTCGTCTCCCGCACGACGGCGATGGTCGAAAAGTACTTCGGCGGCACGCTGCCCGAGGCGCGTGAGGCCGGTGAGGCCGACGAGGCGCTGATCTCCATGCTCTCCGGCCTGCGTGACCGGTATGAGGCGCAGATGGAGAAGTTCCAGTTCCAGAACGGTCTGGAGGAGATCTTCAAGTGCATCCAGCGCGCCAACAAGTATATCGACGAGACCATGCCCTGGGCCCTTGCCAAGGACGAGGCGAACAAGCCGCGGCTGGCCGCCGTCATGTATAACCTGCTCGAGTCCATCCGCATCTGCGCGACGCTGCTGCTGCCGTTCATCCCGGAATCCTGCGGCAAGATCTTCGCGCAGATCGGCGCAGGTGCCGACGTCTGCACCTGGGAGGCTGCCAACACCTGGGGCAAGCTCCCGCAGACCGTGACCGTCCACAAGGGCGAGGCCATCTTCCCGCGCATCGACGCGCCCAAGGCGCTGGCCGAGCTCGAGGAGCTCGAGGCCGCACAGAAGCGCGCCCTGCTGCCCGCCGTTGAGGTCGAGCCGCAGCTCGAGGAGAAGGTCGACTTCGATACCTTCTGCAAGTCCGACTTCCGCGTCGTCAAGGTCAAGGCCTGCGAGCGCGTCAAGAAGTCCGACAAGCTCCTGCGCTTCACGCTCGACGACGGCACCGGCACCGACCGGCAGATCCTCTCCGGCATCGCGAAGTTCTACGAGCCGGAAGCCCTCGTCGGCAAGACGCTCGCCGCCATCGTCAACCTCCCGCCCAGAAAGATGATGGGTCAGGAGTCGTGCGGCATGCTGCTCTCCGCCGTGCATAAGGAAAAGGGCGAAGAAAAGCTCCACCTCGTCATGCTCGACGACGCCATCCCCGCCGGCGCCAAGCTCTGCTGAATCCCCCCGGGCCTCCCTCCGGAGGCCCGGTTTTTTCTCTTCGCCAGAAAACGGTTGCTTTTTTGCAAAAAAGATGCTATGATATCCAAGAACTCCACGCAGGACCCATACAACGCAGGATTCGTACATCGGTAGTACATCGGCTTCCCAAGCCGAGGAGGCGGGTTCGACTCCCGTATCCTGCTCCATGATTG
>DHKK01000029.1 GCA_002404795.1 Clostridiales bacterium UBA4696
AAAGGGGCGCTTGGACGCGTTTGGTGCAGACTGCCTCTGAATTCAGGTGGGAAGCAATGTTTCAGGTGTCGTTCCACACGATAGTCACCTTACGTATGTCTTACTACGCGCCGCCTGATGCGGAACACCAGATTTGATGGCGGTTGCCGTAGAATTTCTGCCATAAATAGAAGGTGCAGGCCGGATTTGCTGGGCTGCACCTTTTTGCATTGGATTTCTGTATTTGCACGTACCAAATGCCTTCTCCTGGGGGGCGTGCGCTTATGGGATCCAGCCGAAGATTTGCTGGAGGCCGAGGGGGCGGAGGAGGGTGAGTTTTTGGCGGCAGGTGGCGGGGGTGTCGAAGAGGAGGACCTGGGGGCGGCCGGCGGCATCGAGGAAGAAGCTGTAGCGGCAGACGAGGTCGGGGGAGAAGTGGGACGGATGCTGCGAGAGCAGGGCGCGGGCTTCGTCCGGGCCCAGCGCTTCGCCGACGCCGGTGGGGCAGGGGACCGGGAAGCGCATGCACAGCGGCCGCAGGTACATCCACAGCCGCTCGCCCCACCGCGCCAGCAGCGCCCGGACGTACCCCTCCAGCGACCCGCCCGACACCTGCGTGTCCGCCCAGACCCCGGCCGCGTCCGGCGCGGCCGACTGCGCGGGCTGCAGGATGCGCGCGTCGGCGCAGCCCGGTGCCTCACTGAAGATCGCGCCGCCGGCGAATTCCGCGGGGATCTGCGCGCCCGGCGGGAGCAGATACAGCTCCGCGCCGGGCGTTTTTTTCTCCTCGTCGAAGCCGGTGACGCTGTAGCCGAAGGGAAGATCAGGCTGAAATGGATACAGGATCATGGACAAACCTACCTTTTTGTGTTATACTGATATCACCAAACTTATGAAGCCGCAGGAGACCGTATGCCGTTTTCGTTTTTGCCCCGCATGATCTTCCCGCATCTGACCGACGTGACCGCCGAGGCGCTGCGCGCGCGCGGGATCTCGTTTCTGATGCTGGATTTTGACAACACCATCGTCCCCTACACCACGAGTGAGCCGACTGCGCAGATGGCCGCCTGGATCCGGACCATGCAGGAGTCCGAGATCCGCCTGTGCATCGTGTCGAACAGCAGAAAGCCCCGCGTGGTAGAGTTCTGCAAAACATACGGGCTCGACTGCATCACGCACGCGAAAAAGCCCTTTTCGCGCGGCATCCGCGCCTGTTTGACGCGCTATGCGCTCACGCCTTCGGCGTGCGCGCTCGTCGGCGACCAGATCTTTACGGACGTGCTCGGCGCCAACTGCGCCGGGGTGCAGTCCATCCTGATCTCGGCCATTCATAATCACACCATATGGCTCAAGCTCCGCCACGTGGCCGAGCTTCCCTTTATTGCAATCGGAAAATGGAGGATCCGTCATGAAAAACATTGAAAAGTACCGCAACCTGATCGCCAAGGGCGAAGTCGACGCGCTGCTTCTGACCTCGAAGCATAACCGGATGTATGCCGCGGAATACTGTGTGGCAGAGGGCGTGTCTGTCATCTGCAAGGAGGAGAGCTACTACTTCACCGACTTCCGCTATATCGAAGCGGCTCAGAAGAACCTGCCCGGCTTCACCGTCGTCATGACCGACGCGGACCACCCCTACACCAAGCTCATCAACGACGCCATCGCCGCCCATACCGTCAAGACCCTGGGCTTTGAAGACGATTCGCTGACCGTGGAAGAGTACACGCTCTACAACACGAAGCTGAACGCCGTTCTGCACCCCTATTCCGCCGAGATCAACGCCCCGCGGCAGTCCAAGGAGCCGTGGGAGATCGAATACATGAAGAAGGCGCAGGAGATCACCGACCGCACGTTCGAGGACCTGCTCAACGTCATCCGCCCGGGCATGACGGAGAAGGAGCTGTGCGCCGAGCTCATCTACCGGCTGTACAAGTTCGGCTCCGAGGGCCCGTCCTTCGACCCCATCACCATCTCCGGCCCGAACACCAGCCTGCCGCACGGCGTGCCGTCTGAGCGGGAGCTGCAGTACGGCGACTTCGTCACCATGGACTTCGGCTGCCTGTATCACGGCTACTGCTCCGACATGACCCGCACCATCGCGCTCGGCTATGTGTCGGAGAAGATGGACAAGGTCTACCACACCGTGCTCGAAGCGCAGCTGGCCGGCATCGCCGCGACGAAGGCGGGCGTCACCGGTAAGGCGATGGACGCCGCGGCCCGTAAGGTCATCGACGACGCCGGGTTCGCCGGCTGCTTCGGCCACAGCTACGGCCACAGCCTGGGCCTGCTCATCCATGAGGCCCCGAACGCCAGCATGCGCAACGACAAGCCCATGCCCGCAGGAGCGGTCGTCTCGGCAGAGCCGGGCATCTACATCCCCGACGAGTTCGGCGTCCGGATCGAGGACGTGACCGTCATCACCGATACCGGCTGCGAGATCCTGACGAAGAGCCCGAAAAATTTGATTATTTTATAAGAATCCCTTGAAAAGCCGATCATAATAGTGTAAAATCAATACGCTATTTTATTTTGTTGGTGTTATACACATATTGGAGGAATATTTTATGGCTACCATTACCGCTGGCGATTTCAGAAACGGTAAAACGTTCGAGATGGACGGCAAGATCATGCAGGTCGTTGAGTTCCAGCATGTCAAGCCCGGCAAGGGCGCTGCGTTCGTCCGCACCAAGATGAAGAACGTCGTGACCGGCGCCGTGACCGAGACTTCGTTCAACCCGACTGCGAAGTTCGAAGAAGCCTTCATCGAGCGCAAGGATTATGAGTACAGCTACAACGACGGCGATCTGTACTACTTCATGGATCAGGAAACGTACGACATGGTCCCCGTCAGCAAGGACATGCTCGACGACTCCTTCAAGTTCATCAAGGAAAACACCCCGGTCAAGCTCCTGAGCTACAAGGGCAACGTCTTCAGCGTCGAGACCCCGAACTTCGTCGAGCTGACCGTCATCAAGGCCGACCCGGGCGTCAAGGGCGATACCGCTACCAACGTCACCAAGCCCGCTACCGTTGAGACCGGCGCCGAGATCAAGGTCCCGCTGTTCATCAACGAGGGTGAAAAGATCCAGATCGACACCCGCACGGGTGAATATCTGGGCCGTGTCAAGGGCTGAACCGTCATTATACAGGCAAAACTGCCGGAAAGGAGATTTTACGATGACGCTTTCTGAAAAATCCGCATATCTCAAGGGCCTGATGGAGGGCATGAAGCTCGACACCGAAACCAACGAGGGCAAGCTGATCTCCGAGATCATCAGCATGCTTCAGGATGTGGCTGAGAATGTTTCCGATCTGGAAGAAGTCGTGGACTGCATTTCCGATGAACTCGACTGCATCGAAGAGGATCTCGACAACATCGACGATTACCTGATGGACGACGATGATGACGAGTATGACGATGATTACGACGAGGATGATGACTACGAAGACGCCGACGAGGACGACGATCAGGACGAGTATGACTTCGGCAGCGAAACGCTCTACGAGGTCAAGTGCCCAACCTGCGGAGAAGTGATCACCATCGACGAGGAAATGCTCGACGAGGGCGCAACAACCTGCCCGAACTGCGGCGAAGAGTTGGAGTTCGACATGGAAGACGAAGAGCCTGAAGAAGATCAGTAAATCAGAATATAAAATGCTGCCCGCCAGACGGACGCGGCGCCAAAATAGCGGGTGCCCGGTGTAAAACCGGGTACCTGCATTTTTTATCTGCCAGCGGCGGCGTGAAGATCCGAATTAGAAGAACATGCAGAAAACACTTGACGGGAGAGGTTAGATGTGTTAAACTATCAAGCGGTTAGATGAGACTAACCGAATTCTCACAAACCGGGAGGCTGCGGCATGGCTGACGAGCAGAGAACCCTGACGCCGTCTGCAATCAAATATCTGCTGGCGCTGCTGGATCTCTGCCAGAATGACGCCGGCGCGCGGTGCATGGACATCGCGGAGCAGCTGCGCGTGAAAAAGCCGAGCGTCCATTCGATGATCGAAAACCTGTGCGCAGCAGGACTTGCAGAAAAGAAAAAATACGGCACAGTGTTTTTAACACCGGAGGGACGGGCGCAGGCGGAGCGCTATGCAGCCTGCTGTTCGCTCCTGCGCGGCCGCATGCAGCAGACGCTGGGATTGAACGAAGCGGACGCGCGCAGCGCGGCCTGCGCGGTGCTTGCGCAGCTGCCGGATGCGCTGCCGCAGATCATGGAGCGGCTGAGCCGCGAGGAATAAAGGAGACATCAGAATGGAACTTCTTACATCTGCACTGATCGCCGGAGGAGTCTGCGTCTGCATCGGCGCGGTCAAGGCTGTCTGCCGCAGGATCGTCAGGAACGGCCTCGACGGAACGAACCGCCGTTAAATGCGGGGAGTTGTCAGCGAAGCTGACTGTGCAGTCGAGCAGCAGGCATCTGCGAGAAACTGAAATCTTTCGGCGAATTCGTAACTTCCCAACAGGCTTGACGTAGGCATTGGCCCCTACAACCGAAAATCAGGACTTGCCTGAACCCGTACCCGCAGCATGTGCCAACCGCAGTTCACCGCTCCTTTTCTCCCCTATCTTCTCCGACAAGGTGGAAAAAGATAGGGCTGCCGGAAGCACGTTAGCCCCACATAGGTAATCACAAAAACCGCCCTTTCGGGCGGTTTTTCATCTTATATTTCCTGTCGGCCCTCCAGCGCACGCAGAAGCGTCACCTCGTCGGCATATTCCAGCTGGCTGCCTACCGGGATGCCGTAGGCCAGACGCGTGACCTTTACGCCCATCGGACGCAGCAGACGCGACAGATACATGGCCGTGGCCTC
>DHKK01000093.1:0-974 GCA_002404795.1 Clostridiales bacterium UBA4696
AAGGGGAGGTGCCGAACGCAGTGAGGCGGAGAGGTTCTGCTGCGCGAACGCGTAGGGGCTGTTTTGCAACGAATGAAGGCGCAGGCGGCGGGCCTGCGCCTTTGGATCAATGTCTGTATTTGTCGTCGAGCGTGGCCTTGAGCGAGCCGGCGGCGACCTCGCGGATGGCGAGCGTCACGGGCTTTTCCTCGAGCGGCTCATGCGTGAGCTCGGATTCGATCGACAGCTGCCGGGCGCGGTGCGCCACGACGTTGACGAGCAGATAACGGCTGTCCACATTCTTGAGAAGTTCCGACATTGCGGGGTAAAGCATTAGAGTTCCTCCTTTATGCAATGGATGCGATCCATCATTTTACACTTTTCTGCGGTCATGATCGCCAGCAGCTCCGCTGCGGCGTGGCCGACCGTATCGTTGACGACGAGATAGTCGTACTGGTATGCCTGGCTGTATTCCCATTTTGCCCGTTCCATGCGCTTTTCCATCGCCTCCGGGCTCACGTCGCCGCGTTTTTCGAGCCTGCGGCGGATCTCGGCGAGCGAGGGAGCCGTCAGGAAAACGAGCACAGCCTCGGGCAGGCGCTTTTTGATGTTCAGCGCGCCGACGACGTCGACGTCCATGACGATATCGGTCCCGGCCTCGAGCGCCTCGCGGATGGGGGCCAGCGGAGTGCCATAGTAGTTGCCGACGTACTCCGCGTGCTCGAGCAGCTCGCCGTTTTCGATCATGGTCTCAAACTGGGCGCGGGTCACGAAGTAATAGCTCTTGCCGTCGACCTCGCCCGGGCGCATGGGCCGGGAGGTCGCGGATATGGAATACTGCACCCGGTCGCGCTGCTGCACGACGCTGTTCAGAACGGTATTTTTTCCGACGCCCGAGGGGCCGGAGACCGCAAACAGTTTTCCCTTCATGGCTGTACGCTCGTCTCCTCTGCATTCTTTTCTTCCATGCGCGCGGCAATGGTCTCCGGCGTGAC
>DHKK01000093.1:1087-6863 GCA_002404795.1 Clostridiales bacterium UBA4696
GCGTCGAGCAGCATCCCGCGCTCGCGCGCCTCCTGCACGACGCGCTTGATGGGGGCCGAGTCCGGGCTGACGACAGCCAGGATCCGCCCCGCCGCGACGGCGTTGCCGAAGCCGATCGAGATCAGTTTCATCGCTTCCTCCGCTTACTCGATGTTCTGCGTCTGCTCGCGGATCTTTTCCAGCTCCGCCTTGAGCTCGACGACGGTCCGGGCCTGCTCGAGATCGTTGCCCTTGGAGCCGATGGTGTTCGACTCGCGGTTGAATTCCTGCAGCAGGAAATCGAGCTTGCGGCCGATGGGGCCGCCGGATGTCAGCATCTGCTCGAGCTGATCGAGATGGCTGCGCAGGCGGACGGTCTCCTCATCCACGGCGATCTTGTCGGCGTAGATGGCGGCCTCCTGCAGGATGCGGCCTTCGTCGATGTTCGTCTGGCCGAGGACCTCCTGCATCTTCTCCGTCAGCCGCGCGCGGTACTCCGCGAGCGTGACGGGGCTTCTGGCCTCGACCTTCTCGACGAGGGACAGCACGGTCTTCGCGCGGCTGCGGAGGTCTGCCTCCATGGCCGCGCCCTCCTTTTCGCGCATGGCGTTGAACTTCGCCAGCGCCTCACGGACGACGGACAGGATATCGTCCGTCAGCTTCTGCTCGTCCTCCTCCTGCTTCTCCACGACGAAGACGTCGGGCATGCGGGACAGGGCGGTGACGGAAATATCATCACGCACGCCATAATCGGCGGCGATGGATTTAAGTGCGGCGAGATACCCTTCTAGCACGGGCTTGTTGAGCGAGATCTGCAGGCCGGTGTCCGCCGTCACGTTGACGGTGATGAACAGATCCAGCTTGCCGCGGTTCACATTTGCCTTGATGAGGGACTTGACCGCGTCCTCGGCAAAGCCGTAGACGCGCGGGAGCTTGACGTTCAGATCCAGATAGCGGTTGTTGACCGCCCGCATCTCGACGGTGATCTCCCGGCCGTCGATGGCCTTTTCCGCGCGGCCGTAGCCGGTCATACTTCTGATCATGCTGCGTTCCTTCCTTTCTATTCTTCCGCTGTGGCCGGTGCGAGGTTGGCGGCGATGGAATACTGGCCGATGGCCCCGGCGGAGTCATATCCGTCGACATACACGGTGACCGGCACCTGATACGTACCCTCCTGCGTGTAGCTGCTCATATCCGCGACGATGCGGATATTGCCCGCAAGGATCTTCGGCGCGTCCGCCGCGTCGGCGCGGATGGTGACCTGCACCTGCTGGGAAAGGCTCGTGGCCTTGAACTTTTCCTCGTCGACGCCGATAAAGACGATGTTGGTCGTCCGCAGCGTCTTGATCTGCTTGCCGTGGATGACGATATGGATGATGACCTCCTCCTGCCCGGAGACGTTTTTCACGTCGTTGGGGATGAGGATGGTGCGCGTGACGGTCTCGTCGTTGCTGGCAAGCGTGGAAAGGTCGATGGGCTCGAGCTGGATGGAATTGAGCCCGTCGAGCACGGTCACATCGCCCGAGAGCGTGACGGCCTGGATATCCGCCGTGTAGGTCACGTCTGTCTCGGCCTTCGCGCCGCCGCCGTCGATGAACTGCACCTCGAGCGGCACGACCTTATACTTGACGATCTTCATCGTCACCTCGATCGCGTCGGCGCTGAGCGTCAGCTCGGACGTGTCGACCGGATCGCCGTTCTTGTCGAGCAGGACGTAGGAGACGGATTCGGTGATGGTCTTGTCGACATTGCTGCGGTCGAGCGTGACCTGGGCGCAGTCGATGGTGCTCACGATGGACTCCGGGCCTTCGACGGTGATGGCGTCATAGTCGAAGCTCGTGCTGTCGAGCATGAAGCCCTCGGCGATGCGGACGTTGGAGAAATCGCCCTTGACCTCGACGGACTTGCTGATCTGCCGCTCGACGGTGAAGGTGATGCTGGTGGGGTTCTTGTCCGCCCGCGTGATGGAGGAGGCGGAGACGGCGCTCGGGAGCGTGATGTCGTAGGTCATGGTGTATTCCTTGGTGCTGCGCACCTTGGACACGTCGACGACGGCCTTGATCTCGTCCTTATGCTGGTCGAGCGTCTTGAGATCGGCGTTTTTTCCGTAGAAATGCACGGAGACAAACTCCTGATAGTCGCCCGTGATGACCAGCCCGTGGTCCTCCTGCAGGACCTCCGCGCCGGAGAACGTCACGGGGATGTTGCCGATGACAAGATCGACGTCCGGGTTGACGACGGTCATGACGTAGACCCACAGGCACATGGCTGCAAGGACGGAGACGATCAGGGAGAAGAGTTTGCTTTTCATTTGGGACCGTCCTTCCTGCTGAAGTATGCAGCGAGCTTTTTGAGCAGCGGCTTTTTCTCAGTCTCGTCCGCGATCAGCTCGTTGGACAGCAGCTTCTGCAGCGTCTGGGGGGCCAGATGCCGCTTGAGCATGCCGCCGATTGCGACGGAGATCGTGCCGTTTTCCTCCGACACGATGACGACCACGGCGTCGGAGACCTCGCTGGTGCCGACGCCCGCGCGGTGGCGCGTGCCGAGGTCGCTTGGCAGGTGCGGATTATCGCTCAGGGGCATCACGCAGCCCGCGGCCGCGACGCGCCCGCCGCGGACGATGACCGCGCCGTCATGCAGGGGGGAATTTTTGAAAAACAGGTTGCGCAGCAGCTGCTCGGACAGCTGCGCGTCGACGATGGTACCGGTCTTGAAATATTCGTCGAGCGGCGTCTCGCGTTCGAACACGAGCAGCACGCCGACGCGCTCGCGCGACATGATCTCGCAGGCCTGCACGGTGGCGTTGACGGCGCTCTGCTCGATCGAGGCGGCGGATTCGGTGGAAAGCAGGTGGAAATGCAGCTGCGCGCCGACCCGCTCGAGTGCGCGGCGCAGCTCGGGCTGGAAGACGATGATGAGGGCGATCGCGCCGACCTCAAGGATCTTATTGAGCAGCCAGTTTAATGTATAGAGATTCAGAACGTCTGTCAGCAGCGTGACGGCGAGCAGGAGCAGGATCGCGCGGGCCACGCGGGCCGCGCTGGTCGAGCGGATCAGACGCAGGAGCGAATAGAAGATGATAGAAACGACCAGGATATCGACAATATCTGTGATCCCGATCGCCGGGACCTGATACAGAAGATTCTGGAAGAATTCTCGGATCGTAGCCATAGGGTCATTCTCCCACTGATACTTATAGATAGTTTAAATTATACTCCATCTTCTCCCCCGGCGCAAGCCCGGGAGGGAAGAAAGTTTTGGAGAAGTTTGGCGGCGGGCGGCAGCGGAAAATTTATCCCATGATTTTTCAGAAAGGGCTTGCTTTTTTGCCGGATATCTGCTATGCTTGGCATGAGGGCCAAGAAATTGGCACGCAAGCTTATTTGCAATGGGGTACCCCATTGCACCGGGAGGGGACCTCCCGGTGCAATCCCCGTCCGTCTGCCCGCCGGGTACGGGATACAGACGCAGGAGGAACCAGCATGAAAAGACGCTTCTTCGCGCTCGCCCTCGCCCTGCTCCTGGCAGTCTCCCTGCCGGTCTCTGCCCTGGCCGCGACCTGGTATCTGGAGGATGGCAATATCACCATCAGCGCCACCGAAAACGGCCAGACCGTAAAACAGGGCGATAAAGACGCAGTAGAAGACGATGCCCCGGTCATCAAGCAGAGAGACAGCGAAAAGGCAACAGACAAAACGATCAAAATTGAGACCACCGGCGGCGCAACGGCGGATGTGACCATCGAGAATGTGAACATCAAGAGTGACGGCGACGCCATCGACGTCGGCAGCTCCAGAGCGAACATCACGCTGAAGGGAGACAACAAGCTCCTCTCCGAATCCGGCTCCGCCCTGCACGTCTCCAGCGGCGATGTGACCATCGACGGTGACGGCACTCTGGAGGCTGAAATTGGCGGTAGTTACAACAACGACAATAATAATGCCAAGATCGGCAGCCACGAAAACGAAGATATGTCCGGCAGCATCCACATTACGGGCGATGCAACGGTTACCACAAAGGACGACCGTGACGATGACTACTACTATAGTGACGGTGCGGGCATCGGTTCTGGTAAGAATGGCAAGATGTCCGGCAGCATTACCATTGATGAAAATGCAACTGTCGACGCCTTTAGTCGGGAGGAGGGCGCAGGCATCGGCTCCGGCTACGGCGGTGGCATGTCCGGCAACATCAGCATCAGCGGCAGTGCGCAGGTAACTGCGGGAAGCGGCTGGGATGGCGCAGGCATCGGTGCCGGTGAGGACGGCACTGTGTCCGGCACGATTACCATCGATGGCAATGCTCAGGTGACCGCATGGAGTAAAAACGGCGGCGCTGGTATCGGCTCTGGTGAGGACGGAAATATGTCCGGCAATATCACCATTGGCGACAACGCGCGGGTGACCTCATGGAGTGAAGACGAAGGCTCCGGTATTGGCTCCGGCCAGGAAGGCAACGTGTCCGGCACCATCACCATCGGCGGCAATGCACAGGTAACTGCGGGAAGTGACGACGACGGTGCTGGCATCGGCGCAGGAGAGGACGGTTCCATAGCTGGCAGCGGCAAAATCATCATCCGCGACAATGCGACGGTGGTTGCCATCGGCGAGGATAATGGCGCAGGCATCGGTGCCAGTGAAGGTAAAGAGATGAGCGGTACGATCATCATTCAGGACAACGCGCAGGTCACCGCCATCGCAGGTGACTGCGCCGCTGCCATCGGCAGTGATAACAAAAATGATATGACCGGAACCATTCTCATCCTCGGCAATGCTCGTATTACCACGGGTATGGAAGACGGCGTCAGCTTCAACTCCGATACAGGCAAAATCACATACACGCTGGAGGTGGGTGCCATCGGCCGCATCGGCGACGGGCAGGACAGCAATCACACGAGCGAAAAAGGTCATTACGTGATCGGGCCGGATGTGACGATCAACGGCATCAGCGGCAGCGATATTGACGCGCTGAAGGAGTACATCAACATGCGCCTGAGCGGCGAAAACCACGATGGTGAGCCGGAAAACCTGACCAAGCTGGAGATCCGCAGCGAAAACGGCAAATTCACCGTGTCGGCGTATGGCGAAGGAACCGTCGAAAAGATCCTCTACGGCGGCAGCGAGACCGTCCCCACCGCGCCGGGCACCTACCCCGTCACCTGCGTGGTGCGGCTGGGCAACGAGACGCTCGAATTCCAGATCGGCACGTTCATCGTCCCCGAGCCGCCCGCGGCGGCAGCCGAGGCCGCGCAGCCCGCGCCCGTCTATCGCGTGACGGACAAGGACGGAAATCAGATCTCTTATACCGCGGCCCGGGAGGGCGGCGTGCTGACCATCCGGACGGACGCGGCGTATGCGCGGCTGACGCTGACGGCGGCAGAAGCGCAGGCGCTGACGGCGCAGGGCGTGGAGAAGGTCGTCTTCGTGACGTCCGGCGCCACCTCCGCCTTCTCCCCCGCCGGCCTCACCGCGCAGAGCGCCGAAGGCCCCTTCGTCCTGACCCACGACGGCGAAACGGTCACCTTCACCGCGGGTGACACCGACCTCGCGGCACTGCTGGTGCAGGAGTGATATTTTGATAACCAAAAGCCTTCCCCGGACGGGGAAGGCTTTTTGCTTTAGCGGCGCACACCCAAAAGCCTCCCCTTTCAGGGGAGGTGGCCCGGCGAAGCCGGGACGGAGAGGTTGCAGCAGATTTGCGACGACCTCTCAGTCAGCCTTGCGGCTGACAGCTCCCCTGGAAGGGGAGCCTTGGGCCCGCTGCGGCGAGGTAACCTCTCAGGCGCTCCGCGCCAGCT
>DHKK01000093.1:6903-11561 GCA_002404795.1 Clostridiales bacterium UBA4696
GGCGTAAAAAAGCCTCCCCTTGTGAAGGGGAGGTGCCGAACGCAGTGAGGTGGAGAGGTTATACCGTGACGCAGCAGCCTCTCAGTCACCTTCGGTGACAGCTCCCCTTCGAGGGGAGCCTTTTATTTCAGGATCTCCCGCAGGATCCGGATAGTCTCTTCGATCTCGCGTGTCGTGTTGAAGGCGGAGGGGGTGAGGCGGAGGGTGCCGGTGGTGAGGGTACCGGCGGAGGCGTGGGCCAGGGGGGCGCAGTGGAGACCGGCGCGGGTGCAGACGCCGTGCTCCGCGAGCCGGGCGGCCAGCGTCTCGCAGTCCATCGCCTCCGCGCGGAACGAGAGCGTGCCGCTCTGCCCCTGCCCCGTATAAACATGCACGCCGTCAAGCCCCTGCAGCCCGGCCGCGAGCTGCGCGCGCAGCCCGGTCTCGTGGGCCAGCAGCCGCTCCGGCCCCTGCTGGCGCACGAAGCGCAGCCCCGCGGCAAGGCCGCAGATGCCGCAGACGTTCTGCGTCCCGGCCTCGGCGCGGTCCGGCAGCTCCTGCGGCATATCCGGCAGGCGCGAGGCGCTGCCGCTGCCGCCCTCGAGGAGCGTGTCGGGTGACCTGCCGCAGAGCAGGAGGCCGGTCCCCTGCGGGCCATAGAGCGCCTTATGTCCCGGCATGCAGACGAAGGCCGCGCCGAGCTTCTCCAGACTGACCGGCAGCAGCCCCGCCGACTGCGACGCGTCGACGATCAGCGGCACCCGCCGCGCGCGGCAGAGCGCCGCGATTCCTTCCAGCGGCAGGATATAGCCGAACACGTTCGACACATGCGTGCAGACGACGGCCTGCGTCCCGGGCGTGACGGCGGCTTCAAAGGCGGCGAGGGTATCCGCCGGGTCAAACAGCCTGCGCCCGGCGACGATCGTCTCCGCCCCGATGTGGTGCAGGGGCCGGACGACCGCGTTGTGCTCAAAGCCGGAAATCACGGCGCGGCCGCCGGGCCGCACCAGCGTCTTGATCGCAAGATTCAGCGCGTGCGTGGCGTTCATGGTGAACACGACCTGCTCCGGCTTTGCGCCAAACAGGTCCGCCGCGAGCACGCGGCAGTCATAGACGGCGTCCGCGGCCCGCATGGCGGGCGCGTAGGCCCCGCGGCCGGGCGTGGCCATGCGGCGCAGGGCGCTTTGCATGTGGTAGGCCACCATGGGCGGCTTCTGGAGCGTGGTGGCTCCGGCGTCAAGATAGATCACAGCGCCGCCTCCTCGAGATACCCGTTCGGGTGCATCCGGTACGCGCCGGAGACCGGGCTGTTCCACGCGCGCAGCAGCTGCGCGGCGTGGACGCCGTCTTCGCCGCCCACATACAGCGCCCACGTGCAGCCAAGGCCGGAGATCTCCGGCGGTGCGCGGCGCAGCTGGGCCCGCAGGCCCGATTCATACAGGATCCGCCGGCCGGACTGCGCCGCCGTCTGGCTGCGGAACGTAAAGAGATAGGAAAACATGGTCATCTCCTCCCGCTTCATCGTATGCCGCGGCGCGCCGGTTCGGCACAAATCTCCAGAAATCTTATTTTTATTCAGAAAAAATTCATATTTATTCTTGACATTTCCCCACGCTCCGCTATAATAAACACGTTATGAGAGAGGCTGCGGCTGACATCAGTAGGGCGCGTACCCGGCGGGGACCGGGCGTCTGAAAGGGGAAGCCGCCGAAGGGTCAGCGCCGTTCCCGCAGCGCCGGCACCTGGGACGCAGGAGAAGATTCTGCGGACTGTCACGGGTTTTCCGTGGAGAGCTGTCATGCGCGAGCATAAGGATCTTTATGTACGTCATGATGGAGGATCATGACGTATTTTTATTTAGGAGTGAGATCCATGAAGAAAACACGTTTCAAAACAGTGCTGACCAAGATCGTCGCCATCGCCATTCTGGCGCTGCTCGTCGTCGCGGCGGTCGAATGCGCAAACGGCGCGGATCTGGCCAACACGGCCTGGTCGCTGCTGCCGCCGGTCATTGCGATCATCCTCGCGCTCATCACCAAGGAGGCGTACAGCGCTCTGTTCATCGGCGTGCTGGTGGGCGGTCTGTTCACCTGCGGCTTCGCGCCTGTGGCGACGCTCGACACCATTGTCAATGACGGTCTCATCGCCGCCATCTCCGGCAACGCGGGCATCTTCCTGTTCCTCGTGCTGCTGGGCATCATCGTCGCGCTGGTCAACGCGGCGGGCGGCTCCGCCGCCTTCGGCCGCTGGGCCGAGACGCACATCAAGACGCGCGTCGGCGCGCAGCTGGCCACGTTCGTGCTCGGCGTGCTCATCTTCATCGACGACTATTTCAACTGCCTGACCGTCGGCTCCGTCATGCGCCCGGTCACCGACAACCACAAGATCTCCCGCCCGAAGCTGGCCTACCTCATCGACGCCACGGCCGCGCCCGTGTGCATGATCGCGCCGATCTCGTCCTGGGCGGCGGCGGTCTCCACCACGGCGGCGGATCTCGATACCGGCATGAGCGGCATCGAGCTGTTCGTCAAGGCCATCCCCTACAACCTCTACTCCATCCTGACCTTCGTCTTCATCCTCGCGCTCGTCGCCATGAAGTTCGACTACGGCCCCATGCGTCAGTTTGAAGACCGGGCCGCCAAGGGCGATCTGGCCGCGCTGGCCAGCGAGACCGACGAAAAGGCCAACCCCAACGGCCGTGTGATCGACCTGATCCTGCCGGTGCTCGTGCTGATCATCACCTGCACGGTCGGCATGATCTACGTCGGCGGCTTCTTCGGCGTCGACGCCTGGGGCGGCACGGACTGCGCGGGCGATTTCATCAGCGCCTTCGGCAACACCGACGCGTTCATCGGCCTGCCCTGGGGCGGTCTGATCGCGCTCGTGCTGACGGTCATCTACCTCGTCGCGCGCAAGGTCCTGACCTTCAAGGAAGCGATGGAATGCATCCCCAAGGGCTTCATCGCCATGGTCCCGCCGATCATCATCCTGACGCTCGCCGTCTCGCTGAAGACCATGATCAACTCCCTCGGCGCGGACGTGTACGTCCACGACCTGATGTTCGCCGCCTCCATGAGTCTCTACAGCATGCTGCCCGCGGTCATCTTCATCGTGGCCTGCATTCTGGCCTTCGCCTCCGGCACGAGCTGGGGCACGTTCGGCATCCTGATCCCGATCGTCACCGCCGTCTTCCCGGCCGACAGCAACCTGCTCATCATCGGCATCTCCGCGTGCTGCGCGGGCGCGGTCTGCGGCGACCACTGCTCCCCCATCTCCGACACGACCATCATGGCCTCGGCCGGCGCGCAGTGCGAGCATCTGAACCACGTCGCGACCCAGCTGCCGTACGCCGTCACGGTCGCCATCGTCAGCTTTATCGGCTTCATCGTCGCGGGCTTCGTGCAGAACGTGTTCGTCACGTGGGCGGTCGGCATCGTGCTGCTGCTCGGCGCGCTGTTCCTGATCCGCGCGATCGAGCGGAAAAAGGCCGCCTGAGTCCTCTATTTTATACGAAAAGCCCCTCTGCCGGATTTGCAGAGGGGCTTATGTTTTTGCTGCTTATTTCTCCACGATCTCCAGCAGCTCCATGGGACATGCCTTGACGCAGATGCCGCAGGCGGTGCACTTGCTGGAATATGGGGTGTTTTCGTCCTTGACGATCAGGCCGAAGGGACAGGCCTGGGCGCACTTGCCGCAGCCGGTGCAGAGCTTGCGGCTGATCATCCAGACGCCCTTCGGGTTCTGGGTGATGGCGCCGGAGGGACAGGCCTGGGCGCACTTGCCGCACTGGACGCAGACCATGGGCTTGACCGTGTCGTTCCGCTGGACGATCTTCAGCGCAGCCTTGTCGGGGTCAAATTCCTTATAGTAAGCGTTGGAGCAGGCGCGGACGCACTCCAGACAGGCCATGCACTGCACACCTTTTTTGATAGACAGCTTTTTCATGAGCGTTCTCCTTCTCATTTTTGATCTTTTTTCATTATACAACATAACGGGAAACTTTCAATACGTTTTTATCGATTTTTGCCGTTTTGTGCGCTTTCCTGCGCTGTAAAAAACTCACAGCATACCACCCGCTTCGCGTGCAGATACTAGCGGCAGCGAACAGATTCGCAGATAAGGAGGAATTTTTCATGAAAAAAGGCTTACTTTTGCTGCTTGCAGCGCTGATGCTCGCCGCGATGCTGACCGCCTGCGCGGCGACGCAGCCGTATGACGGCTATTCCAATGTCTCGACCACCCGCAACGGCTATGTCAACGGCACGAACGGCTACAGCGGCATGTACAACGGCGCCTACGCCCCCGGCTATAACGGTTACACCGGCTATAACGGCTACACCGGTTCGGGCGGCTATAATAGCTACGCCAACGGCCAGACCGGCATGGGCACGTCCGCTTCCGGCCGTACCGCCGCAGGCAGCACCACCGGCTCCGCCGCGCGCTGACGGAGGCACACCATGACCGTAAAGAGCTTTTTCCTGACCATGGGCGCGGGCGTCGCCGTCGGCGCGCTCGGGGCGATGATGCTGCCGAAAAACAGCGACGCCTACCGCATGACCAAGCAGGCCGCCAAGGCCATCCAGTCCGAAGCCGAAAAAGCCGTCGACGCGATCTCGTCGGCGATGTAACGACATCCGCCGCCAAGGCTTCCCCTCATAGGGCAATGTCATCAACTTAAG
>DHKK01000093.1:11671-11999 GCA_002404795.1 Clostridiales bacterium UBA4696
CTTAAGTTGATGACATTGCCTCATAGGGGGAGCCTTGGATGGTGCGTTCTGTAGGGGCGAGGCTCTGCTCCGCCCCTACAAGGTGCCAAGCAATGAAAGAAAACTTCCCCGCAAAAAGGTGCAGACCGGCAAATCCGGTCTGCATCTTCTATTGACTGCAAATATTCAAAGGCAACTGGTTGCAAACTTGACGCCCACCGTATCAGGCGGCGCGTACTAAGACATACGTAAGGTGACCATCGAGTGGAACGACGCCTGAAACATTGGGACTTGCCTGAATTTAGAGGCAGAATGCACCCCGCGTCTCCAAGCACTCTTTTCTCCCCTA
>DHKK01000093.1:12147-12333 GCA_002404795.1 Clostridiales bacterium UBA4696
CCCCTGGAAGGGGAGCCTTTTGTCGTGTGTATTTACATTGGGGCTGGTCAATGCTATACTGTATATATTATGGTTTTCTCTGAAAGGAACGATATCCATGGGTCTGCCTGCAAAGCTGGTACGCTCACAACTGAATTTCTTTAAGCCGTTTGTCGCAAACTGCTCGCTGGAGACGACGCGCCGGGG
>DHKK01000008.1:0-1300 GCA_002404795.1 Clostridiales bacterium UBA4696
GCTGGGAGGAGCTTTCTGCGCTGTTGCTCGCCTACGAGGCGCTGGGCTGCCCCTGCGCGCTTGCGCAGATGCAGCAGTATCTGCACGCGCAGGAGGCGGCCGCCGGCTTTGCCGCGTTTTACGAGCTGTTCCGGCGCTATGCCGCGCAGCTTCCGCTCGAAGAAATCCTGACCGGTGCCGCGTGCCCGGAGGCCGGGGCGCTGCGCGAGCTGCCGTTCGATGGGCGGCTGTCCGTCGTGGAATTCCTGCTGCACAGCCTGCAGACGAAGTCGGCTGCCATGCAGCAGGACGCGGACCTTGCCTTCAGCGCGTCCAGCTTTTTTGGCAGCGTCCCGCCCGGCGCGGACGCGCTCGCCCGCGCGCAGGAGCTGCTGCGGAAGCGGCGTGCGGCCCTGGCCGTGCGCAAGGACTGCGGCGTCCTGCCGCCGGAAGAGGAGCGGCGCGAGGCGGCCTTCCTCTCCCGCGCCGAAGCCGCGCTCACGCCCGCCCGGACCGATGCGGAAGCGTCGGCCGCCCTGCAGAAGCTCGCGGCGGACGCAGCCGCCTCCGCGCAGACGAGCCGCGAAGCGGCCTGCCGCGCATGTGAAAACGGCCTGCGGTTCGTCCAGAGCACGTTCGGTGAGGACCAGGAGCTCTGGATCCTGCTCCACGGCCTGCAGCCCACCCGCGCCGCCAGGCTCCTGCAAAAAGACCCCGCCACCCTCTACGCCCGCCTCCTCACCCAATCCACCCCCGCCGCCCAAGCCGCCACCCTCCGCACCGAACTGCAGCGGCAATAAGCGTTCCCCAAAGGCTCCCTCTGTTGAGGGGGCTTTTTATGCGCATGTGAATACATTGTGAATTTTGCAAAAAGCGCTTGCAAATGGGGGAAAGTGTGCTAAAATACAGTTAGCACTCAGATGATATGAGTGCTAATACGCAAAGGACGTGACATGTATGGCAAAGAAACAGTTTAAGGCAGAATCCAAGCGCCTGCTGGATCTGATGATCAACTCCATTTATACGCATCAGGAGATTTTCCTGCGTGAAATTATTTCCAACGCCTCCGACGCCATCGACAAGCTGGCGTATCTGGCGTTGACCGACGAAAACGTCGGCCTCAGCCGCAGCGATTTCGCCATCCAGCTGAAGCCGGACGAGACCGCCCGCACCCTGACCGTCAGCGACAACGGCATCGGCATGGACAAGGACGAGATGGAAAACAACCTCGGCACCATCTGCCGCTCCGGCAGTCTGCAGTTCAAGCAGACGCTCGACAAGGACAAGGCCGCCGACACTGACATCATCGGCCAGTTCGGCG
>DHKK01000008.1:1373-3800 GCA_002404795.1 Clostridiales bacterium UBA4696
GACAAGGTGACCGTCATCTCGAAGAAATACGGCTCCGACGAAGCCTGGAAATGGGAATCCGAGGGTGCGGACGGCTACACCATGACCCCGTGTGAGCGCGCGAACGCCGGCACCGACGTTATTATGCAGCTCAAGGCCGACACCGACGACGAAAAATATTCCCGCTTCCTCAAGACCTGGGAGCTGCAGCAGCTCGTGCGCAAGTACTCCGACTACATCCGCTACCCCATCCGCATGGAGGTCGAAAAGAGCCGCATGAAGGAGGGCACGGAGAAGGACGAAAAGCCCGAGTACGAGACCTACACCGAGGTCGAGACGCTCAACTCCATGGTCCCCATCTGGAACAAGAACAAGAAGGACGTCACCGACGAGGAATACAACAACTTCTATAAGGAGAAGTTCTTCGACTTTGAAGACCCGCTGGCCGTCATCCACGCAAATGTCGAGGGCGCGGTCACGTACAAGGCCCTGCTCTATATCCCGGCCAAGGCGCCGTATGATTTCTACACCAAGGACTTCAAGAAGGGCCTGCAGCTGTACTCCTCCGGCGTGATGATCATGGAAAACTGCGCCGATCTGCTGCCCGACTGCTTCCGCTTCGTGCGCGGCGTGGTCGACTCGCAGGATCTGAGCCTGAACATCTCCCGGGAAATGCTGCAGCATGACCGGCAGCTGAAGTTCATCGCGGGGAATCTCGAAAAGAAGATCAAGGCCGAGCTGCAGAAGCTGCTGGACAACGACCGCGAGAAATATGAGAAGTTCTTCGCCGCCTTCGGCCCGCAGATCAAATACGGCGTGCTGGCCGACTACGGCGCGAAAAAAGAAATGCTGCAGGATCTGCTGCTCTACTGGTCGAGCAAGGAGGGCAAGCTCATCACCCTCAAGGAATATGTTGCCGCTATGCCGGAGGATCAGAAGTATATCTACTATGCCAACGGCGAGAGCCGCGAGCGCCTCGGCCAGCTGCCGCAGATGGAAAAGCTGCAGCAGAAGGGCTACGACGTGCTGTTCATGACCGACGAGGTCGACGGCTTCGTGCCGCAGACGCTGGGCAAGTATCAGGAGAAGGAGCTCAAGTCCATCACGGCGGGCGATCTCGGTCTCGAGACCGAGGAGGAGAAGAAGGCCGCCGAGGAAAAGAGCGAAAAAGCAAAGCAAACGCTGGACTTCGTCAAAAAGACGCTCGGCGACAAGGTCAAGGACGTGCGGCTGAGCGACAACCTGGGCAGCCACCCCGTGAGCGTCGTCCCGGCGGAGGGCATGACGTTTGAGATGGAGAAGTATTTCAAGCGCGTGGACCCGAACTCGGGCATGAAGGCCGACCGCATCCTCGAATTCAACGCCGACCACCCGATCTTCGCCAAGCTGCAGATCGCCGTCGCGCAGGATGAGAAGAAGGCGGAGGATCTTGTGAAGATCCTCTACACGCAGGCGCTGCTGATGGCCGATCTGCCGGTCGAAAACGCCGGCGAATATACCGATCTCGTCTGCAGCCTGATCGGCTGACTTTTCAATGGCAACCGCCGGAGGCAATGCCTCCGGCGGTTTTGTTCGTTCTCACCAAAAAGACATCTGTTTTTCTGCCGCGCGCATAAATTTTGTCCAAATCGCGTTTCCTGGAAAAGTTTGCAGTTGACGGAACGGGGGCTTTGTGCGAAAATAGCGTTAAAATCCCATCCCTCTGCAGGGTATTTGCAGAAAGGAGCCCCTTATGAACCCCATCGTTGTGAAATTCGGCGGCAGCTCGCTGGCGACCGCCGGTCAGTTTGAAAAGGTCGCGGCCATCATCCGCGAAAACCCCGGCCGCCGCTACGTCGTTGCCTCCGCGCCCGGCAAGCGCTTTTCCGGCGATACGAAGGTCACAGACATGCTCTACCGCTGCTATGACGCCGCCTGCGCCGGGCAGGATTTTGCCCCCGCGCTATCTGAGATCCGGCAGCGCTTTGCCGATATCATCTCCGAGCTGCAGCTGCAGGTCGATCTTGCGCCGGACTTTGCCGCCATCGAAGCACACCTGCGCACTTCGCCGCAGCGCGACTATATGGCCAGCCGCGGCGAATATCTGAACTCCAGACTGCTGGCGGCCTATCTCGGCTTTTCCTTTGTCGACGCGGCACAGATGGTCCTGTTCCGCGCAGACGGCTCCTTTGACGCTGAGGCCACGAACACGGGTATCGGCCACGCCCTCGTCAGCATCGACCGCGCCGTCATCCCCGGCTTCTACGGCGCGATGCCCGACGGCACCATCCATACCTTCTCCCGCGGTGGCTCCGACGTGACGGGCTCGATCGTGGCCCGCGCAGTGGGCGCAGAGCTGTATGAGAACTGGACGGACGTGTCCGGCGTGCTGGCGGCCGACCCGCGCATCATCGAGCATCCGCACGTCGTCGACTATATCACCTACCGCGAGCTGCGCGAGCTTTCCTA
>DHKK01000183.1 GCA_002404795.1 Clostridiales bacterium UBA4696
TCATAGGTCATGCCCTTGATGCGGACGGTCTTGCCCGGCAGGCCGAGGGTGTCGCCGGTCTTGACGGAGGCGAGCTTGGTAAAGACGCCGATGTCGCCGCAGCAGACCTTGGCGGTCTTGGTGTTGTCCTTGCCCTTCGGGAAGAACATGTTGCCGAGCTTTTCGGAATCGCCGGTGCGGGCATTGACGACGGTGAGGGTATCCTCCATGTCGCCGGAGATGACCTTGAAGTAGGAGTTCTTGCCGTACTGGTCAGCGAGGGTATTGAACACGAACGCCATGGGGCTGCCGTTCGGATCGAGCTTGAATTCGGACTCATTGCCCTCGTCGTCGACCTGTGTCATGGGCTTGCCCTCGAGCGGATTCGGGGCATACTTGACGATGTTGGCCAGGAGGTTGGTGGTGCCGAGGCCCGTGTAGGCGCAGCCGCAGAAGACCGGGGTCACGCTGCGGTCGCGGATGCCGGCCTTGATGCCGGTCTGGAGCTCTTCGGCGGTGAAGGGCTCTTCCATGAAGAACTTCTCCATGAGAGCCTCGTCGGTCTCGGCGACCTGCTCGTTGAGCTCAGCCATGTATTCTTCGATCTTGTCGTTGGCGTCGGCGGGCAGGGGGATCTCCTTGCCGTTGGCGTCATACGCCTTCTTCTCGATGAGGTCGACCAGACCAACAGCGGTCTCGCCCTGCAGGATGGGGAAGGTGAAGGGGATGACGGACGCGCCGAACATCTCACGCAGGGAATCAAAGACGTTGAAGAAGTTGGCATGCTCCTCGTCGAGCTTGGAGATGTAGAACATGGCGGGCAGGCCGGCCTTCTGCAGGTACTTCCAGCCCTTTTCGGTGCCGACGCCGATGCCGCTCTTGGCGGTCAGGCAGATGAGGCCCGCGTCAGCCACGCGCAGGGACTGCACGATCTGGCCGGCGAAGTCGAAGTAGCCGGGGTTGTCGATCACGTTGATCTTGCACTTGCTGTATTCAACGGGAATGACAGAGGAAGAGATGGAATACTGTCTCTTCTTCTCTTCATCATCAAAGTCAGAAACAGTGGTGCCGTCGGCACGCTTGCCAAGGCGGGTGATCGCCTTGGTGGTGAACAGCATGCTCTCGCACAGAGCGGATTTGCCGTCGCCGCCGTGGCCAAGCAGGCAGATGTTGCGAATGTCATTGGCAGTATAGCCCATAGTTAAAAAAACTCCTTTCTCCGGACCCAGCGCAAAACGGCGCGCTGCGCCCCTCGGCAGATCTCATTTCGCCGACTCTTAAATTCAATTATATACGAATCCCCATGGGATTGCAATTAGAATCTTGTCAAATCCCATGAAAATCTGCGAATTTTCCCGCGCTCTTATGCGCGCCCCGCCAAAAGCGCGGTCAGCAGCCCCGGAATGAGCCACAAGACCGTGTACAGAAACAGGTTCCAGCACGAGGCGGAAAAGCTGGAGCCGAGGAAGGTCAGGAAGAACATCAGCGCCGTGCCGAGCACGCTCCCGGCCAGCGCCACGATCATGGCGATGATCGCCGCGCCGCGCAGCGTCCGCGCCGAGACGACGCTCCCGGCAAAGCTCGCAAAGCTGCTGCGGGCCATGAGCGCGCCCTGCGGCCCGGTGCGGGCGATCTCCTGCGAAGACAGGCGCGCGCGCTCTTCGACGATGGGGAACTCGATATGCTCGGGCGGGATCTTGTAGCGGAGCTTGAGGAACTGCGGGGTGATCATGAAATCGCGGGTGGCCAGCACCGGCACGAGCGAGCCCGCGCGCAGAACGGCGGAAAGCCCGGCCCGGACCGACTCCGCCGGGGCGTAGTTGAGGGCGAAGACCGCGGTCAGCTCGCCGTTGACCGACAGATAGACCGCCTGCTTCAGCCGCGTCCCCTCCGGCACGCGCACGCGCATGAGCTTCATAAAGGCGATGGAGCCCATCAGCACCACGTCGCCCCGGATCGTCGCGCCGAGACCGCCGCCCTCATAGCGGCGGAAGGTGTCGACGGTATAGCGGCGGCCGTTCTGGTCGTGCATCATCTGCTCGAACAGAGGCACGAGGCCGCTGCCCGCCGTCTGCACGACGGCGTTGGCGTAGCCGATGACCATCGGCGCGGGTCGGCTGCCGTAGAGCTTCATGCCGCCCTGCGTGACGTTCTGCGGCGGGAACAGGTCCGCGTCCTCGACGATCAGACCGGCCTCGCCGGACAAGATCCGCGCGCCCTGCCAGCCGGCAATGGCCGCGCCCGCACGGTAGAGCCGCCGGGCCAGCGCGGAAAACGGCTTGGCGTAGGCGATCAGGATCCCGGCCGGGAAGCTTGCGAGCAGCATGGCCGACCAGGCCCAGAGGAAGTGCCCGCCCGTGCGCAGCGACGTCAGGACGGAAAGCGTGAGCGTCACCGCCGTCATCACCGGCGCCCAGACGCGCATGATGCGGCTGCCCGCGTCCGGCATCTCCAGCTGCACGGCGAACTGCTCCGCGTCGCCGGGGGCGCGGAAGATACAGTCGTAGCCGTGCCAGGCCTTTTCCTCGCGGATGGCAGCGACGGGCTCGTCCATATTGCTGATGGCGCGCAGCGAGCGGCGGCGGGCATCATACAGCAGGTCCCTGCCCCACAGGGCAAGCAGCAGCAGGATGCTCGCGACCGTGCAGAACGGCGTGCGCCCCTCCGCCACGGCGAAAAACGCGTCGGCGACGACGGCGCAGAGCGCCAGAAACAGCATACTATATTGATCGAAGCGGAACCGGAGCAGCGCGATGACGCCGGACAGGCACACATCGTAGCTGCACACGGCCTGCAGGAGCAGAAGCCCCAGCATGGCGGCGGAAAAGACCGCGGCATGGTCACTGAACGCACCGGTGATGAGCGGCGTGGAGAGCACGAGCAGCAGTACCGACCCGAGGCACAGGAGCGTGCTCACCAGCAGCCGCAGCCGCGTGCCGGACGCCGCCGCGTAGAATGCATACGCGGCCTCCGGCGAGGCGAAGGTGTGCTCCGGCTGCTCCTGGGCGCGTTTTTTCCGGGCCTCTTTTTTCTGGAAGCGCTCGAGCTGGCGGCGGCGCTTTTCCGCCTGCCGCTTTTCCCGGCGCTCGGCGCGGGCAAGCTCTCTGGCCTCCTTGGGATCCGGGGCCGGACGCTCCGGGTCGGGCTCGCCGCGGTAGGTCCAGACGGCGGGACGCTCCGGCTCGGCCTGTTTTTCTTCCTCGACCGGGGTGAAGCGGATGGTGTCGCCGCCGGCGGGCGGCTCGGCCGGTTTCTCCTCCCCTTTCGCCTCCGCAGCGGGGACCGCGAGACGGACGGTCTCGTCGGTGACAGGCTCCGCGGGCGCAGGCGCTTCGCGCTTCGTCCAGCCGCCGAACTCGTTCATGATCTCCTCGAGCGAGTAGGCAGGCTCCTCCTGCGGCGCGTCGGCCGCGGCCGGGGTCTCAGGCGTCTTGTTCAGTTGTTCCTCGTCCTCCGGACGCCTGGTCTGTTTCATAGGCTGCTCCAAAATGAAATGTGGATAACGTTATCTGAAAAGGCTCCCCTCCCAGGGGAGCTGTCAGCCGAAGGCTGACTGAGAGGTCGCCCCTGCCTGGTATAACCTCTCCGCCTCGCTTCGCTCGGCACCTCCCCTTGACAAGGGG
>DHKK01000141.1 GCA_002404795.1 Clostridiales bacterium UBA4696
GCAGGCCGCTGCGCAGACGGAGGAGCTCTATATTCAGGAATGTGAGGATCCGGCTGATTGAAAAAACGGGCGGCCCGCGGGCCGCCCGTTCTGTATCTATATCTATCCGGCAGATCAGTCAAATTCGACTTCCAGCGCGCGGCACACGGCGGCGCAGCGCGGGCAGAGGCCGTGCTCGTCCGGGGTCTCGGAATGCATCCAGCAGCGCGGGCACTTGGTGCCCTTCGCCTCGCTGACCGCGATGCGAAGACCGGGGAAGCTGACGCCGTTCTCAACGACGGCGCCCTCCGCGGGCGCGGCTTCGTCGGTGCTGACGTTGGAGACGATGAAGATCTCCGGCAGGTCGATCGCCTTGACGGCGTCCAGCGCGGCCTTCGCCGCGTCATCGTCCGCGAACAGCGCCACGTGCGCTTCCAGGCTCTTGCCGATGCGCTTGTCGGCGCGGGCGGTCTCCAGAACGCCGTTGACGTCGGAGCGGAGGCGGAACGCGGTCTCCCAGGCGGCCATCTCGGCCTCGGACAGGGCGTAATCGGCGTAGGGCTTCGTCATCTGGTTCAGAACGACGTTTCTGGGGTCGTCCTCCGCGCGGTGCGGCATCTGCAGCCAGATCTCGTCGCAGGTGAAGGCGAGGATCGGCGCGAAGACCTTGGTCATGGCGTCGAGGATCATCCACAGAGCGCTCTGTGCCGAGCGGCGGGAGGCGGAATCCTTGCCGTCGCAGTACAGACGGTCCTTGATGATGTCCAGATACAGGCTCGAGAGCGTCACGACGCAGAAATCATTGACGGCGTGGGAGACGGTCAGGAACTCGTAGTCCTTATACGCAGCCTCGCAGCGGACGAGCAGCTCGTTGAGCTTCGTGATGGCCCAGCGGTCGAGCGCTTCCATGTCGGCAGGCGCGGTCAGCTGGTTGGGGTCAAAGTCGGTGAGGTTGTCGAGGCAGTACTTGGCGGTGTTGCGGAACTTCAGATAGTTCTGGCTCAGCTGCTTGAAGATCGCGTCGGAGCAGCGCACGTCGACATGATAGTCGGCCGAGCCCGCCCACAGACGGCAGATATCCGCACCGTATTTCTTGAACACGTCGGCGGGATCGACGCCGTTGCCGAGCGATTTGTGCATGGCCTTGCCCTCGCCGTCGACGGTCCAGCCGTGGGTGACGCACTCTTTAAAGGGAGCGCCCTTGCCCAGCGCGCCGACCGCGGTCAGCAGCGACGACTGGAACCAGCCGCGGTACTGGTCGAGACCCTCAAGATAGACGGTCGCGGGCCAGAAGCCCTGATCTTTCTGCATGGAGGCGAAATGCGTCGAGCCGGAGTCGAACCAGCCGTCAAGCGTATCGGTCTCCTTTTCAAAGTGCTTGCCGCCGCAGTGCGGGCAGGTGAAGCCTTCGGGCACGAGCTCGTCCGCTTCCTTCTCAAACCAGATGTTCGAGCCAAACTCGCCGAAGAGCTTGGAGATCTTCGCGATCGTCTCGTCGGTGCAGATGGGCTTGCCGCAATCCTTGCAGTAGAACACCGGGATCGGCAGACCCCAGCGGCGCTGGCGGGAGATGCACCAGTCGGCGCGCTCGCGGATCATGGCCTTCATGCGGTCGATGCCCCATGCGGGCAGCCAGCGCACGTCGTCGCAGGCGGCGCAGGCGGCGTCCTTGAACGAGTCGACGGAGCAGAACCACTGCGGCGTCGCGCGGAAGATGATGGGCTTCTTGCAGCGCCAGCAGTGCGGATAGGAGTGGACGATCTGCTCGGAGGCGAACAGGGAACCGGCCTCCTGCATGTCCTTGAGGATGACGGGGTTGGATTCCTCGACCAGCATCCCGGCGTACTTGCCGGCATAGTCGGTGTGGCGGCCCTGATCGTTGACGGGCACGACCATATCCATGCCGTAGCGGCGGCAGGTCTGGTAGTCGTCCGCGCCGAAGCCCGGGGCGGTGTGGACGCAGCCCGTGCCGGAGTCCATGGTGACATAGTCGGCCAGGACGAGACGGGAGGTCTTCGGCAGGAAGGGATGATCGGCCAGCATGTTCTCAAAGAACGCGCCCTCGTGGCGGGAGACGACGGTATAGTCCTCCACGCCGCCGACCTTCATGACCTTCTCCATGAGCGCCTCGGCGACGAGATACTGCTCGCCGTTTGCATTGTTGCGGACGATGACGTAGCTTTCGACCGGGTTCAGCGCGATGGCGAGGTTGCCGGGCAGCGTCCAGATCGTGGTGGTCCAGATGACGAATGAGAGGTTCTTCTTTTCCTCGTCCGTCAGCTTGCCCTGATCATCGTGCAGCGGGAACTTGACGTAGACGGTGGTGCAGGGGTCGTCCTGGTATTCGATCTCGGCCTCGGCCAGCGCGGTCTCGTCGTGGTAGCACCAGTAGACGGGCTTCAGACCCTTATAGATGTAGCCCTTTTTATACATCGCGCCGAAGACCTTGACCTCCTCGGCCTCAAAGCTCGGGGCCATGGTCTTGTACGGATGCTCCCAGTCGGCGACGACGCCGAGGCGCTTGAAGCCCTCCATCTGCACATCGATATAATGCTGCGCAAAATCATGGCAGGCGGAGCGGAACTCCGGGATGGGCATGGCCTTGTGGTTGAGCTTGTTCTGCTTGATGATGGCGGACTCGATCGGCATGCCGTGGTTATCCCAGCCGGGGATGTAGGGGGTATAGTAGCCGCGCATGGCTGCGGAGCGGACCATGAAGTCCTTGAGGCACTTGTTGAGCGCGTGGCCCATGTGCAGAGAGCCGTTGGAGAACGGAGGGCCGTCGTGCAGGGCAAACAGGGGCTTGCCCTCGTTCTTTTTGAGCAGCTCGTTGTAAAGATCGAGCGCCTGCCAGTGCTTCAGCATGTCCGGCTCGCGCATCGGCAGACCGCCGCGCATCGGGAAGCCAGACTTGTTCATGTTGAGTGTCTGTTTGTATTCCATAATTCCTCCTGAAAAAACAACGCGCCCTGAGCCAGAGCTCAGGGCGATAAATTACCGCGGTACCACCTGAATTCCCGCACGCGCACACGCCTGCGGACACTCGTCTTCTGTAACGGGAAGTCCCGTCCGGGCTTACTTGGGAAGCTCCCGTTCGCCCCGGCTGCTCCAAGGGGATATTCGGGGCCCGTCACCGCTGCCTTACACCGCCCGGCAGCTCTCTTTGCGTCTCAGAAGCCCGTACTTGTCCTTTTCATCGCATATTCCAGCTACAGTGTACCCACTTTTCCCGCGCTTGTCAAGAAATTACCGGGTGAAAATTCAATAATTGTTCAAATCTGAACGCCCGCCGTGCGATTGCAAACGACGGCCGCTTGTGGTATGCTTATGGGACACCACAGGCAGCCCTGCCCCTTGTGCCCGCGCGCTTCGGCGGTGCTGCCCATAGAACTTGGAAGGATGGAACACATCATGGACGAAAAAACCAGCAGCGCCCCCATGCAGGAAGACCCGCAGAAGGGCGAAGAGCTTTCCTTTACCATCACCGGCGAGGATGCCGAGGCGCAGGACGCGCTGAACGCGGAAAAGCCGGAGCCGCAGCAGAAGAAAAAATCTTCTCTGCCGTGGATCCTCGGCGCGGCAGCCGTGGTCATCGCCGCAGCGCTCGTGCTGATCCTGACGCTGAAGCCCGCCCAGACGACCCCCGACGCCGACCAGCCCGGCGACGCCACGATCTCCGAGCCCGCCGACACCCCGGACGATGCCCAGCCGGACGACCAGACGCCCGGCGCGGAGGATGAGACCAACGGCCAGACCGGCGAGGAAGACGCCCAGACCGGCGGCAACGGCGTGAGCTACACCGTGGACGCCGAGGCCCTGACCGACGAGGTCCTGGACCTTGAGGTCGCAAGCTGCGGCGACGACCGGCTGACGAACCGGGACCTGCCGTATTACTACTGGCAGCAGTACTATTCCTTCGCCAGCACCTACAGCTCCTACGTTTCCTATCTCATCGACACTGCCACGCCCTTTGACCAGCAGATGTGCGTCTTTGACGACACGCTCACCTGGCAGCAGTATTTCCTGCAGGGCGCCGTCAGCACCTACAAGAGCGTTTCCGCCCTCTGGCAGGACGCGCGGCTGAGCGGCTTCCAGCTCGGCGAGGAGGATCAGGACTATCTCGACAGCCTGGGCAATACCGTCACCGTCTCCGCCGCAAGCTACGGCTATGAAAGCGCCGACGCCTATCTGCAGACGGCCTACGGCCCGGCTGCGACCATGACCGGCTACCATGACTTTGTCGAGCGCTATCTGACGGCCTCCGCCTACCTGCAGGCGCTCGTCGAGGCGAAGACCTACACCGAGGCCGATATCAGCGCCTATTTTGATGAGAACGCCGACACCTATGCCGCCAGCTCGATCGAAAAGAGCGATGTTAACATGGTGAACGTGCGCCACATCCTCATCGTCCCTGAGGAGACGAACGACGACGGCACCTACACCGACGCAGCCTGGACCGCCGCGGAGCAGGAGGCGCAGGCCCTGCTCGACGAGTGGAAGGCCGGCGAGCATACCGAAGATTCCTTCGCCTTCCTGGCCGCAGAAAACTCTGCCGATACCGGCAGCGCCTCCAACGGCGGGCTGTATGAGGAGGTCTATCCCGGCCAGATGGTCGACACGTTCGACGCCTGGTGCTTCGACGCCAGCCGCCAGCCCGGCGATACCGGCATCGTGAAGACCGAGTACGGCTATCACGTCATGTACTTCTCGTCCGTCTGCGAGCATCCGTACTGGTATGTCCGCGCCGAGAGCGATTATCTCAACAAGCTCTCCGCCGACGTCTCGGAGGAGGTCTCCGCGAAGTTCGAGTCGACCGAAAGCGTGCAGAACGCAGCGCTCGCAGATATCCTGCAGAACTGAGCGCCCGCCGGGAGGTCCTTCCGCATGAAGCGATTACTGTTTTTCATCAACCCGAACGCCGGCCACGCGGAGATCCGCGGCACGCTCATGGAGGTGCTGGAGATCTTCTCCGCTGGCGGCTATGAGGTCACGGTCCATATGACCACCGGCCCGCGCGATCTGACGCGCCAGATCGCCGCGCGCGGCGCGCAGTACGACCTGATCGTCTGCACCGGCGGCGACGG
>DHKK01000112.1:0-5779 GCA_002404795.1 Clostridiales bacterium UBA4696
GACGGATCTTTTCCGCCAATCCTGCGGTTTGAAAAATGGGGAATACACAAAGTATTCCTCGATTTTCCAAACCTTGTCTTGACGAAAAATCTCTCGCCATCCACAGCCGCTGATTGAATCAGAGCTTCCCTGACGAAAAATCGCAATTTTTTTAATCATATCACAGATATCTCCGTTTTCCAATCCCCCAGCCGAAAAAACATGGAAATGCCCACGGAAAAAGCGCACGGCTGCCGCCGTGCGCTGACTTTCGCATTTTTTGCCGGAACTGCACGCTTGCGTGGAAGCCTGTCCCGCGATATAATGAAAATAATACTCACTGGAAAGAAGGAGCGTCATGACGGATCTTCTGCTTCGGCTCTTTGTAAAACATGCCTCGGACACTTCCGACCCTGCAGTCCGCGCCGGATACGGCCGGCTCGCGGGCGTGACCGGCATCGTCTGCAATCTTCTGCTGTTCGCGCTCAAGCTTCTGGCCGGGACGATCTCCGGGAGCGTATCGATCACGGCGGACGCCGTCAACAACCTGTCGGACGCCTCCGGCTCGATCGTGACGCTCGTTGGGTTCAAGCTGGCCTCCCGCCCTGCCGACGACGAGCATCCCTACGGCCATGCGCGCATGGAATACCTGTCCGGGCTGGCCGTGGCAGTTCTGATCCTGGTCATCGGCGTGGAGCTGGTCAAAAGCTCGGTCGGCAAGATCCTGCACCCGGAGGCCGTGGAGTTTTCGGCGCTGATCGTCGTCATTCTGGTCTGTTCCATTCTGGTCAAGCTCTGGATGGCCGTCTTCAACCGGAAGCTCGGCAGGCGGATCGGCTCCGCCGCCCTCACCGCGGCCGCCGCCGACAGCCGCAACGACGTGATCTCGACGGGCGCGGTCTTGCTCGCGTGCATCGTCGGGCAGCTGACGGGGCTGAGGATCGACGGATACGTCGGGCTGCTCGTCGCGCTGTTTATCCTCTGGTCCGGGGTCGGCATTGCAAAGGATACGATCGATCCCCTGCTCGGCGCGAAGCCGGACGAGTCGCTCGTCCACGCGATCGCCTATCTTATGACCTCGCACCCCAACATCCTCGGCATCCACGATCTGATGGTGCACGACTACGGCCCCGGCCGCCGCTTTGCCAGCGTCCACGCGGAGCTGGACCACCGCATCGACCCGCTCGTCGCGCACGAGATCCTCGACGAGATCGAGCGGCAGGCCAAGCGCGATCTGCACGTCGATCTGGTCATCCACTACGACCCCATCGTGACCGACGATCCGGAGGTCACGGCCGTGCATGCACGCGTGATGCAGATCCTCCGCAGCATCGACCCGCGGCTGTCCATCCACGATTTCCGCATGGTCTCCGGCCCGCATCACGCAAACGTGATCTTCGACATGGTCATCCCGGCGGAATATGCAGACAAGACCGCGCAGCTGCGCCGCGAGGTCGAAGCGCAGCTGCAGGACGGCAAAAAGGTCTACCACCTCGTCATCACCTTCGACACGGCGGCCTTCAACGAGATGACGAAGGAAGCGCAGGGCTGATCACCACAACAGCGCGGCGGTCATGATGGCGCGGAGCGCCCTGCAGAGCGCGGGTAGCTGCGTCATGGGCAGGGGATTTTCCCCGGCCCCCATCTCGATGGTGAAGGCCGGCCGCCGGAAGCACTGCAGAAACCAGTCCTTGAAGCCCGCGTTGGCCGAGATCTCCGGCACCGGCTCCACCGGGTAGCCGGACGCTTCGGACATCGCCGCCGCCAGCGCGGCGGACCCGGCCGGGGCCGATTCGGCGGGGCCGGGATAGATGACGGAGCCCTGCGTGTGCAGCGCGAGCATCAGATCCGGATGGACACAGCGGGCAAAGGCGGCGAGCGCCGCCGACTCCGGCTGGTCCAGCGGAGAAAAGCCGACAAAATCCCGCGGAGCAGGCGTGCAGATGCCCTGCTCCTTTTTGATGCGCCGGGCCGTCTCCCAGCGGGCGGGATAGTTGAGATTCAGGTCGACGCCGCGCAGGTTCGCCTTCCAGCCGGAAGGGAACGGGACATCCGGATACTGCGCGGCGATGGCCGCCGCGGCGCGGTATTCCGGGCTGTCCGGCGCGCAGACGCCCGCAGCCAGATCTGCCCCGTCCGGATTCGCCAGCGGGACCAGATAGACCATGGTATCGTGATACAGCTCCCGTGCCGGGACGCCGTCCAGCGCGCCGCCATCCAGCAGCGCCTCGCAGTAGGCAAACAGCCACTGCCAGAGCGCGTCCGACGTGATGCACTCGTTGGCGTGGTGGCCCGCGGCGACGAGGACCTTGCGGCTGCCGCCGCCGAGCTGCAGCGCCCAGACGCGGCGGCCAAAGGCCGTGCGCGTGAGCGGCCGGATATAGACAAAAGGAAATTGCCGGCGAAGACGCTGAAGATACGCCTCCTGCCGGCAAGAGGTCATGGGAACAGGAACGGAAATCAGGTTCTGCATGAAGAAAACACCCTCCAGCATATAAATATGCCGGAGGGTGCTCCTGTATGCCTGATACGCAGAAATTTAGTTCTGCTCGAAGAAGGCCTTCATGCCCTTGTAGGTCATGTAGCAGTCGAGCTTCGCAACGGTCTCATACGGCGCATGCATGGAGAGCACGGGGACGCCCGCGTCGAGCGTGTCGATGTTGCGCTTGGCCATGTACTTTGCGACCGTTCCGCCGCCGCCCGCGTCGGTCTTGCCGAGCTCGGCCATCTGCCACATGACGCCGTTGTCGTTAAACAGCTTGCGGAGCCGGCCGACGACCTCGGCCGAGGCATCGGACGCGCCGGACTTGCCGCCCGCGCCCGTGTACTTGCACAGGCCGATGCCGTAGTTGAGGTAGGAGGCGTTGCGCTTTTCGTAGACCTCGGCGAAATTGGGGTCGTAGGCCGCGGTCACGTCCGCGGAGATGCAGAAGGACTTTGCCAGGCAGTCGATCAGCGGGACGTTCTGCGTGCGGCAGAGCTTCTCCATGAAGTGCTCGAACGCCTCGGACTGCATGCCGGACACGCCCTCGGAGCCGATCTCCTCCTTGTCGGCGAAGATGCAGACGGCGGTTTTCTCCGGCGCTTCGAGCTGCAGGATGGCGGCGAGCTCGGCGTAGGCGCAGACGCGGTCGTCATGGCCGTAGGCGCCGATCATGCTGCGGTCAAAGCCGAGATCCCGCGCGTTGGCAGCCGGGACGGCCTCGAGCTCGGCGGAGATGAAATCCTCCTCCACGATGCCGTATTTCTCGTGCAGGATGCGCATGACGGCGAGCTTGACGCGGTCCGGACCGTTGTCGTCGGGCTCGGGCCAGCTGCCGATGAGGATGTTGAGCGATTCGGACGGGATGGCCTCGTTGAGGGGCTTTTTGCCCTGCTCGCGGCCCAGATGCGGCAGCAGGTCGTTGATGACGAACTGCGGGTCGGCGGGGTCTGCGCCGATCTTGACGAAGATCTCGCTGCCGTCGGCGCGGACGACCTTGCCGTGCAGCTCCAGCGGGACCGTGACCCACTGATACTTGCGGATGCCGCCGTAGTGGTGCGTCTTGAAATAGGCCAGCTCGGCGTCTTCATAGAGGGGGTTGGGCTTGAAGTCCAGCCGTGGTGCGTCGGTATGGGCCGCGCCGATGTTCGCGCCCTCGGCCAGGGACTTGCTGCCGATCACGGCGAGCAGGATGGACTTGCCGCGGTTGACGGAGTAGACCTTGTCGCCGGGCTGCAGGGCCATGCCGTCCTGCAGCGCGCGGAAGCCCGTCTGCTCGGCCAGCTCCACCGCGGAGACGACGCATTCGCGCTCGGTCTTCGAGCGGTCGAGGAAGGCCTTGTAGGCCTCGCAGTAGGTCTGCATCGCGGCCTCGTCGGCCTTGCTGAGGCGGTCGCGTCCGTGCTTCGGCTGGTAGAGCAGCGCCTCTCGTTCCTGTTTTGTCATGGGGAAAGCTCCTTTCACTGTGTTGGTTACATATTGGTCAGCCGCGCGCGCGAAGCTTTCGCGCGTCCCGGCGTTCTGGAGAATGGTCGTGCAATGATCTTTATAAAAGCTGTCGGGCTTCTGCGCGTCCACGCGCAGAGCGGCATAGTCCCGCGTCAGGCCGTCGCGCGCCATGATGCGCCGGATGCGCGTCTCGCGGTCACAGAGCACGCCGACGGTCGTATCGCAGAGCCCTGCCAGGCCGGATTCAAACAGGTTGATCGCGTCGATGGCAACCAGCTGCCGCCCGTCCCGCTTCGCCTGCACCAGCCGGGCGCGCACGGCCCTGCCGATGTGGAAAAAGACGATCTCGTTGAGCTGCGCCATGCGCGCCTGGTCGCCGAAGACGAGCTGCCCGAGCGCCTTGCGCCGCAAACGCCCGTCCGCATCGAACGCGCCCGGAAACGCAGCCTGCAGCTCCCGCCGCAAATCTTTGCCCTCTTCGGAGGCCAGCAGCTCGTAATACAGCGCGTCGCAGTCGACGATAACCCCGCCGCGCCGCTGCACGGCCTGCAGCAGCGTCGTCTTGCCGCAGCCGGTCGGACCGGTGATGCCGATGACGAGCATGCTCATACCTCGATCACGTGGAAGCCCGCCGCCTTCTTGAGCCGGTTGGCGACGGCGAGGCCGAGGCCGGCCGTGTCGGGGCACTGGGCATAGATCTCGGTCACGGTCTCGTGGTCAAATTCGCGCAGGGCGTCAAAGACGCGGCGGGCCTGCTCCGCCTTGTCGTGTGCGGAGCCGAGATCGTGGATGCTGCTGCCGGGGAACAGGTCCTTGTACTCCGTGAAGCAGATGACACCCGCGCCCGCGGGCAGGTGCGCGCGGATATAGGCCGCGGAGGCCGCCGGGTCGCCGGTGACGACCGTGACGGGCGCTTTCGGGGCGTAGTGGCGGTATTTCATGCCGGGGGCCTTGGGCCGCTCGCCGTCCTTCAGGAGGGAGACGACAGCCTTGTCCACGTCGACATGGCCGAGGACCGCCTCGAGCGACTCGAGCGGCAGTCCGCCCGGGCGGAGCAGGCGCGGCGGCGTGCAGGTCAGGTCGATGATCGTCGACTCGACGCCGACGGTGCAGGGCCCGCCGTCAAACATGCCCTCGATCTTGCCGTCCATATCCTCGATCATATCCGCGATGCAGGTCGGGCTGGGGCGGCCGGAGGTATTGCCGGAGGGTGCGGCGATGGGCACGTCCGCGGCGGCGATGATGGCGCGCGTAACCGGATGGTCCGGGCAGCGGACGCCGACGGTCTCAAGCCCGGCGGTGGTGCGCAGGGGCACGATGGGCTTTCTCGGCAGGATCATCGTGAGGGGGCCGGGCCAGAACTTTTCGGCCAGGGCGTAGGCCGCGTCGGGGACGTTCCGGCAATAGCGGGCGAGCCACGAGCTGTCCGGCACGTGGATGATGAGGGGGTTGTCCTGCGGGCGGCCCTTGGCCAGGAAGATGCGCAGGACTGCGTCCTCATTCAGCGCGTCCGCGCCGAGGCCGTAGACGGTCTCGGTCGGGATGGCGAGAAGACCGCCGTCCCGGATGATCTTCGCCGCGGCCTCAATATTCTCTTTTGTGGGTTCTTTAAAATAAACAGTTTTCAAATGGATTCCTTCTTGCTGTTTGATATGTGGTAGAAAGGCTGCCCTCCCAGGGGAGCTGTCAGCCGAAGGCTGACTGAGAGGTTGTCGCCTACTTTTGAGTACTTCCGGCGGCGCGCACTCCTTGGCTCCCCTTCCAGGGGAGCTGGCTCGGCGAAGCCGAGACTGAGAGGTTGTCGCAGATTTGCGACTGCCATATGTCTCCGACGGCCCCTTCTTTTCCGTCTTGCCGGAAAAGAAGGGG
>DHKK01000112.1:5822-6087 GCA_002404795.1 Clostridiales bacterium UBA4696
TTACGTTTGGTGCTTTCTGCCTCTGATTTTAGGCGAGAACCTAGCCTTCAGGCGTCGTTCCACACGAGAGTCACCTTACGGGCGTCTTGGTACGCGCCGCCTGATACGGGGGTGTCAAGTTTGCAACTAGTTGCCTTAGAACGACTGCCGGCAATAGAAGGTGCAGCCAAAATTTTGACGAATGTTACCTTCTTGCGGGAGTATAGCCTCTCCGCCTCGCTTTGCTCGGCACCTCCCCTTTACAAGGGGAGGCGTTGGACTTGCG
>DHKK01000042.1:0-171 GCA_002404795.1 Clostridiales bacterium UBA4696
TCAAACTTTTTATACCACTAGAATTGGAGGTTAAAAATGAGCGAAGAACTTACACCGCAGAAGGAACGATTTCTGCAAGAGATAGAACAGAAGCTCCTACGCAGGGATCTGGATGCAAGGCTGCTGGAAGACGGTCTGATCCACGTCCGATGGAACGAGAAGCCGCTCTGC
>DHKK01000042.1:205-5643 GCA_002404795.1 Clostridiales bacterium UBA4696
TCTGCTCGGTTGACAGAGACGGTATCGTCCGCTTCCGACCAGCGGATATTTCGGGGCCAGAAGTGGACCGGCAACTTCGGACTGTTATTCAGACGGCTGGACAGGTCAAGGAGTACATGCGGATCTTTGAACGCGCACCTGCGCTGAAAGCAATTGGTCTGGAAGATACCTACAAGGTACTTGCGGATTTTGGAGATGGTGACGCTGTTTTTAAGGCAGGGCGAAAACGGAAAGCAGGTGCTGCTCTCCTTCCCCGTGACGACTCCCGCAGAGAAAGAGGATGTTAGCGCAACGTTGGAGTCTTTGAAGTCGATGTCCAAAACGGTCACAATTCAAGGCGCGGCAAGCGAGGTCATGAATTTAGGGCTGTACTTGAGCGGCGTAGACCTTGCCGCAGAGGGTGAGCCGGAGCGCATCAATCAGCTTGCCGAGCGGCTGGAGCATATGTCGGAGGTTGACTGTGACAAATTCGCGGGAATGCTGGATGCAAACAGCATCTCCGGCACAAAGGACATTTTGCAGCTGACAGAGCATCTGGACGATTACGTCATTCTGCCGGGATGTAGCAGTGCGCAGTCCATCGGAAAGTATCTGATAGACTGCGGCGTCGCACCGACGTTAAAGCAGCTATGTGATCGGCGCGGTCTGCGTCGGCGCGGGCTACAGCGTGTGCGAAAGTGTGTCGTCCGCCGTGCTGTCCGAGCTGGACGCGGAGAAGGGCGCGCGCTATATCAATCTGTCACAGGCCATGCTTTCGCTCGGCGCGGTGATCAGCCCGTTTCTGGTGCAGTGGCTGCAGAAAAGCCGCCATGCAAGCTGGCGGCTGCCGTTTCTGATCTGCGCGGCAGCCTATACGCTGCTGGCGCTGCTGCTGTTGCTCACGGTGTTCCCGAAACGGCAGACCGTCACGCAGAAGGAAGCAAAGGCGCGGACAAACTTTTTCGCCTCGCGCGCGTTCCGGCTGCTGTTTTTCTCGATCCTGCTGTATGTCGGGCTGGAAAACGGCATCAGCTATTTTGCCGAGAGCCTGTTTTCCGTGCGCCTGTCGGCAGGGGATCTCGCGGCTGCGGCGATCTCCGCCTATTGGATCGGCATGACCGTTTCCAGGATGCTGTTTAGCGCCGTCCTGCGTAACCCGAAAAAGACGCTCGTTGGCTGCTTTCTGGCAAGCGCGGCGTTCCTGCTGGCGCTGGCCGTGTCCAAACATCCCACGGTATCTCTCGTGTGCTGCTTTGGTGCGGGTTTTTCCTACGGCCCGATCTGGTCGACGCTCGTCGCGCAGGCGACCGGGCTGTTCCCGGAGGCCGGCGCAGGCGCGGCTGGCGTTATGAGCGCGGGCTGCGGCATTGGCGGGATGGTCTATCCCGTCCTGATGGGTGCGGCCTGTGACGGGGTGGGCCTTGGCGGAGCCTTCGGCCTGCTGGCCGCGACGGCGGCGGCAGGGGCCGTGCTGTGTGCGCGGCTGCGGACAAACAAAAGAAAAACCGGCGCAGCTGCGCCATGAATGCATGAATGCAATAGAAAGGAAGATTTTTATGCTGATCGAACGACCGCAGCTCCGGCCGGAGGTCTCCATCCGCTGGCTGACGATCGCCTGCTTTGAGATCCGTGTCGGTGATTTTCGGATCGTGATCGACCCGTGCATCGGCGAAAGCCCGCGCGCGCCCTTCGGCCCGGAGGTCATCGAGGGCGCAGATATCGTGCTGCTGTCGCACACACACTGGGATCATATCACCGATCTGGCGTATGTGATGGAGAAATTCCATTGCCCGGTGCTCTGCGGCGAGCTGAGCGCCCCGGCGCTGATCGAGATTGACGGCGGCTCGAATGCGTATAAGGTCGAATACACGGCCACGAACGCTGATGGCAGCACAGACGGCTGCCCGGTCAAGATCAACGGCTACGCAGCAAATGTTTTCCGTCCGCTTGCAGAGCAGGCGACCGAAGTGATCCTGAAGCTTACGATCACAAAGCAGACGGGCGGCGTAAAGCTCGACAAGTACAGCAATTCTGCCGAACTGAGAATCAAGATTTCCCCGCTGAAGCCCTCTGACCTCACCGCGGAGCTGGCCCTGCTCGAGAAGGCCAAGGCGAACTTCTTCGCCGGTATCAACGACGATCAGAACATCTCGGCCGATGCCGTCACGAAGGACCTGCACGCCTTCCATGAGGCCCGTCTGGACGCCGACGGAAAACTCATCTGGGTCTACACCAGCGCCGAAACGCTGGGTACCGGCATTGTCCCGACGGATCTGCCCGGCTATGACTCGATGGGTACGCAGCCCTGGCGGCTCTTCCGCAGCAGCAACAGCGCCGTCATTGCCGATGAAAACCTGCTCGTCACCCCGCATGCGACCGACGACAAGACCGTCACTATCACCGCCAACCTCAAGAGCGCACGCTTCGGCGACTATTACGAGACCTGCAAGGATAACAGCAGCTACGCGGATGTCCTCGATACGCTCAAAAAGCTGGCAGGCGAGGAAGTCAGCGTGACCGTCACCGTCGTCAGCACGGCCAATCAGGCGGCTGCGAAAGCCGCCGGGGAGAAGATCGACGCGATTTTCCCGGTCACCAAGGACAGCGCGGATGCCATCAACGAAGCTTCGGGCGCCTACAAGAGCCTGACCGACGCGGCCAAGAAGCTGCTCCCCGATGCGGAAGAAAAGCTCGCCAAGGCCGAGGCCGACTATAAGAAGGCCGCCGCCGATGCCGCGCAGGAGCAGGCCGACCGCGACGCGGCCGCCGCCGTCGACACGCAGATCGAAGCCATCGGCACCGTCACGCTGGAAAAGGAAGGCCTCATCACCGCTGCCCGCAGCGCATATGAAGGCCTGAATGCAGCAGCCAAGGGCTATGTCACGAAGCGCGGCGTGCTCGAAGCCGCGGAAGCAAGGCTCAACGAGCTGAAAAACGCGCAGGGCTACCAGACCCAGCTGCAGAGCGTCCTGGCCTACATCCGCAGCAGCGTCACCCCGAAGGCGAACCAGAGCACGAGCGGCGACTGGGCCGTCATGGCCCTGGCACGCGCGGGGCTCAGCTCCGACGCCGACAAGCGCTGGTACGCGGGCTATGCCGACGAACTGGCGAAGCTCCTGGAAGCGAACGGCAGCAGCTTTGAGACCACCAACGAGAATGTCCGCCTCGTCCTCGCGCTGACCGCGCTCGGGCAGAACGCCAAGGCCTATGCAGTCGGCGGCGAAACCTACGATCTGGTCACCCCGCTGACCGCGAAGACCGGCAGCGCCTATAAGGCGACCGTCCCCGGCACCACCAGCGCCGCCTTTGCCATCATCGCCATCGACTCCGCACCCTATACCGTCGCGGATACCGCTGCGGTCCCGGCGATGATCCAGTATCTGCTCAGCATGCAGAACGAATCCGGCGCATGGAAGATCAATGCCCAGAACCCGGACGACAACGTGGACGCCACTGCCATGGTCCTCACGGCCCTGGCTCCGCATAAGAGCGAGACCGGCGTGCAGGCCGCGATCGACAAGGCCCTGACCTATCTGGAGGGTCTGACCGGCTACGGCAACGCCTGCACCGACGCGCAGGTCGTCACGGCCTACTCGGCCCTCGGCATCGACTGCACGGACGCCAGATATGCCAGAGGCGGCAAAAACCCGCTGACCAGCCTCCTGTCCTATCAGACGGCCTCCGGCGGCTTCGCCCTCGACTCGGTCTCGCCCGACGCCAGAGTTTCCCCGCGTCCGACCGAGCAGGCGGCCTACGCCCTCGTCGCCTATGACCGCTTCAAGCGCGGCGCGAACAGACTCTACGATATGTCCGACGCCGCAGACCTCCTCCCGGCAGCCAGCGGCGCAGCCGACGTCGCGGCGAAGATCACCGCCCTCGGCACCGTCACCGACTGCAAGCGCGAGACCTATCTTGCCCTGCAGGAGATCGAAGCGGCTTACGCCGGGCTGACGGCGGAGGAACAGGCGGAGGTCACGAACTACGGGACCTTCCTGCAGCAGAAGCAGACCTTCCAGACGCTCCTCGAGGCCTGCCGCAAGGCCAAGCTCGCCGAGCTCGACGCCTATTACGACAAGCTCAAGCGCACCGACTACACCACCGACCAGTGGACGAAGATCACCGAGGCCTATCGTACCGGCCGCAGCTCCATCAGCAGCGCCCAGTACGCCGAGCAGGCCGACGCCGCGCTCAAGCAGGCCAAGGCCGACATCGACGCCTATGTGAACGGCGATACCATCGAGGTCAGCTTCCGCCTGATCGGCGATTTCCCCGAGTCCTACACCGGCAAGCACCTCGGCTACGTCACCTGGATCGAGACGGAGACCTACACCGTCAAGAAGGGCAGTACCGTCTATGACGTCTTCACCGAAGCCCTGCAGGACGCCGGGCTGACCAGCACCGGCGCAGCCTCCGGCTACGTCAGAAGCATCACCGCCTCGTCTATCCTCGGCGGCTACACGCTGAGCGAGTTTGACAACGGCGCAGGCTCCGGCTGGATGTTCACCGTCAACGGCACGCACGGCAACTACGCCCTGGATGAGCACGTGCTCAAGGACGGCGACCGTATTGTCTGGCATTACGTGGACAATTACGCAGCCGAGAAATCCACCTGGCTCGAAGCCGCGGATATCTCTCCCGCGGAATACGCCCGCCGCCGCATCGGCGACGTAGCCACAGCCGGAAAGCACGGCAAGATTGAGCCCACGCTGACCCTCAGCGACCTCGGCCGGACTGTGAAGTTCACCTTCACGCCCGACAAGGGCTGCCACGTCAAGGACGTCAAGGTCAACGGCAAGTCCATCGGCGCGGTCGAGAGCTACACCTGCAGCAGCTTGAAGATCTACGACCGCATCACCGTGGAATTCACCAACGGCACGCTGCCGTTCACCGATGTGCGCGAATCCGACTGGTTCTATGACGACGTCGTCTTCGCCTACGAAAACGGCCTCTTCTCCGGCACCACGGCCACGACCTTCAGCCCCTACGCCTCCATGACGCGCGCCATGCTCGTCACGGTCCTGTACCGGCTCGAGGGCGAGCCCAGCGTCACCGGCCGCAGCGGCTTCTCGGACGTCACGTTCGGCAGCTACTACGAAAACGCCGTCACCTGGGCCGCCGATAACGGCATCGTCAACGGCACCAGCGCCACGACCTTCAGCCCCAGCGAGCATGTGACCCGCGAGCAGATGGCCGCCATCCTCTGCCGCTACGCGCAGTATAAGCAGTACGGCACGTCGGCGAGCGCGAGCCTGAACGCCTTCTCTGACGCCGTGGCAGTTTCCACCTACGCGAAGGCCCCGCTTTCCTGGGCTGTCGCCGAGAAGCTGATCAACGGCACGGACGGCAGACTCCTCCCGCGCGCCAGCGCCACCCGCGCCCAGGTCGCCGCGATCCTCCACCGTTTCGTGGGAAACATCACCAAATAACCCACCCCAAAAGAGCCGCCCCACGGGCGGCTC
>DHKK01000073.1 GCA_002404795.1 Clostridiales bacterium UBA4696
AGAGAGTCGCAGCCGGTCTTGGAGACGAACTCCTCGACTTCTTCGGGATGGGTGTAGGAAGCCTCGTGTGCGGCGACCTTCACTTCGTCCTCGATGCCGGCCAGCGTGCCGAGCTCCGCTTCGACGACGACACCGTGGTCATGCGCGTACTCGACGACCTTCTTGGTGATCTCGATGTTCTCTGCAAAGGGCTTGGAGGAAGCGTCGATCATGACGGAGGTAAAGCCGCCGTCGATGCAGGCCTTGCAGGTCTCAAAGTCGGGGCCATGGTCCAGATGCAGGACGATGGGGATATCCGGGCAGCACATGACAGCCGCTTCGACCAGCTTGACCAGGTAGTTGTGGTTCGCGTAGGCGCGAGCGCCCTTGGAGACCTGCAGGATAACGGGAGCGTGCTCTTCCTGGCAGGCTTCGGTGATGCCCTGAACGATTTCCATGTTGTTGACGTTGAAAGCGCCGATGGCGTAGCCGCCGTCGTAAGCCTTCTTGAACATTTCGGTAGAAGTAACCAGAGGCATAATGACATCTCCTTGTTTTATTCAAATTCCACGAAGAATTCTAGCAAATTTCAGCTATTTTTGCAATAGACGAATTTACAATTTCCGCGGGATGTGATATATTTTGTTTTGTTCAACATATTCTAATCGCATACGGAGGTAATTTATTATGTCTGAAGCATTGAAAGGCGCATTGATCATCGGTCAGTCCGGCGGCCCGTCTTCCGTCATCAACGCCAGCGCGTACGGCTGCATCCGCACCGCGCTCGACGCCGACTGCATCACCAGGGTCTACGGCGCATATCACGGCATCAAGGGCGTTCTGAACGACGAGCTTCTGTGCATGGACGAAGAAGACCGTGCCGAGCTTGACCGCCTGCCCTATACTCCGTCTTCTGCCCTCGGTTCCTGCCGCTACAAGATCAAGGACCCGGATGACGACGACACCGATTACAAGCGCATTCTTGAGATCTTCAAGAAGTACGATGTCCGCTATTTCTGCTACAACGGTGGCAACGACTCCATGGATACCTGCAACAAGATCTCCAAGTATATGAAGAAGGTCGGCTACGAATGCCGCGTCATGGGCATCCCCAAGACCATCGACAACGACCTCTTCGGCACCGACCACTGCCCGGGCTATGCGTCCGCCGCCAAGTATATCGCGACCTCCATCATGGAAGTCTCCCGCGATGCGCACGTCTACGACACCGGCATGATCACCATCATCGAGTGCATGGGCCGTCACGCGGGCTGGCTGACCGCCGCTGCCGCGCTGGCCAACGAAGAAGAGCCCTGCTGCGACTTCATCTACCTGCCCGAGGTCAACTTTGACATGGACAAGTTCGTCGCCGACGTCTCCAAGCGCTATGAGGAGAAGAAGAACTGCATTGTCGCCGTCTCCGAGGGCGTGCACTATGCCGACGGCAGCTTCGTCTCCGAAGCCAAGACCGCCGCGACCGACGGCTTCGGCCATGCCCAGCTGGGCGGCCTGGCTGCGACGCTCGCCAACATCATGAAAGAGCGCACCGGCGCCAAGGTCCGCGGCATCGAGCTCAGCCTGCTGCAGCGCTGCGCCGCGCACTGCGCCTCCGGCACCGACATCGAGGAAGCCTTTATGTCCGGCAAGACCGCTGTCGAGCAGATGATCGCCGGTGTGACCGACAAGATGGTCGGCTTCGAGTGCGACCGCACGAACGGCTACACCTGCAAAGCCAAGCTGTTTGACCTCTCCGACGTCGCCAACTTCGAAAAGAAGTTCCCGGCCGAGTGGATCACCCCGGAAGGCAACAACGTCACCGAGGACTTCGTCAAGTACGCCATGCCGCTCATCCAGGGCGAGACGAAGCTCGAGAAGGTCGACGGCCTGCCCCGCTTCGCAAGACTGAAGAAGGTCTTCGCAAAGTAAGCACCCCGCAAACCCGAAAATCAAAAGCGCCCGGACAGCCGTCCGGGCGCTTTTTTGCGGAAATATCAGATTTACTGCATCTGCTGCTCCAGCGCGGCCAGGCGCAGGCTGGTGCAGAAGATCTCCATCGCCTGCTCCAGCTCCTCGACCGGGGGCAGGGAGGGGGCGATGCGGATGTTGGAATCCTGCGGGTCGCGGCCGTAGGGGAACGTCGCGCCCGCGCCGGTCATGACGACGCCCGCTTCCTTGCAGAGGGCCAGCGTGCGCTTGGCAAGACCCGGCTTCGTGTTGACCGAGACGAAATAGCCGCCCTTCGGCCGCTGCCAAGAGGCGATGCCGAGCGGCGCGATCTCGGTATCGAGATGGCGCAGGACGCACTGGAACTTCGGGTTCAGGATGGCCGCGTGCTTTTTCATGAGCTCCAGCGTGTGGGCCTTGTCCTTGAGATAGCGCACGTGGCGCAGGGAGTTGACCTTGTCGTAGGAGATGGTCTGGATGCCGATGAGCTTCTGCAGGTAGGCCTGATTGGCCTCGCTCGTGGCCATGACGGAGAAGCCCGCGCCGGGCAGCGTCACCTTCGACGTGGAGGCGAATTCGTAGACCATATCGGGATTGCCCGCCTCGCGGCAGAGCGTCAGGATGTCCCGGAAGGGGACGAAGTCGCCGTCAAACTCGTGGATGCAGTAGGCGTTGTCCCACATGAGGGCAAAATCGGGCGCGGCGGGTTTCAAAGCCGCGATGCGCGCGATGGTCTCGTCGGAATAGACGATGCCGTCGGGGTTCGAATACTTCGGCACGCACCACATGCCCTTGACAGCCGGATCCTTGACAGCTTCTTCGACCAGATCCATGTCCGGGCCGGTCGGGGTCATGGGGATGGTGATGAGCTCAAAGCCGAAGGACTCGGTGATCTTGAAATGGCGGTCATAGCCGGGGGCCGGGCAGAGCCACTTGACGGTATCGAGCCTGCACCACGGCTTTTCCGAGCGTGCAAGGCCGTGCGTATAGCCCTTGCTGACCAGATCGTACATGAGCGTCAAAGAGGCGTTGCCGCCGATGAAGCACTCCTCCGGCCTGCAGCCGAGCACGTCCGCCCAGAATTCCTTCGCTTCCTTGAGGCCCGCCAGCTCGCCGTAGTTGCGGGCGTCGACGCCGTCCGAGATGCAGTCTTCCGGGGTCTTCAGAATGCTCAGAATATCGGAGACGAGATCCAGCTGCTCCTTGCCGGGCTTGCCGCGGGCCATATTCAGCTTCAGATGCTTGGCCTGCAGCGCGTCGAACTGCGCTTTGACCGCTGCGTATTCCTCGCGCGCCTGGGCGGGGGTCAGATCCTGGTATGCAATACTCATTCCGGTAAAGATCCTTTCTTTCTTCATACTTTGCAGCGCGGCTGCCTGTGAATTTCAGTATATCGCGTCCGGGCGGGAAAAGCAAGAAGAAAGCCGGAGGATGAAGGTCATTCCGGCTGGAAAAGCGTGAAGTCGCTGCGCTCGGCGCGCAGCAGCCCCTCGCGCTGCATCTTGGAGAGCTCGGCGGACATCGCGCTGCGGTTGACCGACAGGAAATCCGCCAGCTGCTGGCGGTCGAAGGGGATGCGGAAGCTGGCGCTGCCGGCCCGGCGCGCCTGCGCGGAGAGATAGGCCAGCAGCTTTTCGCGCGTCGAGCGCTGCGAGAGATACCCGGCCTTCTCGTTCAGCTGCATGTTTTTCTCCGCCAGCACGCGGATGAGATTCTGCGACAGCGTCCGGTGCTGCGCGCAGACCTTTTCGCAGGGGGAGAAGACCGCGCGGGTATCGAGATACAGAACGCGCCCATCCGTTTTGCACAGCACGCTCACCGGCGCGCGCGCCCGCACGCAGGCGAAGGCCTCGGCGAACAGCTCGCCGGGCCCGGCCGCGGCCAGCAGATTGCGGTTGCCCCAGAAATCCTCCTGCAGCAGCTCGACCTCGCCCGCCAGCACGACCCCGGCGAAGCGGACCTCGTCGCCCGCCCGCAGAAGAAACTGCCCGCGGCGAAAGCCCGTCTGCCGCGCAGACAAACAGGGAAGAATGGCTGCGATCTCGTCCTCCGTCAGTCCCGCAAACAGCGAGCATGCGGAAAGCGCCGGAAAAACCTCCATAAGTTTCAGCTCCTTTGTTGGAAAAACAACATACTATTTTCTTATAGTATCCTATACTGAGACCAGAAAGTCAAGGAGGTGTGCAGAATGATCATGGACGGCTGTCAGGGCAAGCCGCGGACTCCGACGATCGAGGACCGCATCTGCCCGAATTGCGGCAATCCCATTGAGATTTTTTCCACGGACACCGAGGTCGCCTGCGACAAGTGCGGCTTCGTCGTCTACAACGACAAGCTCAGCTGCGTGCAGTGGTGCAAATACGCCAAACAGTGCGTGGGCGAGGAGACCTATGAAAAGCTGATGATCATTGCCCGCCGCAATCAGGAAAAGGCGGACGCCGAGCGCCGGGCAAGACTGGAAGCCAAACGCGAACAGGAGGACAACACATGAAACGGACCATCATCACCATCGACGAAGCCGCCTGCACGGGCTGCGGCCTGTGCGCCGAGGCGTGCCACGAGGGCGCAATCGCCATCGTGGACGGAAAGGCGAAGCTGATCCGCGACGATTACTGCGACGGGCTGGGCAACTGCCTGCCGGTCTGTCCGGTGGACGCGATCCATTTTATCGAGCGCGAGGCCGCGGCCTATGACGAGGCTGCCGTGAAGCGCGCAAAGCTCGAAAAGCTGACGGCCGAGGCGGTAAAAAACGTGCAGGCGGCCAAAAAGCCGGGCGCGCCCGCCCCGGACAAGCTGGCCTGCGGCTGCCCCGGCACGCAGGTGCGCGCCATGCACCATCCGGCCGCCGCGGCGCAGCCCGCGCCCGGGCAGCTGCAGAACTGGCCGGTTCAGCTGCGGCTCGTGCCGGTCCGCGCGCCGTATTTTGACGGCTGTGACCTGCTCGTCGCCGCCGACTGCACGGCCTACGCCTATGGGAATTTTCACGCGGACTTCATCCGCGGCCGTGTGACGCTCATCGGCTGCCCGAAGCTGGACAGCGCGGACTACGAGGAGAAGCTGACCGCGATCCTCACGGAGAACGACGTGCGCAGCGTGACGCTCACGCGCATGGAGGTCCCGTGCTGCGGCGGGCTGGAATACGCCGCCCGCCAGGCGATCGCGCACAGCGGCAGGGCCCTTCCCCTGCGTGTCGTGACGATCAGCGCGGAGGGCCGGATCCTGCAGGAGCAGACAACATAAACGCCCTCAGGCGGACAAACCAGACCGGGACCCCGGCGCGGCCAACGTTGGCCGCGCCGGGGTTTGCTCGTTTCGAAGCAAATTCAGATTATTTATTTTTATATTTATCAAATCAGATTTGACATTCCAATGAGAATGTGATAGAATCGCGGACACGGAGGAGGTGTGCGTATGACGCGCGAAACCATAGCAAACATCGTAAAAGGAAGCGGCGTTTCGGCCGGAGAGCTGATTTTGATCCACTTCTGGGGCGAAAACGCCGACAAGACCGCCGCCGATCAGTTTGCCGCCGCCGTCGCCGCGCTGGGCGCTTCGCCGGTCGTTTTGCAGCAGGCGTGGTCCGTCAACCGGGAGATCTTTGCGGGCGCGAAGGAGAGCTGCTTTGATGACCGGTACGTTGGCCTGTTTTCGAAGTTCGACGCGGTCCTGGACGTATTCGCCTGCCAGCCGATCGTGCTCGGATACGAGCTGGAGGATGCGCAGCTGGAGCTGACCGGGCGCACGTGGCTGGCCGACGCCGGAGACGGCGATCTGCCCTGCGGCGAAATTTATATCGCCCCGGTCGAGGCGAAGACCAACGGCGAGGTGTTCTTCGGGACGCTCTATCTGGAGGGCGAGGCATACACGGACGTGACCCTGCAGGTCACGAACGGCGAGATCACCCGCAGCAGCCAGAAAGCGGCCGCGGCCTATGAGAAGGCCAAAGAACATCACGACCCGGTCCGGCTGCAGATCGAGAAGCTCAAGCTCGATACCGTCGGCGAGATCCAAACGCAGTTCAAAAAGATCTGGGAGGGAGCAGAATGACAGAAACGGAAGCCATTCGCCTGTTCAAATGCCTGTCGGATAAATCCCGGCTGCAGATCCTCAAATCGCTGGCGATCGAGGATATGTACGTCGAGCGTCTGGCCGAGCGTCTGGGGATCACCGCGCCGACCGTGTCGTTCCACCTCAAAAAGCTGGCGGACGCCGGGGCGGTCACGTCCTACAAGAGCCAGTATTACATGATGTACTCGCTCAAAAAGGAGATCTTCGAGACCAGCATGCTGGACATCCTGCGCGAAAAGTCCGACGAGGCCGCGGTGCAGGCCCAGCGGGACGCGGAATACCGGCAGAAGGTGATCGACACCTTCTTTGCCTACGGCAAGCTGAAGGCGATCCCCGCCCAGCGCAAAAAGGAGCGGATCATTCTCGAGGAGATCGTCAAGGCGTTCGCGTTTGGCCGCATCTATTCCGAGCGCGAGGTCAACATCATCATCGCCGATTATCACGATGATTTCTGTTCCATCCGCCGGGATATGATCGCTGAAAAGCTGCTGGCGCGGGACACGAAGGGCTACTGGCGCGTCAAGCCGGAATAAAAAACCCTGCCCGGTGGACTCCACCGGGCAGGGTATCGTTATAGCAGCGCGATCACCGCGTCCGCAAACGGCTGGGTCAGAAATTCCACGCGCCATTCCACGTCGCTCTGCACCGGTTCAAAGTGCAGGGCGGAGCAGACACCGCGGCTGCCCTCCGGCCCGGGACCGGCCACGAGCGCGGCCGGCCCGTCCGCGCCGCCGATGATGCCGATGCAGGCGGCGCTGCTCTGCGCCTCCGGCGCAGCGGCATCCGCGCATGGGCCGATCTCCAGCGGCCGGTCGCCCGCATCGCAGTCACAGATCCGGATGTCCTCGCTTGGCGAGGGGGAGAGCGTGTAGCGCATGGCGGTGAAATGCGTCGGGTAAAACGCGGTGAGCAGCCCGCGCGGAAGCGTTTCCTGTGCCAGCTCCTGCACCTGCAGCGTATAGTCCGTCCCGCTGACCGGATGGGAGAAGGTGAACGAATCGCCGGGCGCATGGACCTTGAAGTGCGGGCCGGGCACGCGGCACGGCCGCTGCTGCATCGTCAGCGTCAGCGTCCGGATCTCCGGGCGGCGCTTGCCCGCCCACAAAAAGGAGAACCGACAGAGCATCCACCCGCAGGCAGCGTCCAGCCCGTAATGGCGGAGCATCCGCTCCGCCTCCGGCGCGCGGAAGCTCTTTGGCAGGCAGGGATTATGACACACCGAGCAGCCGTGCGAGAGCTGCAGCGGCCGGCCGTTCAGCGTGAGCTGTGGGTCGGGCCGCATGCCGAGTGGGTTGTCAAGATCGATCTGCAGCTGCTGCTCCGGCGTAAAATTGTCGCGCGAGTCGTTTTCCGGGCTGAGCTCCCATTTGCGCAGGAACCTGCGGATCTCGTCCGCCTCCGCGCGCATGCAGACGTCCACGACCAGCCCCCTGCCGCAGGCGTACGCCGCGGGGACGACCCAATGGCGCCCCGCCCAGTCGAACTGCGTCCCAAGCCGGAGCTCGGTCCCGGCGCGGCCGTTTCCCCGTCCGCCCCAGAAGCCGCCGTCAAAGAAGACCTTCCAGTCCGGCGCCGCTGGTTCTGCCGCCGGACACCCGGTGACATCGTAATATTCCTCTGTGTACTTGATGCTGCCGGGGTCAAAGGCTGCCTGCAGCTCCCGGAGATAGGCCCACGGGTGCTCCATCGGGGTGAGGCCCAGCTGCGCGGCGAGGGCGGACAGGCATGCTTCCTGCTCCGCTGTGGGAGGATTTTCCCGCAAAAAAGCGTCAAACTGCGCTTCCTCCCACATCCACGCCTGCTCCAGCGCGGCGGTATC
>DHKK01000110.1 GCA_002404795.1 Clostridiales bacterium UBA4696
CGAACGTGCAGTACTGCGACAAGATCGGCACGAACGGCGCGCACACGGCGGTCACGAGCCGCGCGGGTCTTGATACCACGGCGAAGCTGACGCCGGACGAGGTCAACAAGGCCGTCACGCTGCTCAAGAAGCTCAAGGCCCCGAAGATCGACGGCAAGTATGTCGCCATCATCCATCCGTCGGTCGCCTATGACCTGCGCTCGTCGGATGCGTGGGTCGAGGCGCACAAGTACGCGGGGATCACGGAGCTGTTTACCGGCGAGATCGGCGAGCTGCACGGCGTGCGCTTCATCGAGACGACGGAGGCCAAGGTCTTCAACGGCGAGGGCTGCCCGGTCAAGACTGCGGCGGATGCGTCCAAGGGCACGCCCGCAGAGTATTACAGCGTGTACGCGACGCTGTTTCTCGGCAAGGACGCCTACGGCATGATCGATCCGGAGGGCGGCAACATGGAGATGATCATCAAGGACAAGGGCCAGGTCGGCGGACCGCTCAACCAGTTCTCGACGCTGGGCTATAAGTTCTCCAGCGCGGCGAAGATTTTGTATCAGGACCGCATGGTGCGCGTGGAGAGCTGCGGCGCGTATTCCGCGGAGGACGAGGCGAACTGACCGGCGCTCAGCAGGGCGGAGCGCAGCTCCGCTCTGCCGGACGGCAGAGCAAAGGTTCCGGCGGAGCAAAACCGGCGTGTCTGGCGGGCAGAGCAGAGCCCCGCCCCTACAAGGGTCTGCCGGATGGAACGGAAAGGAGAAGCATATGGAACACGCATTTGCAGAGATGAAGAGCATCACGCTGCCGCGCGCGGGCGGCACGGAGCAGCAGTCGGAGTTCGTCTGCGTGAACGGACGGACGTTTCAGGTGCCGCGCGGAAAGGCGGTCGAGGTGCCGAAGCCGGTCTATGAGGTGCTGGAAAACGCCAGACGGCAGCTCGAGGCGGCGCAGAGGATCGAAGATGCGATGGCCGCGGGCTGAGAAGCCCGGATTTGGAAGGAGGGGACGCGCATGACCATCCGGGAGGCGATCGAGCTGGTCGACCGGCTGAAGCCGAACCAGTACGGCAGCGCGGACAAGCTGCGGTGGCTGTCGGAGCTGGACGGGGCGGTCTGGCATGAGATTTTGGCTGTGCATGAGACGGCGGTCCCGGCGTTCGCGGGGTATGGGCCGGAGGCAGATCTCGATGGGACGGCGCTTCTGATCGGGTGGCCGTATGACGAGATCTACCGGTGGTATCTGGAGATGAAGATCGACGATGCCAACGGCGAGATGACGAAGTACAACAACTCCGCGGCCAAGTACAACACGTATTATCAGGCGTATCAGAACGCCTACAACCGCGCGCACATGCCGAAGGGCGAAGCGGCGTATTTCCGGCTGTGAGGAGGGATGCGGGATGTTTTATCCGAAGCTGGCCGCCGGGCGGCAGCAGACGCTGACGACGGAGGTGTTCGGCGGGTACAACCACAACCTCGAGCTGGCGGATGGGGAGTTTTATGATATGGAGAATCTGTCGGCGGATGCGTATCCGCTGCTCTCGCCGCGGCCGAGGCGCGGGACGGCGCAGGCGGTCGCGGGCGTGCAGGGGATGCTGGCGAAAGATGCGCTGTGCTGGGTGCAGAACAATACGCTGTACATCAACGGCGCTTCGATGGAGGCGTATATGCCCGCCGTCAGCATCTCGGCGGGGGAGAAGCAGCTCATTTCCATGGGCGCGTATCTGTGCATTTTCCCGGACGGGATCTATTTCAACACGGAAAAATACTCGGACAACGGGTACATGGGACAGGAGAATGTGGTCGACGCGGCTGCGACGAATATTGAAATTTCCCTCTGCCTTGTCGACGGGACGGCGCTGACGGTGAGTTTTACGCAGGCGTCGCAGCCGGAGAGCCCGTCGAACGGGCAGTACTGGCTGGACACGTCCGGCAAGCTGCACACGCTCAAGCAGTGGGCGGAGGCGACGAGCCAGTGGGTATCCGTGCCGACGGTGTATCTGAAGCTTTCCGCGAACGGCATCGGGAAGGGCTTCCAGCAGTATGACGGCATCCAGATCTCGGGTCTTTCCGGAAACGAGCAGGTCGAGAAGCTCAACGGCAGTCAGATCCTCTATGACGTGGGCGAGAGCTATATCGTCATTGTCGGGCTTGTCGACGAGACAGCGAAGGTCACGAGCGGGACGGTGAAGACGGCGCGGAAGGTCCCAAGCATGGACTTTATCACCGAGAGCGGGAACCGGCTGTGGGGCTGCAGGTACGGCGTGGCGGACGGCGAGACTGTCAATGAGATCTACTGCTGCAAGCTGGGCGATTTCAAGAACTGGGAGTGCTATCAGGGCGTGTCGACGGATTCGTGGCGCGCGAGCTGCGGCACGGACGGGAAGTGGACCGGCGCGGCGACGCTGGCGGACAGCCCGATCTTTTTCAAGGAGGACTGCTTCCACCGGGTGTACCCGTCGGCGACGGGGGCGCATCAGGTGGTTGTGCAGAAGTGCGCGGGCGTGCAGAATGGGTCGAGCAAGAGCCTGGTCGTGGTGGACGACCGGCTGTATTACAAATCGCGGATGGGCGTTTGCGTGTACGACGGGAGTCTGCCGCAGGAGATCGGCAGCTGCTTCGGGACGAAGCTCTACTACAATGCCGTCGCGGGCGGTGCCAGAGGGAAGTACTTCATCAGCATGGAGGATGAAGGCCACAACTGGTCGCTGTTCGTCTACGACACGAGAAAAGGCCTGTGGCACCGGGAGGACGCGACGCACGCGGAAGCTTTTGCAAGGGTGGACGATGAGCTGTATTTTCTCGAGGATGGGACGCTCAGGACCGTCTACGGTTCGGTCGGGACGCTGGAAGGGCCGGTCGGCTGGATGGCGGAGACGGGGATCATGACGTATGGGCTGGTCGGGAAGAAGTATGTGTCCCGGATCAACCTGCGGATGCAGCTGCCGAAGGGGTCCTCTGTGGACTTCTGGGTGCAGTACGATTCCGACGGCGTCTGGCGGCACTGCGGGCATATCGAGGGGCGGGGTCTGCGGACCTTCCTGCTGCCCATCCGGCCCGCGCGGTGCGACCATCTGAAATTCCGGCTGACGGGGAAGGGCGAGATGAGGCTGTTCAGTCTGGCAAGAGTTTTGGAGGCGGGAAGCGATGTATAGTCCATTCTGTAGGGGCGGGCGACTATGCCCGCCCGATGGATCACGCATCGACGAAAAGAGGGCGGACAGAGTCGTCCGCCCCTACAACGCACGAGGGGAGGTGCTTCCGATATGGGCAGTCTGACACTGGCATACCCGTCGATCGCGGGGAAGACGACGCAGGAGCAGCTGGAGAGCATGCGCAGGTATCTGTGCAGCGTGACCGAGCAGCTGAATCTGGCGGACTGGTCGGCGAAGGCGGCGCTGACGGAGATCTCACAGGCCATCGACGCGGACAGCCTCTCCGAGGCGGAGAAGAAAACGACGCTCTCGGGTTATGCAGCGCTGAAAGCGCTCATCATCAAGACGGCGGACTTCGCCGCAGCGAACTCGGAGACGTGGTCGACAAAGCTGTCCGGCAGCTATGTGGCCATCTCGGACTTCGGCAAGTATCTCGAGAAGACGCAGCTGACGATCGAGGGCAATTCCGTCGGCATCAAACAGCTGTATGACTACACGGCGGGCGTCAACAACCAGTTCTCGGTGAACTCGCAGCAGTACATCAAGACGGGGCTGCTCTACTACAAGGACGCCGTGCCGGTGTACGGCGTGGGCGTGGGGAACATCGAGACGACGGTGACGGACGGCGGCGAACGGGTCATCGACCAGACGAAGAACGAGCTGGTGACGGTGACGCCGGGCCGGGTGAGCTTCTGGCAGGACGGGCAGGAGGTCGCGTATTTAAGCGACAAGAAGCTCCATTTCCCGTCCGGGACGCTGGAGGCGGCAGGGGCGGTGCTGTCGGGGAAGATCACGGCGGCGGCCGACTCAACGTTCGGGCCGTGGACGATCTCGGAAAGCAGCATTTTCCGGACGGCCAACGAATTTGGGGGCAGCGCGAGCATGTACTTCGGCACGAGCGGGCTTTCCATCAAGGACAAATTCAAGGTGGACGCGAACGGCAAGCTGACGTGCACGGGGGCGAGCATCTCCGGCGCGATCACGGCGACGAGCCTCAACGTGACGAACGCCTCGATCACGGGGCTGCGGGCGGACGATATCACGGCGGGCAATTTCTCGGCCTCGCGCATCAACGGCGGCATTCTGGATTTCAATAATTTCTCGGTCGACCATCTGTCGGCGAGCGATATCACGACGGGGACGCTGTCGGCGGACTATATCAAGCTCGGCGGGGATATGGCTGTGTATTCGTCGCTGCTGGGAAGCGCAGTCGGCGGGTATCTGGGGTACACGACGGGCGATTACGGCGGCGCGGGCATCCATCTGATGAGCGGCTATGGGGAGGTCGTCGCCACGACGAGCGGCGCGAAGCTCTGCTATGGGCAGAACACGCTGTCGGTGACCGGCAGCGGCGCGCATACGAACTGCACGATGACCGTGGGCGGGAATCTGTCGGTCTCGGGCGGCGCGGCGCCGGAGTATGACGGCGCGGGCTCGCTCGGGTATTCGAACTACCGCTGGTCGGTCGTCTATGCGCAGACGGGCACGATCAGCACGTCCGACCGGGAGAAGAAGACGGAGATCTCCGACAAGCTTGAGCGCTACGACGCGCTGTTTGCGCGGCTGCGGCCGGTCTGCTACCGGCTGAAGGACGGGACGTCCGGCCGGGTGCACACGGGGCTGATCGCGCAGGACGTGGAGCAGGCGCTCGCGGCCTGCGGGCTGACGGGACAGGACTTTGCGGCCTTCGTCCGGTCGCCGCGCGAAGGCGGCGGGGCGGATTACGGCCTGCGGTATGAGGAATTCGTGGCTCTCTGCATCCGGCAGATCCAGCGGCTGCAGGCGCGGGTAGAACGATTGGAGGGATGAACATGAGCAGACTTTCCAGACAGATCCACACGCTCCGCGCGGGGCTGGTGGAGGCGGTCAACGCGGCGGGGCTGCCGCCGTGCATCGTCGGCATGGTGCTCGAGCAGGTGCGCGGGCAGGTGGCCGTGCTGGAGCGGCAGGAGGAAGCGGAAAAAGAGGAAGAACAGGAGGCAGAAGATGGCGCTTTACAGAGTGCAGAGTAACGGCAAGGCGCCGACCGGCCTGCAGGCGGGCGACGAGGTCGTGACGGGCGGCGGCACCTACCGGATCCTGGGCGTCAACGCGGACGGCAGCTACCGCAGCGCGCTCAGCAACCAGCAGCAGACGATCTACAACTATCGCGGCAGCTACGGCGTGCCTGCAGCCCGCGCGGCGCAGCAGCCGGCGCAGGATCTTTCCGGCGTATCGGAGGCAAAGGCGGCGCTCGGGCGCGTGCAGGCGGCGAAGCCGGGGGCGTATGCCTCCCGGTGGGAGGGGCAGCTGCAGGAGCTCTATGACCGGATCGCGGAGCGGGGAGACTTCTCCTACGATCTGGGCAGGGATCCGGTGTACCGGCAGGCCAGAGAGCAGTATCAGACGGCGGGCAGGCTCGCCATGCAGGACACGATGGGGCAGGCGGCGGCGCTCACGGGCGGCTACGGCTCGAGCTATGGCCAGCAGACCGGGCAGCAGGCGTACAACGCGTATCTGCAGCAGCTGAACGAGATCGTGCCGGAGCTGTATGCGCAGGCGCGGGAGCAGTGGCAGAGCGGGGAGACGGCGCTCTATGACCGCTATCAGCTGCTCAGCAGCCGCGAACAGAGCGACTACGCGCGCTACCGTGACCAGATGAGCGACTATTACGCGGAGCTTTCCGACGCGCGCAGCGCGTATGCGAGCGCGGCGAAGCTGGCGAACGACAATTACTGGAGCTCGCTCGAATATCAGGCGGACCGCGAGGATGCGGCGAACGCGCAGTACTGGAAGCAGCTGGCCTATGCGGACAAGCAGGCCGCGGCTGCTGAGGCGGCCGCGAAGACGGCGCAGAACGCCGCGGCAAAGTCGGCCGGTACGGCGGGCAGCCGGAAGCAGAAGACGGCGTCTTCCAAGGCAGGAGGCCGCAGTACGGGCGTGAAGAAGACCCGCAGCAGCGCCTGGACGAGCGGGCAGGCGGAGCTGAACTGACGGAAGGGGGAGACGGGCATGACAAAGCTTCCGGCGGCAAGGCCCAGCCCGCGTGTGGCGGGCGGCGTGCTGCGCTGGTACGCGGGAGATACGTTCACGATCACGCTGCGGCTGGAGCTGCAGGATCAGGACGGCGAGGCGGTGACGGTCGGCGCGGATGACAGCGTGACGGTCCGGTTCTATGACGAGCAGAACGCGCCGGTGCACACCTTCTCGTTTACCGGCGTGACGGGGAACTGCGTGACGCTGGTGTTTGACGAGACGGTGAGCGCGAAATTCCCGCAGGGGGCGTATCGCTACGATATCCTCTATACGCACGGCGACAAAACGACGCTCGCGCGGGGCAACTGCGCGGCGGCAGAATGAGGTGAGCGGATGCGAGTGGAAATTCCGAATACGATCGCGGTCACGCTGCACGGGCTGGTCTCCCGCGGCGTGAAGGCGGCGGAGGTCACGGACGAGGGACATCTGGTGCTGACGCTGACGGATGGGAGCCGGGCGGATCTCGGCTCCGTCCTTGGCCCGCAGGGGGTGCGCGGCGAGCAGGGGCTGCCCGGCCCGAAGGGCGAGACCGGCGCGCAGGGGCAGACCGGTGCGCAGGGCCCGGCAGGTCCGGCCGGCCCGGCCGGCCCCGCCGGGCCGCAGGGAGAACCGGGGCCGAAGGGCGACCCCGGCCCGCAGGGCGAGACGGGACAGACCGGCGCAGGCTTCACGATCCGGGGCTTTTTTGCCACGGCGGAGGCGCTGGCGGCGGGCGTCGATGCGCCGGAGGCGGGAGACGCCTACGGCGTGGGCGCGGCAGCGCCGTATGACATTTACATTTATGACGGCGCGGCGGGCGCGTGGGTCAACAACGGGCCGCTGCAGGGCGCGAAGGGCGCGGACGGCAGGGACGGTACCGACGGCATCACGCCGGTGATCGGCGCGAACGGCAACTGGTATCTGGGCG
>DHKK01000096.1 GCA_002404795.1 Clostridiales bacterium UBA4696
ACCTCTCGACGCTATTTCTTCTCCACACAGCCGCTCCACCAGCCGGGCAGCCGCCTTCCGTGTCATGTGTTGGCCGTTGGGCCGCGCCGGTGTTTGGTCGAGTGTTACGGCTACGATGTAAATCTTTCACAGCGCGACATGAGCTACGCCGCCATCCCCGACCTGCGGGAACAGTACCATCCGGGCGATGAGCTGACCTGCGTGATCAAGCAGTTTGAGCGCAAAACCGGTACCTTGGAGATCTCCGTCAAGGAGACCGTTCCGAATCCCTTCGACGAAGCCAGCCTGCGCCACCCCGTCGGTTGCCGCCGCAGGGCAACCATCGCGGGCAAATACGCAGGCGGCGTGTTCTGCAACCTCTCCGACGGCGCAGTCGTCATGTGCCGGTACTCGTTCCATTACGAAGACTCCGATTTCAAAACCGGCGATACCGTTATGGTCGTGATCCAGCGGTATGATGACGGGAAGAAGCAGATTTTTGGGAAGATCGTTGGGCGATGATATGAAGCGGTGCGAGCAGTGACGGATCAAACACGCTTTTGCCGCTTTGAAACCGGTGCGTCCGTGTCGAATGTCGACCAGTTTTTTCGGTATTTGTTCGGCGTTGTGCCTTCGTGTGTGCGGAAAGAATAGATAAAGTGACTGGTATTCTCCATGCCGACACGGTAGGCGATCTCGGAGACCGGCAGGTCGGTCGCGCGCAGCAGCTCCTTGGCGCGGGTCAGGCGCAGGCTCGTCAGATATTCGCCGGGCGACTGGCCGAAGTACTGCTGAAAGCTGCGCTGTAGATGGTATTTGCTGATGTTATAGCGCGCCGAGAGCGTATCGAGCGTGAGCTTCTGCGCATATTGCTGGTGCAGATACTGCCGCACCTTCTGCAATACCGGGGGCGCAGGTTGCAGGCGCTGCTGTGCCGCACCGCGGATCAGGCCGCAGAGGATGCTCGTCAGGAGCGCCGACGCGTCCAGATCGCGGACAAGCTCGCCGTCTGTTCCGGCCAGCGACAGCAGCGCTCCCATCTGCGCGGATACCGGACTGTCGACCGGCAGCGATGCTGCTGCACGGCCATGCGTCTGTTGAAGAAATGCCTGATAATAGGCCCCCGCCGTCGCGCCATGGAAATGGAACCACAGCACGTCCCACTGCCCCGCGTCCGGCGCGGTGTAATAGTGCTGCGGTGCGCGGCAGTCGATCCAGAAAAAACTCCCGGCGGGAAGCCGATAGGTCTCGCCGCCATATTCCAATATTCCCTGGCCTGCCAGTGTCAGCTTGACAAGGTACGAATCCAGATCCTTTCGGACAGTATAGTAATTTCGCCCAGAAATAAAATGTCCAGCCTCCTGTAAAAACAGCAGATTGTCCTTTGCAAACGTACCGGCCGAGACGATCTGCCAGCTGGACTCCGACGTCATGTCAATATTATAGTGCAGGATCTCCATACAGCAGCCCTCCTCGAAACAGCAAGATCTTGATATTTCAAAGCAAGCCTATGATACCACACATAGGCTTGCTTTTCTATAATGAAATGTAGAAATCCATAAAAAACAGGGAGGAAACGAACATGGAACGCTACGCATGGAAAGCGACGGTTCTTCCGGGGAAGCTGGATGAATACGTCCGCCGCCACAACGAAATCTGGCCGGAGATGAAAGACGTGCTGCACGAGGCCGGCATCCGTAACTACACGATCTGGAACGTCGGAAACGAGCTGTTCGGCTATTACGAGTGCGACAGCATCGCCGAGGCTGCCCGCGTGCAGGCCGAAAGCCCGGTCGTGGACCGCTGGAACGAGTATATGAAGGACGTCATGCTGATGGAAATGGACCCGGAGACCGGCGCGCAGCCACTCATGAAACAGATTTTCTTTTTTGATTAGGAGGAACAACGATGAACGCTTATACGCTTGCAAAGGAACGCTACGCCGCGCTTGGCGTTGACACCGAAGCTGTACTGGAAACACTGAAAAACGTGACCGTCTCCGTCCACTGCTGGCAGGGCGACGACGTCGTCGGCTTTGACGCGAAGGAAGCCCTCTCCGGCGGCATCCAGACCACCGGCAACTATCCCGGCAAGGCCACCACCCCGGAACAGCTGATGGCAGACTTTGACGAAGTTCTGCGTCTGACACCGGGTAAAAAGAAGCTCAATCTGCACGCAAGCTACGCCATCTTTGAAGACGGCGAGTTCGCAGACCGCGACGCCATCCAGCCGAAGCATTTCTCCCGCTGGGTCGCCTATGCCAAGGAGCGCGGCCTCGGCATCGATTTTAACCCGACGTTCTTCTCGCACTCCATGGTCAAGGACGGCCTGACACTCTCGTCCCCGGATGAAACCGTCCGCAAATTCTGGGTTGAGCACGGCAAGCGCTGCATGGCCATCGCGGAGTATTTCGCCGAGGAAACCGGCAAGCCGTGCGTCATCAACTTCTGGATCCCCGACGGCTATAAGGATTATCCGGCAGACCGCCTCTCTCCCCGCCGCCGCTATGCGCAGTCGATGGATGAGATCCTGTCTGTTCCGTATGACAAGACGAAGGTCTTCCCGTGCATCGAGTCCAAGGTCTTCGGCATTGGTCTGGAAGCCTACACCGTCGGCTCGGCAGAGTTCTGCACGAATTACGTCAATACCCGCCATATTACGCCTCTCATGGACAACGGTCACTATCACCCGACCGAGCTCGTCTCCGACAAAATCAGCTCCATGCTGCTCTTTAACGACCGTCTCGCCCTGCACATCACCCGCCCCATGCGCTGGGACAGCGACCATGTGGTGCTGTTTGATGACGAGACGCGCGAAATGATGAAAGAGGTCGTCCGCGCGGACGCGCTGGATCGCGTGTTCCTCGCGACGGACTATTTTGACGCGTCCATCAACCGCATCTCCGCGTGGGTCACGGGCCTGCATTCTGTCCAGAAGGCGCTTCTGTACGCTCTGCTGGAGCCGAAAACGCTGAAGGCACTGCAGGACGAGAATAATTTCACGGAGCTCATGGTTCGTCAGGAAGAGCTCAAGACCATGCCGTTCGGCGCGGTGTGGGAGGAATATCTCAGCCGTGAAAATGTGCCGGCGGACTATTTCAGCGAAATCAGCCGCTATGAGGCCGATGTGCTGAGCAAACGATAAGAGGTGCCGGATATGTTTTTTGAAGAACACGCAAAGCTGCTTTCCGATTTTGCCCGTGTTTCACAGGCTGCGGGCGCAAGAGCCGACTATGTGCAGGGAGGAGGCGGCAACACCTCCGTCAAGCTGCCCGGCGGGCTGATGGC
>DHKK01000180.1:0-2305 GCA_002404795.1 Clostridiales bacterium UBA4696
ACCTTATCGCCCTCGGTGACGGCGACATTGCGCATATTGTCGCCAAAGCGCATGACCTTCATGTCCTTCGAGACGGCAACGCCGATGGCGGCCTTCATCCAGCTGCCGATGCGGGCCTGCACGTCTGCGTCCTGCCAGTAACCGGCGATGACCTTGCGCGGCTTGCGCAGGCGCGCACCGATGAAGCCGTGCTCCCGGTCGCCGTGTGCGGCCTGGTTGAGGTTCATGAAGTCCATGTCGATTTCTTCATTGGGAATCTCACGGTTATACTGGGTGGCAAAATGCAGCCACGGCTTCTGGAGCAGATCAAGGCCATTGATCCACATCTTGGACGGGCTGAACGTGTGGCACCATGTGACGATACCGGCGCAATTATCATCATAATTGGCCTCTTTTACGACCTGCGTGATCTCGGCGCTGGACTTGGCGGTGACCTTGTATTTGAGCGGATACGGCAGGACGGCGGAGAGCTTCTGCGCCATTTCTTCCGCGCGGTTGGCAACGGTGGTCAGAACGTCGTCGCCGTAGAGCGTCTGCGAGCCGACGACAAACCAGAATTCATACTGTTTCATGATATCCTCCTTAGAATGCTGCGACGGCGGCCTTTTCCGCTGCGAGGCAGCTGCGGTAGCTGGCAAGATAGCGGTCGAAGCCCGCGGCGTCTTCGGGGTCAGGGGCGAGCGTCGTGCTGCGCACGTTGGCGAAGATCTCGTTCGCAAGGTAATCTTCGAGCGTCTCCCCGTCCTCCTTCTGCACCATGTAGGATGCGAGCAGGGCCATGCCGTACGGGCCGCCCTCACCTGCCGACTGCATGCACGTGACCGGCGCATGGCAGGCCGCGGCCATGTACTTCTGGCCGACAACGGGCGTCTTGAACAGACCGCCGTGGCCGGTCAGGCTGTCGATGGCCACGTGCTCCCCGGCAAGGATGTCCATGCCGAGCTTCAAGGTCGCCATCGTGGCGTAGAGCTGGGAGCGCAGGAAGTTGGCCAGGGTGAACTTGCTCTCGGGCTTGCGGACGACCATCGGGCGGCCCTCATCGAGGTGCGTAACGCCCTCGCCCGCCATGTAGTTGTAGGTCAGGACGCCGGAGCAGTCGGTCTCGCCCTCGAGGCTCTTCTGGTAGAGCTTCGTGAACAGCTCGCCGGTGGAGACCTCCGCGCCGAACAGCTGCGCGGTCTCGCCGAGCAGACTGACCCAGGCGTTCATGTCGTTCGTGCAGTTGTTGCAGTGGACCATGGCGACGGGCTTGCCCGTCGGGGTGGTGACCATGTCGATCTCGGGGTAGACCTTCGAGAGGGGCTTCTCCAGAACGACCATGGCAAAGATGGACGTGCCGGCCGAGACGTTGCCAGTGCGGGGCGCGACGGCGTTCGTCGCCGTCATGCCGGTACCGGCGTCGCCCTCAGGCGGGCAGAGCGGGATGCCCGCGGGCAGCAGGCCACCGAGGTATTCGCTGCCGCTCTGGGTCAGCAGGCCAGCCGACTGACCGGCAGTCCGGACCTCCGGAAGGACTGCACGGATGTTCCAGTCAAAGCCGTATTTCGCCATCAGCGCCCCGAATTTGTCCAGCATCGCCGCATCATACGTCAGCGTCTCGCTGTCAATGGGGAACATGCCGGAGGCCTCGCCCACGCCGAGGACGTTCTCGCCCGTCAGCAGGTAATGGACATAGCCCGCCAGCGTTGTGATATGCGCAACGCTCCGCACATGATATTCTCCGTTCAGGACGGCCTGATACAGGTGCGCAATGGACCAGCGCTGGGGGATGTTGAAGCCGAAGGCCTCGGTCAGCGTGTCTGCGGCCTCGCCGGTCATGGTGTTCTGCCAGGTGCGGAAGGGTGCGAGCAGATTCCAGTCCTTGTCAAAGGCCAGATAGCCGTGCATCATGCCGGAGACGCCCATGGCAGAGATCTTACCCGGCAGCTCGCCGAGGTTGCGGATGGCCGTGCGCAGGCCCTCCTGCACGTCTTCCATGTGGTACGTCCACACGCCGTTTTCCAGACTGCTTTTCCAGGTATAGTCGCCGCTTTTTACGATCGCATGCTTCTCGTCGAGCAGCACTGCCTTGATGCGCGTCGAGCCGAATTCGATGCCGAGAAAATACTGTTTCATACTTGTCACCTCAAGAATCCTTATTTTTGCGGGAAAGGACCAGACTTTGAATTACAAGGAACAAGCATATCATACCAGCTACGGTGATATTTGTCCACCATGCTTCGTCCAAACCGAGGGAAGAAACGATATTTTTGATCGTGCTCAGCGACAGGACACCGAAAAATGTGCCGATGATGTTGCCGACGCC
>DHKK01000180.1:2349-2535 GCA_002404795.1 Clostridiales bacterium UBA4696
CATCGTGCCGCCGATGATGGAGGCCGCGATGGCGTTCATCTCCGCGCCGCTGGCGTGCGACGGCGAGCCGGAGCCGACGTGCAGGAAATAGACGAAGCCGCCGATGCCCGCGAGGATGCCGCAGATCAGGTGCGCAAGGAACTTCGTGCGCTTGACGTTGATGGCCAGCATGTTGGCGCTGTAGCT
>DHKK01000070.1 GCA_002404795.1 Clostridiales bacterium UBA4696
CGAATTCCCAGCCCTTCACAGACGCTTCGTTGATCGTTTTCTCGACCTCCGCCGCCATTTTCTTTGCCTTCGGCTCGTAGCTGGTTACGATCGTCTTGTACATCATGATACTTACTTCCTTTCGTATTCTGCATTTGTTATGGTTTTCTTTTTTCGAAGATTCGATGCCTGTCCATTGGCGAAACGCCGCATTTCATACACAGCTGTGCCATGACCGACTTTATTCCGTCTTTTGCTGGATACTCAGTATTAAGATATCATATCCATGTAAAAGCAGCAACCTGTTTTCTATAAAATGATTGTAAAAAGCGCAATTTTACTGTCATTGCTCAAACACGATTTTTGAAACGTTTTACACAAACCTGGTTTCGGATTTTACACGCCTTCGCTACAATGCAGACTCAGGAATATCAGATTCCGATTCTGCAACAGGAGGCTTTTCCATGAAACGAATTGTAAGGGGCGTGTGTGGCCTGCTTTCGGCGGTCATGCTGCTTTCGGCAACGGCGATGGCGGCAGCGGTCGAGACAAATGGTACGCGCGTGAAAGGGTTTTACAACAGCGATGATACGTCTTTGCAGATGGAGCTGACCGGTCGGTACGACTCCGGTGAGATGAGCGAAGACGGCGGCAGTCTGGAGATCGTGCAGTACAACGCCAGAAACGGCTTTGCCTACGCCGTCAGCGGCGTCAAAGGCGTGCTCATTGCCATTGATCTGAACGAAAACATGAGCGGCAGCACGGTTGCCGACCTCAATGCCGCCGGCAAAAAATATGATCTGAAAGATATTGTAAAAGCGGACGGGTTCACCTATGGCGATATGACCTCAGTCGCGGTTTCTCCTGACGGCAAGACGCTGGCCGTGGCCATTCAGGCGGAGGGCTACACGGAGAACGGCGTTGTTGCGATTTTCACCTGTAAAAAAGATGGAACCTTGAAATTAGACGAAACTGTTTCTGTCGGCGTGCAGCCGGATATGGTGACCTTCACCCCGGACGGCAGCAAAATCCTGACTGCCAACGAGGGCGAGCCAAGAATGGGCTACAGCGCTGACGGAGCGGTTGACCCGGAAGGCTCGGTTTCGATCATTGATGTGAAAGCCTTTGCAGTTAAAACGGTCGGTTTTGATGCTTTTGACATTGATCGTTACGCACTGGTGAAGGAAGGCATCGTCCTGAAAAAGAGCACCAACCCGTCCGTCGATCTGGAACCGGAGTACATCGCCTGCACGGACGATACCGCGTATGTCACCTGCCAGGAGGCGAACGCCATCGCGGTGTTGGATTTGAGCAGCGAAAAATTCACTGGCATTTACTCCGTGGGCTTTGAGGACTATTCCAAAGTCAAGATTGACATCGACAAAAAAGACGAGAAATACGCGCCGAAGGCCTACGAAAGCCTGCGCGGCATCCGGATGCCGGATGGCATTTCCCTGTATGAGGCAGGCGGCGAAACCTATCTCATTACCGCCAACGAGGGCGATGCCAGAGAGTGGGGAGAGAAGCAGGACAAGTACGAAAACGAAAAAAAGGACAAGAAATCTCTGTAACGTAACACGATCAGTGTCAAAAATGACGGAGATCGAGAGACGGGGCGGGAAAAGGTGGGATAAGGCGAAAAAGGCAGGGAAATCGAAGGATTGCGGGGGCGGCAAGTTCAGAAAACCGCTGAAAAATTGAAGCGACGCCACGACGGCGACGCGCACGTTCCGTGTCAATCACGACGGCCGCGCGACACCGATCGGGCGTCTTTTTTCGTCGCGGGCGCGTTTCTAACGCTTCGGGGCGTTCGCGTTTAACGCTGGGCGTTCGAGCGTTCGGACGCGCGTTAGAAAACGGCGAAAGCATTGAAAACACGGGGCTTTTCCGCGTTCGCGCCGCCGAGCGGGAGAGCTGCCGGACGCCGCCGCGCGCCGCCGCCTCTGAACGCGGGATTGGTCCGATTGGTCCGAGGATTGGACCGGACACAAAAAACATCCGAAAACCCGCATGAATACAGGCTTTTCGGGCAAATACAGAACAAACAAGGCAGACAGCCTGCACGCGTCACCGCGTCGGCCGTCTGCCTTTTGCTATGTATAAGTATGCAATATATGCAGAGATTATGCAATTATCGCCGCGAGCGCGGCCAGGAGACCAGGAACGTCACTTTGCCGCGCGCCACGGTTCGCCAGCGAGGGCATCGGAAGCCATCGTCATGGCTTCCGCACGGCGATATATATCGCCGAGAATGATCGCTTTGCCCGCTTCGTCCAGGCCGTCCCACAGGCAGCCCACTTTGAGGGCGTCGTCGCTGATCCCGCGGATCGCGTCGGCGTCCTTTTCTGCTGCCTGGCCTTCGCCGGTTAGAATGTATTCCATTGACACGTTGAACAGCTTCGCAACCTTGTATAGCTTGTCAGCTGATGGTGCTGCCTTATTCCAGTTGCGAATACTGCCCTGCCCGAAGCCGAGTTCCCGCTCTACACTTGCGATAGTATGGCCGTTCTTCTCTGCAAGGGAACGAACACGTTCAACGATACCCATAGAATCCACTCCAATTAAATTGACCAAAATCCATTTTGCATCTTGACTAATGGAACATATTCCATTATACTGTGAGCGTGGCAAGCAAACACGACAGCCACGAACCGCGAAACAGTATAGCAAAACAACGCCATAAAAACAAGACATTTTTGCACGACACGAAAGGAGAACGAAAACATGACACGCACCATCGGCGAAGCCATTGAGGGACGGCTTCACGAAATGAAGATCAAACCGGAGGAACTGGCGACCGTCCTTGACGTGCCGCTTCCCACGCTCAGCGGCTGGCTGTGGCTGGAAAACGACATCCCCGCGCAGTACATCTTAAAGATCGCGCACGTCCTGCGCTGCACCCCGACCTATCTGCTGTCGGGCGGCGAGGAAGACCACGAGCCACTGACCAGAAGCGACGCCATCGAAGACCTGATCCGCGCGACCGTGGCCGAGGTGCTGCGGCAGCAGGAAGCGCAGAAGCGGCGCGGCGACACCGAGCCACAGGCGCACGTCGCCGCGCACATCGAACGGCAGCGCGAGCAGCTGGAGCAGATCAGAGCGGAGCAGGCCGCCGAGCACGATGACCCGATCCGCGCGATGTTCCGCCGCATGGGCGCGGAGCTGCTGGGCGACAGTGCAGAGCCGGACACGATCTTTCGAGAGGAAGACGCCGAGCGTATGTCCCGGTCGATGCTGGCGCTTCTGTTCGCCGAGGATGCTGCAATCATGTCTAATCGGAAAACTGGACGCCTTGCATTTCCGCCAGGAACGCGAGAACGGTTTGTCGAGCGACACAGGCAGAAATCGCTGTGACAGCATCGCGCTGTTCCGGCGTGAGCGCCTGCGCGGACGGGATTCTGTTGATCAGATTCTCCATGAAACGAGAGTCCCGAAGCATCTGACGGTCTACGCGGTTAGCGAGTTCGCAAAAATCATTGAATTCCATGAGATCACCCCCTATGGGGATTGTAACACAAACAGGACAAGGAGGCAAGGGCATGAGACGGATCAAGACCTACAAGAAGTGGAGCATCTGGCGGCTGACGGCGGCGGAGGCCATCGACGTGGGCGGGCGCTTCGCGGCGTTTCTGCCGGAGACGGACCCAGGCGCGATGGACGAGCCGGAGTGGGCGGCGGACAGCGTGCAGGAGCTGATCGACTTCATCGACGACTACTACGCAGCCTATGACGCATGAACGCGGACGGATGGTACAGGCCCGAGGGCTACGGCGGCTGCCGGAACTGTATGTTCCGCGGCGAGGGGCTGCCGATGTGCCGGAGGGCCGCAGAGGCGAAGGCCAGCATCCCGGTCTGCCCGTTCTGGCAGAGGCGGGAGCAGGAGAAAGGAGACGAAGATGGTAAACCGCAGGAAGGTATTTGTGCAGCAGTTCTCTGATCTGCTTCGCAGCGGACGGCGCACGGGCGTCGAGCGGCTGGAGCTGTCGGACAACGGCAATCTGGTGACGATCTGCTTCGAGGGCGGCGGCCGCCGCGAGGTCAACGTAGAAGGCGACAGCGAGGCGGCGCTGATCCTGGACGTGATCCGCCGCGTGCTGTACTAAGCCCACGCAGGGCAAGGCCCAGTCCCGTGAAAGCCGGGATCGCCCCTTCGGGGGCGCGGCGCTCATGCCTGCTGAAAGGAGGACACATTATGGAGAAGTACAAACCGGAGCCGGGCTACCGCGAGCCGTACACCGAATACGGCATGGAGATCGTCATGTTCTGCGCGAAGCACTGCCTGACCAAGAAGGCGCTGGCCGCAGAGGCGGGCATCCCCTACGACAGTTTGCTTGCAACGATCAAGGGCCGCCGCAGCGGCCACAACGTCAAGGCCGCCGTGGCCCCCGTCATGGCGCGCTATGAAGCGGCTGCGAAGAAGCAGCGGAGGAAAGGCAGGGGTGCGTAAATGCAGAGCTACATCAGCACCAGCACCGCAGCCCTGCTGACCGGCGAAGCCCCCCAGCGCATCCGCGAGAAGATCGCGGGCGGCGTCTATGAGACCCGCAAGCAGTCCGGCGGCCGCGGCGGCAACGGCGGCGAAAGCTACCAGATCGCCGTCAGCAGCCTGCCGGTGGAGGCGCAGATCCTTTACTACGCACAATGCGACAACGCCGCTGGCGGCGAAGACTGCGATCTGGCCGCCTACCACGCCCGCTTCGGCGAGAAGGGCATCCAGGAGCTGCTGGGCAAGCAGCGCGCCGTCCGGCAGGGCCGCGCGATCCGCGCGATGAATCCGGCAGACGTGGTGGAGCAGCTGGCAGCGCTGGCCGAGGATCACGGCACGAGCCTGCGGACGCTCTACCGCTGGATGGACGCCTACGAGGAAAAGGGGCTGCCGGGCATCATGCGCGCAGTGAGCCGCAAGGACAAGGGCACACGGCCGAGCATCTGCGCGGCTGCCTATCAATACGCATACGGCCTGTACGCCGACAAGGTGAAACGGACGCAGGCCACGATCTACAACAAGCTGGTGGACAAGGCCGCCGTGCTGGGGCCGGACGCCTGCCAGAAGTGCATCTTCTGCGAGGGCACCGAGGCCCGCGCCCGTCTGATGGAAACGGGCGAGATCAATCACTACCCGCCCTGCGCCGAGCCGGTGAAGGCGGGGATGCGGGTGCCGGAGTGCAGGCAGACGCTGTCGCGGATGCTGGCGGCGATCCCATCGGATGAAGTGACGCTGGCCCGCCGCGGCGTGAAGGCCTGGAAGGACGACCACATGTTCATGGCGGTGCGCGAGAAGCCGCAGACTGTGAACGAGGTCTGGTTCGGCGACCACCACCAGTTCGACTGCTTCGTGCTGGACGAGACCGGCAAGCCGGTGCGCCCGTGGCTGACGGCCTGGTACGACGCCGCGACCGGCTGCCTGGTGGGCTGGGTGCTCTGCACCAACCCGAACACGGAGACGATCACCGAGGCGTTCATCCGCGGCGTGGCCCACACGGAGCACAGCCCATTCTACGGCCTGCCCGCCCATCTCTACATAGACAACGGCAAGGACTACCGCAGCAAGACCTTCGAGACCGGCCTGATCAAGGAGCACGACCTGGGCTATCTGAACTGCAACATCGCCAGCAACAGCGTGATCCAGCTGTTCAACGTGACGGTCCACCACGCGCAGCCCTATCACGGCTGGGCCAAGACCGTGGAGCGATTCTTCGGCACGCTGGAGGACATCTACATCCGCGACGCGCCCGGCTGGTGCGGCGGCAGCCCGAAGGAACGGCCGGAGGACTTCTCCCGCGAGCTGCGGCGGCAGCTGGAGCATGGGCAGCTGTGGACGATGGACCAGTTCTACGAATGGCTTCGGGACGACGTCTTCCCCGCCTACCACAGCCGGCCCCACGAGGGCCACGGCGGGCGCAAGCCTATCGACCTTTACAACACTTTGCCCCGCGCCCGCATGGACCAGCCCAGCTGGCAGATGCTGTCGGTGGCACGCATGGACATGACCGAGCGCAAGATCACACAGCGCGGCATGGAAAGCTGGACTTCACTGCG
>DHKK01000090.1:0-2017 GCA_002404795.1 Clostridiales bacterium UBA4696
GGCAAGGCGTGTCCGCTGTTTTCTGACCTCTGCCGTCTGCTGGCTGGACTGCGCTTCCTGCACCACACGGACAAACTCGGCTCTGTCATGCTTGGCGTACTCGGCAATGGCTTTGAGCATATCGGAGATAAGAGACAGTACTACTTCTTCATTTATACGGTGCTGCGTGGCGCAGAGCTTTCCGACCGGGATTTTGCTGTACGGCCCCATCTCCTGCCTGCGCTGCTCCAGCTTGCGCTGCAGCAGGCGGTTTCGGAACCGGCCGTCGCGGATGACGGGGTAGATGAGGGGCAGCAGGAGCGTCGTCTGCAGCTTCGCGGTGAACCTTGATGCCTGATCAAGGTCGGAGCTGCCGAGGATGCCGTAATCCATATGGATCTTCTGCCGCGCGGCGAGCAGACCCACGAACGAGCCTCCCAGCGAGCAGCCGTAGGCGGCGCGGATCCGGCCGCCGCAGTGCGCGAGCAGGTAGGCTTCGATTCTCTCCGTCTCCTCGAGCATGGTGGGAAACTCGGTCTGCTCGGTCTCGTCAAAGCCGTCGTAGCTGACGCAGAGCACACGGAACGTTTCTGCCAGCGGGCCGATCACGGCGCCGAAATTGCCCTTCCAGTGGCAGCAGGTGCCGGGCAGGAGCAGCAAAACCGGCGCGTCCGGCGCGCCGAAGGGATAGATCTTCATGCTCTGGCACCTCCGCATTCGGGCTGCTCCTCTTCGCCGGTCCCCTGCAGGACGACGATGCGGTTGGAGATGTTCCGGACCAGCGGGAGCTTATCGAGCAGCCGGTAGACGGGCACAAAGGCCGCCATGCCCTCGGTCAGGCAGTGCTCGCCCGCGAGCCGGAAGCCCGGCAGCAGGGCGGCGAGCGCTCGGCCGTCCTTGACGCCCCAGGTGAATTTCGCCTTGCTGCCCTCGATCGATTTTTCCTTGAAGCGTTTGACGACCATGGGGTTCATCGTCTCGGCAAACACCGTGGCCGCGGGGAAGCGCCCGGCGATCACGGCGAAGATGCGCTGCACGTCCGCCTGCGTCAGGTACATGGTCAGGCCCTCGATGATGACGAGCGCCGGGCCGGACGGCTCCTGGACCGCCGCGCCCCAGTCGTCCATGGCGGACATGGCGAGCTGCGAGATACTGCCGCTCTCCGGCAGGAGCTTTTCGCGCACCGCGATGGTCTCGGGCAGGTCAAGGTTATACCAGTGGGCGTAGCCCTGCATCCGGTAGCAGCGGGTATCGAGCCCGCAGGCAAGATCCATGACGGTCGCGCCGGGGTGCTCCGCCAGATACGCCCCCACCAGCCGGTCGAGCACGATGGTGCGGGCGATGACGCCGCTGTGCATGGCGGCGTCCTTGTCGGCGAGGGAAAAATCGTAGTCCAGACGGCCGATGATCTCCTCGGCCTTTAAATCGCGGATCGCGCCGCGCCCGCGGCTCTCCTTGGCCCGGGCGTAGACGGTCTGCAGCATGGTCTCCGGCACGCCGGAGAGGGTGATTGCTTCTGCCATATCAATCAACCATTCGGCCGCATAGCGTCCGCACAAATAGGAATGAAAGAGTGCAGACAAACGACCGCCTTTCTTATAAAATAGACTTGAGGAGAATGCACACTACAACGCACGGTAGGAGGAGTCGTAGATTGCATTTCCAACTCAAAACAGTATATCAATCAGTGCTGGAACCACCTTTTCAAGCACAAATAAGCGGCGTCTTGAACCCGTACACTAAGGATTGTTTTAACACCTGTTAAATTGCTTGGAGGCTCAGTCCCTGCATTCTCCTCACAATTATATAGAGGAGTTTTTGCTGTGAAAGTCGTATTTCCAACCTGCTGCGGTGTAGATGTTCACAAAACATTCCTGGTTGCAACCATTATCACCACACCCACAGACAGCTTGCAGCCCCATTATCAGAAGAAGCGTTTCAGCACCTTTAATTCTGACCTGAACCGTTTTGCAGACTGGCTGGTGGAACACAACTGTTTGGATGTCTGTATGGAATCCACCGGAAAGTATTGGGTTCC
>DHKK01000090.1:2165-2623 GCA_002404795.1 Clostridiales bacterium UBA4696
CTTGTGAAAAGCAGCTTCATCCCAGACCTGAACATCCGCATTCTGCGTGAATTTACCCGCTACCGCTATAAGTTGGTATCCATGAAAAGCAGTGAGAAAAATCGCTTTCAGAATGCGTTCACAGTCTGCAATGTGGCTCTGGATTCTGTTGTGTCCGATATGTTTGGTAAATCCGCAACTGCAATTACGGATTACCTCACATCCGACGAATCCTTTGATCCGGAACATTGTGTTTCCCTGTTACAGCGCTCCCTCAAAAAGAAGGCTGAGCAAGTGCTGGAGTCCATTGAAGGCTTCTCAATTGCCGATGAACAGAAGGCTCGCATTAAAATCATCCGTGAACATTACGACTTCATTGAAAAGCTGATCGCCAAGGTAGATACCTGTGTCAATGAGATGGTTGCAAAGTATGAAGGAAACATCAATCTTCTTTGTACCATTCCGGGTATTGACCGCAG
>DHKK01000134.1 GCA_002404795.1 Clostridiales bacterium UBA4696
ACAACCGTTGTAGAGTTTATAATAGAGCCGTCAACAAATGCAAAGAAGGAAGACGTGCAATGGAAAAGAACCTGACCGGCGGCAGCGTATTCAAAAACGTCCTTGTGTTCTCGCTGCCGTACCTGCTTTCGTATTTTTTACAGACGCTCTACGGCATGGCGGACCTCTTTATCATCGGCCAGTTTGAGGGCGTGGCCAGCACGACGGCCGTTTCCATCGGCTCGCAGGTCATGCATATGCTCACGGTGATGATCGTGGGGCTGTCCATGGGAACGACGGTCAGCATCGCTCAAGCCGTCGGCGCGGGCGAGCGCAGACAGGCGGCAAAGGATGTGGGCAACACCGTGACACTTTTTATGGTGGTGGCCGCTGCGCTGATGGCGGCGCTTGTTTTGCTGGTGCGGCCCATCGTTTCGGTCATGTCCACGCCGGAAGAGGCGGTGGACGGCACGGTCAGCTACCTTACCATCTGCTTTCTCGGCATCCCCTTTATCACGGCGTATAACATCATCAGCTCCATCTTCCGCGGCATGGGCGACAGCAAAAGCCCCATGTACTTTATCGCGGTCGCCTGCGCGGCAAATATTGCGCTGGACGATCTCTTTATGGGCGTGCTCCGGCTCGGCCCTGCGGGCGCGGCGCTTGGCACAACGGTATCGCAGGCGATCAGCGTGGCGGTGTCGCTGGCTGTGATCTGGAAGAGAAAAAGCATCGTATTGGAGAAGTCCGACTTCAGGCCCGACCGGCAGGTGATGGGGAAGATTTTGAGGATCGGCGTCCCCATTGCTGTTCAGGATGGCCTGATCCAGATCGCCTTCATCGTCATCACGATCATCGCCAATCAGAGAGGGCTGAACGATGCGGCGGCGGTCGGCATTGTGGAGAAGATCATAAGCTTTCTGTTTCTGGTCCCATCGTCGATGCTCTCTGCCGTTTCGGCGCTGGGTGCGCAGAATATCGGCGCGGGAAAGCCCGAACGGGCGATCGGGACGCTGCGCTATGCCGTTATGCTGGCCGCAGGCTTCGGCATTCTCGTTTCGATCGTCATTCAGTTTACGGCAGAACCCATCATCGCCCTGTTCACAGACCAGACCACGGCAGACGGCGCGGCAGTCGTCCGCCTCGGCGGGCAGTATCTGCGCGGCTATATTTTTGACTGCATTTTTGCGGGCATCCATTTCAGCTTCAGTGGTTTCTTCTGCGCCTGCGGAAGATCCGGGCTGTCGTTCCTGCACAATATCATCGCCATCGCGCTGGTGCGCATCCCCGGCGTTTATCTGACCTCGAAGCTGTTCCCCGCGACGCTTTTCCCGATGGGGCTGGCCACGGCGGCAGGCTCGCTGCTGTCCGTTGTGATCTGCGCCGCCGCCTTTGCCGCGATCCGCCGGAAAGACCGGCTTGGAGGTTGAAGCGATGGACAGAAACAAGCTTTTTCCCATCGGGGAAGTGTCGAAGCTGTTTCACATCAGCGTCAGCAGCCTGCGGCACTACGAAAATATCGGCCTTCTGACCCCGGCGTATATTTCCCCGGATTCCGGCTACCGCTATTATGGGACGGAGCAATTTGAAGCGCTCAATACCATCCGCTATCTGCGGGCGCTGGATATGCCGTTGCCCGAAATTGCGGACTTTCTCAAAAATCGGGACATCGGCCGCATCGAGGAAAAGCTCCGCCAGCAGAAGCAGGCCGTTCTTCAAAAACAGCAGGCGCTCAAGCGCATCGAGCGGAAGATCGACCACCGCCTGCACTGGCTGATGGACGCGCAGACCGCGCCGCTGGATGTTGTTTCGCGGGTCTCGCTTCCGGCTTGCCGCATTGTGTGGATGGACGGGTCCTTGACAATCGGTGCTTCTTCCGATATGGAAGCGCCGATCCGAAGGCTGGATCGGTCCGACGCTGAGGCCGTCGTCTTTCTCGGCAAGGTCGGACTTGGCATTTCGGCAGAGCACCTGCGAAGAGGCGAAACGGCGCAGTACGACGGCATTTTTCTGACGCTCGATCAGGAGGATCTTTACATGGGCGAAACGCTGGAGCTGCCGGAAACGCTTTGTGTGCGGCTGCGCTTTCGGGGCAGTCACGCGCAAGCGCAGGAGCCGTATCAAAAGCTTCTGGGCTATATTGACGAGCACAAAATGCAGATCGTTGGGTTCTCCCGCGAGGTCACGCTCATTGACTACGGCGTTACCAACGATACAAAGAAGTTTGTGACCGAGATCTGTATTCCGGTCAGGTGCGAGTGATCGGAGGAGCTGCGCGAGAAAGCGGACACGTCGGAAATGGCCGAAAAAAGTGGAAATCATTGCGGCTGCAATGGAAAGCCGAGCGCGCCGTGGGAGCGCAAAAAAGAACGAGAGTGCTTCCGGTCTGCAAGCACTCTCGTTTTATGTTTCTATGCGCCGGTGTCTTCGCGGGCCGCAGACGGATCGCGTTCGCAGGATCCCATGTCCAGCCGCAGCTGCGCGGGGGTTAAGCCGGAAATGCTCTCGAGCTTATGCACAGCCGTCGCGCCGCGCATACAAAGCGCCCT
>DHKK01000005.1:0-1336 GCA_002404795.1 Clostridiales bacterium UBA4696
CAGCTCATCGACGAGATGAAGGACAAGAAGGGCGTCAAGCTCGACACCGAGCTCGATGCCGACGATCTCAAGGAGCTGGCCGAGAAGTTCAAGGCCGAATACAAGGACAAGCTCGGCGAAGATTTCCCGCAGGACCCGAAAATGCAGCTGATGGGCGCCATCAAGGCCGTTTTCCGCTCCTGGGACAACCCCCGCGCCATCTACTACCGCCGCATGAACGACATCCCCTCCGACTGGGGCACCGCTGTCAACGTCCAGTCCATGGTCTTCGGCAACACCGGTGACACCTCCGGCACGGGCGTCGCGTTCACGCGCAACCCCGCCACCGGCGAAAAGAAGCTGTTCGGCGAATTCCTGATGAACGCCCAGGGCGAAGACGTCGTCGCCGGCGTCCGCACCCCGCAGACCATCGACCAGCTGGCCGAGGTCATGCCCGAGGCCTACAAGCAGTTCACCGACATCTGCGCCAAGCTCGAGTACCACTACCGCGACATGCAGGATATGGAGTTCACCATCGAGGACAAGAAGCTCTACATGCTGCAGACCCGCAACGGCAAGCGTACCGCTGCCGCCGCGATGAAGATCGCCTGCGATCTCGTCGACGAAGGCATGATCACCGAGGAAGAGGCCGTCGCCATGATCGACCCGAAGAGCCTCGATTCCCTCCTGCACCCGACGTTCGACCCGGCCGCGCTCAAGAAGGCCAAGGTCGTCGGCACGGGCCTGGCCGCTTCTCCCGGCGCTGCCTGCGGCAAGATCGTCTTCTCCGCTGAGACCGCGACCGACTGGGCCAAGAACGGCACCAAGGTCGTCCTCGTCCGTCTCGAGACCTCTCCGGAGGATATCGAGGGCATGCACTACGCGCAGGGCGTTCTGACCGTCCGCGGCGGCATGACCTCCCACGCGGCTGTTGTCGCGCGCGGCATGGGCACCTGCTGCGTTTCCGGCTGCGGCGCCATCAAGATGAACGAAGAAGCCAAGACCTTTGAGCTTTCCGGCAAGACCTACAAGGAAGGCGACTGGATCTCCATCGACGGCTCTACCGGCAACATCTACGGCGAAAAGATCAAGACCGCTGCCGCCACCATCTCCGGCGATTTCGACCGTCTGATGGGCTGGGCCGACAAGTTCCGCAAGCTGCAGGTCCGCACCAACGCCGACACCCCGCACGACGCGCAGCAGGCTGCCGCCTTCGGCGCCGAGGGCATCGGCCTGTGCCGTACCGAGCATATGTTCTTTGAGGCGGACCGCATCAAGGCCATGCGCGAGATGATCGTCTCCGAGACCTCCGAGCAGCGCGAAAAGGCGCTGGCCAAGCTCGAGCCGATCCAGCAGG
>DHKK01000005.1:1372-6310 GCA_002404795.1 Clostridiales bacterium UBA4696
CGACTTCGAGGCCATCTACGAGGCCATGAAGGGCCGCCCGGTCACCATCCGTCTGCTCGATCCGCCCCTCCACGAGTTCGTCCCGACCGACCCGAAGGACATCGAAGAGCTGGCCAAGGAAATGGGCCTGACCGTCGAGCACCTGAACCAGGTCATCTCCAGCCTGCATGAGTTCAACCCCATGATGGGCCACCGCGGCTGCCGTCTGGACGTCACCTTCCCGGAGATCGCCAAGATGCAGACTGCCGCCATCATCAAGGCCGCGCTGGCTGTCCGCAGCCGCCGTCCGGCCTGGAAGATCGTCCCCGAGATCATGGTCCCGCTGGTCGGCGAAGAGAAGGAGCTTGCCTTCGTCAAGTCCGTCATCGACAAGACCGCCAAGAAGATCATCAAGGAAGCCGGCAGCGACATGACCTACAAGGTCGGCACCATGATCGAGATCCCGCGTGCCGCGCTGACCGCCGACGCCATCGCCAAGGAAGCCGAGTTCTTCTCCTTCGGCACCAACGACCTGACGCAGATGACCTTCGGCTTCTCCCGTGACGACGCCGGGAAGTTCCTGGCCTCCTACTATGACCGCAAGATCTACGAGTCCGATCCGTTCTCCAAGCTCGACCAGGCAGGCGTCGGCCGCCTCGTCAAGATGGCAGCGGAGCTTGGCCGCCAGACCCGCCCGGACATCAAGCTCGGCATCTGCGGCGAGCAGGGCGGCGATCCGTCGACCGTCGCGTTCTGCCACAAGATCGGCCTGACCTACGTCTCCTGCAGCCCCTTCCGCGTCCCCATCGCCCGCCTCGCCGCCGCCCAGGCCGCGATCAAGGACAAGCAGTAAGCTTTCAGATCCTCAAAAATCACCCCCATCCGGGGGTGATTTTTTTGCTTTGCCGGACCGGACAGGGTTATATTGACACCCCCTCCCGGGGCTGTTAAAATAATGCAGGATCCGTCGATTTTTGTTGGGGAGGGACTGCCTGTGGCGTTCAGCAGCATCAGTTTTCTGTTTTACTTTCTTCCGCTCTTTTTTCTTCTCTATTATCTGATCCCCGCGCGGGCGAAAAATATCGTCCTGCTGGCCGGGAGTCTGTTCTTCTACGCGTGGGGCGAGCCGCGGTGGATCCTGCTGCTGCTCGCGTCCATCCTCGTTACCTGGCTGCTCGGCCGGGCAATGCGGCCGGAGGACGGCGCGGGACGGCGGCGGGGGCTGATGATCTTGGGGCTGGTCTTCCAGCTGGGGCTGCTGGTCGCGGTCAAGTACGCCGGGTTCTTCTTCGGCGCTTTGATCGATCTGCCGAAGCTGCATCTGCCGCTCGGCGTGTCGTTCTATACCTTCCACGCGATCAGCTATCTCGTCGACGTCTACCGGCAGAAAACGCCGCCGCAGAAAAACCTCCTGCGCCTGGGGCTGTATCTGGCCCTGTTCCCGAAGCTCGTCATGGGCCCGATCGTGCCCTATCACGAGCTGGAGCCTGCGCTGGCGCAGCGCACGATCGGCGCGCAGGACGTGTCGGACGGCTGCTTCCGCTTCACCATCGGGCTGGCGAAAAAAGCGCTGCTGGCCGACGCGCTGGCGGGGCTGGTCACGGGGATCTGGGGCAATCTGGGCTCGCTGACGGTGCTGTCTGCGTGGCTGGGGCTGATCGGGTACGCGCTGCAGCTCTATTTTGACTTCAGCGGCTATTCCGACATGGCCATCGGCCTTGGCCGGATGCTGGGCTTCCGCTTCCCGGAGAATTTCCGCTATCCGTATCTGTGCAGCAGCATCTCCGATTTCTGGCGGCGCTGGCACATCAGTCTCGGCAGCTGGTTCAAGGAATATCTCTATTTCCCCCTCGGCGGCAGCCGCGCGGGAACGCTGCGGACGCTGCGCAATCTGCTCCTCGTCTGGCTGGCGACGGGATTGTGGCACGGCGCGAGCTGGAACTACGTGCTGTGGGGCCTGTATTTCGGCGTGCTCATCTGCCTGGAAAAGCTGCTCGCGCCGCGCTTCCGGTCGCATCCGCGCAAGGGGCTGCTGGCATGGCTCTACCGGCCCGTGTGCCTGCTGCTGGCGGTGCTCGGCTGGGTCTTGTTCCGAGCGGAGGATCTGCCCGCGGCCGGGCGGTATTTTGCCTGCCTGTTCGGCGGCGCAGCCGCCGTGAGCGCGCAGGCGCGGCTGTATCTGCATGATTTCTGGCCCGTGCTGCTTCTCGGCATGGTCGGTGCGACGCCGCTGTGCGCGAAGCTCGCCGGGCGGCTCGGCGCGAAGCAGCGGCCGGGCGTCCGCGCGGCGGTACAGGCCGTTCTGGTGCTGGCGCTGCTGGCGTGCAGCACGCTCTGGCTGCTGAACGGCAGCTTCCAGAGCTTCGTTTATTTTCAGTTTTAGGAGGGATGCGGCATGAAAACAAAGATCAGACTTTCGCAGCTGCTCGTCATCTGCTGCTTTTTCGGCTTCTTCCTGTTCTGCCTCGTCCGGGGGCTTGCGCAGCCGGACCGGCCGTCCAGCGCAGCGGAAAACCGCTCTCTGGCCCAGCGCCCGGCGATGCGGCGTGTCGTGACGGACTTCGGCGGCTTTGCAAAGGATTTTGAGTCCTACGCCGCCGACCAGTTCCCGGACCGCGAGCAGCTCATCGGCGTCTATACCGCGCTGGAGCTGGCGCAGGGCAAAAAATTTGCCCGCAAGGCCTACTGCCTGCAAGGCGGCTGGCTCCTGACCAAACCCACGCCTACAAACCCTGCGGATCTTTCCGACCTGCAGGAAGCGCTGACACAGGCAGCGAGAACGCTTGACCGGCCGCTCGTCTGGTGCGTGCTGCCGCTCAAAAACGAGGCGCTGTACGATCTGGAACCGGCCTATTTCTCGGACGAGACCGGCGAAACGAACAAACAGGCCCTGACCGCTGCGCTCGCGCAGGTCGGCGGTCTGACCGTCATCGACGCGGAAGCACCGCTTGTGACCGGGACGCTTGCGGACCGGGAGCAGTATTTCTACAAGACCGATTTCCACTGGAACGCGCGCGGGGCCTTCGCCGCCGCGCAGGAGGCCGCGCGGCAGCTGGCCGGGGCCGGGATGATCGCGGCGGCTTCTGTCCCACAGGCGGAGGATTTTCTCTGGTCGGAGCTCGGCGGCGAGCGGCGGTATCAGGGCGATCTCAACGTCTGGTTCTCCAACCAGTTTTCCATGCGGGAGGATATCCCGCGCTACGTCCTCAAAAATGCGGCGGACCTGCGCTATTTCCTCCACCCGGGTGACACCGAGTCCGTTCCGCGTGAGACGATCGTCGGCAGCGGGCTGGACAAGGACCCCGTCACCTACAACGACGTTTTTACCTACAACCTCGGCTACTACCGCGTGGAAAACCCCGCCGCGCCGGAGGCCGCGTCCGTGCTCATCCTCAAGGATTCCTTCCAGAACGCGACGACCGATTATCTTTCCGCCATCTTCCGCTCCATCACGGTCGTCGACCCGCGCAGTTATCAGGAAACATCGGACCTTGCGAGTCTTCTGGACGCCGACGGGATCGATCTGGTGCTGTTTTTCTACCATCAGAACAATGTCAGCCGGGAGCTGATCGATCTTCTCACCGCCTGAGTGCAGCCATCCGGTACGGAGCGCCCGCGCCGACCAAAAAATATCTGTACTTGCTTTTTCCGACAACTTCCGTTATGATGGAGAAAAGATAAATTTTGGCATTCTGATCGTTTTTCGGAATTTGCATATGCTATTGGCAGCATCCGTTGACACGGCTCGATGCGCACAGGAGGATCCGCCATGCAGCTCTCACCCGAACAATTTCATACACTCTTTGACCGCGCGGCCCAGCCGGTCCTGCTCGTGCAGGACGGCGTGATCACGCAGTGCAGCAGCCGTGCCGAGGGGCTCGTCGCGCCCGACAGCCCGATCCGGGAGCTTCTGCCGCCCGACGCGGTGCTGCAGGAGCTGATCGCCGCCGCGTCCACGGTGCTGCCGCTGCGGCTGCGCACCGGCTACGTGACCGCGCAGGTGCAGCCGCTGGAGAGCGCTCTGCTGCTGTTTCTGCCCGTCGGCGACGATGATAGCTGCACCAGCGCCCTTTCCCGCGCCGCACAGGCCGTCTCCGCCCCGCTGACGACGCTTTTGTCCGCCTCCGGGACCATTTTCCCGCTTCTGGCAGACGCGGAGGATCCGGTCCTGCAGCGGAATCTGGCGGTGCTCAGCCGGTCGTGCTATCAGCTGCTGCGCGCGAGCGAAAACATTGGCGACTTGAGCGCCGCGCTGCGCGGGCGGCTGCCGCTGTCGATGGAAAAGACCGATCTGACCGATTTTCTCGACGATTTTTCGCAGACCGCGGGCGATCTGTGCCTGCAGGCCGGGCGGGAGCTGGATGTGGAGCTGCCGCAGGCGCCCATCTTCCTTTGGGCTGACCGGCGGCAGCTGCGGCGGGCGCTGCTGGCGCTGCTGTCGAACGCCATCAAGTTTACCGCCCCCGGCAGTCTTCTTCACCTGACGCTCACCCGCCGCGGCAAGCGGGCCTATCTCCGGCTGACGGACGGCGGCGAGGGCATGACGCCCGAGGTGCTGACCAGCGCCTTTTCCCGCTACGCGCAGCCGCAGGAGCAGGACGATCCGCGCACCGGCGCGGGCTTCAGCCTGCCCGTCGTGCAGGCGGTGATCCAGGCGCACGGCGGCACGATCCTGCTGCAGTCGCAGAAGGATGCCGGCACGGACGTGACCCTCACGCTCCCGGTCGGTCTGCCGCAGGAACAGGCGCTGCTCCGCTCGCCGCGGGTCACGGTCGACCGCAGCGGCGGCTTTGTCCCGGAGCTGGTCGAGCTGTCTGACGCGCTGCCGCCTGAGGCGTACGATGTTCAGAATTTTCTGTAACAGGCCCCGACAGAAGAGCATTCCGTCGAGGCCTTTTCTGCGCCTTCCTACGAAGGGAAGGCTTTTTTCGCGCGCACCCCAAGGCTCCCCTTCCAGGG
>DHKK01000005.1:6365-11176 GCA_002404795.1 Clostridiales bacterium UBA4696
GCTGACTGAGAGGTTGTCGCAGATTTGCGACTGCCGGTGCCTCCGGCGGCCCTATCTTTTCTCTCGCAAGAGAAAAGATAGGGGAGAAAAGAGTGCGTGGGGACGCGTTTGGTGCATTCTGCATCTGAATTTAGGCAAGAACCGATGTTTTCGTCTGGTGTTCCACACGATACTCACCTCACGGGCGTCTTGGTACGCGCTACCTGATACGGTAGGTATCAAATTTGCAATTAGTTGCCGTAGAATATCTGCCATAAATAGAAGGTGCAGTCTGAACTTGTCAGGCTGCACCTTCTTGCGGGTTATTCTTTATTTTCTCGCCAGCCGGTAGGTGCTCTGCAGGGTGAACAGGGAGAAGGCGAGCAGGGCGGCGAAGAGGGCGTAGGCGGGGGCGTAGCTGCCGGTCAGGTCAGCGATGGCGCCCGGGAGAAAAGACATAACAAGCCCGCCCAGACCATATGCCGCCTGGAACTGCCGCAGGACCGACTCATACCGCTCCTGCGTGCTCAGATCCGCCGCCCAGATCGAAATGCCGACCGTATTGAGCGACGACCCGAACCCCAGAAACACCGCCGAGACCAGCATCAGCGCCGCGCTGCGCAGCGGCGCGAGCGTACACAGCACGTAGCCCAGAATAAAGCTGCCGAACAGCAGGTAATTGGACCGGTAGCTGCCGAGCCGGTCGCACAGCGCCCCGCAGGCGAATTTGCCCGCCATCAGCGCCAGCCCGCACAGCGAAAACGCCGCGGCCGCGCGCATGGCGTCCATGCCCTCGGCCATATAGAGCGTCATGAGGTGCGTAAAGCCGGTCGCGCCGATGCCGCTGACGAGCAGCACGGCGAGCTGCACCATCGTCCAGCGCAGCCGCGTCGGGTGCAGGGCGTGCAGCGCCCTCGTCTGCGCGGACTCCTGCACCTCCTTGCCGAACGGCTCCAGACCGAGCGCGTGCGGATCGTCCCGGACCAGGCAGAATACGGCTGCAGCCGCGGCCAGACAGAATGCCGCCGTCCACAAAAACGCCAGGTCCACGCCGCTTTTCTCCGCGATGCTGGTAAACAGCGGGGAAAAGGCGACCGTCGCCAGCCCCGTTCCCGCCGCGCACACGCCGATGGCCAGTCCGCAGTGCGAGCGGAACCAGCGGCGCATCAAGATCGACGCCGGGACCATCGAGCCGACCGCATAGCCGACGCCTGCGACAGCCCCTGCAAAATAATAGGCCACAAGGCTCTTTGCTGCCGCAAAGAGCACGAAGCTGACGCTGACCAGCACGGCCGACAGCGCGCAGCCGACGCGGTAGCCGATCCGCTGGTAGTAGCAGCCAATGACAAAGGTGCCGAGCAGGTATGCCGCCGAGCGGATCGTCGTAATGAGTGAGGTCTGCGTGTTGGTAAAGCCGTTCCCGGCCAGTATGTACGGCTGCGCCGCCGAAAAGACGTTGCAGGCCAGCCCGCACGTCACGAGCAGCATCAGCGTGCAGCCCGCGCAGGACAAGATCGCCCGTCTGAGGTTTTTTGGCATGTCTCTTTCTCTCCTGTATAAAATAAGCGCGCCGTGCGGCGCGCTTATTTTCTTTTATTCCTCTTCCTTCGCCGTGCAGCGGATATGCAGCTCGTCGAGCTGCTTCTGGGTGACCTCGCTGGGCGCGCCCATGAGGATATCCTGTGCGTTCTTGTTCATCGGGAACGGAATGATCTCGCGGATGCAGTCCTCGCCGGCCAACAGCATGACCATGCGGTCGACGCCCGGGGCGATACCGGCATGGGGAGGTGCGCCGTAGCAGAAGGCATTGTACATGGCCGGGAACTTCTTCTTCACGTCGTCCTCGCCGAGGCGGACGAGCTCAAAGGCCTTGATCATGATCTCCGGATCGTGGTTCCGGACCGCGCCGGAGGACAGCTCGATGCCATTGCAGACGAGGTCATACTGCTGCGCGGTGATGGTCAGCGGGTCGATCTCGCCCCGGATGGCCTTATCCAGCGTGGCAGCGCCGCCGCCCGGCATGGAGAACGGGTTGTGGCAGAATTCCAGCTCACCGGACTCGTCGCCGATCTCATACATCGGGAAGTCGACGATCCAGCAGAACTCGTAGCGTTCCTTGTCCATGTGGCCCTCGACGTTCGCGCCGAAGGTCTTGATGAGCACGCCCGTGAGCTTCGTGGCCGAAGCGCCCGCGGCGATCACGACGAGGGTATTGGGCGTAAGGCCGAGACGCTGGGTCAGCTCGTCCTTGCAGCCCTGCACGAACTTGGCGACGCCGCCGGCCAGCTCGCCGTTCTCGTCCATCTTGAACCAGTAGCCCTTCGTGCCCGCCTGCACCTCGCAGTCGGTCAGGAGCTTTTCGATCTGCTTGCGCGTCAGATGGCAGCCGGAAATGGGCACAGCCTTGACGGTCTGGCCCTTGAACGGCTCAAACTCGGACTCTGCAAACAGATCGGAGATATTCTTGCAGGTGAGGTCGATGCGCAGGTCCGGCTTGTCGGAGCCGTAGGTCTCCAGCGCGTCCTTGTACGCGATGCGGCGGAACGGAGCGCTGGACGCGATGTTGTACTTGCCGTACTTGGCGAAGATCGGCGGCAGCACATCTTCGATGACGGCGAAGACGTCGTCCTGCGCGGCAAAGGCCATCTCCATATCGAGCTGATAGAACTCGCCGGGGCTGCGGTCGCCGCGGGCGTCCTCATCGCGGAAGCAGGGCGCGATCTGGAAATAGCGGTCAAAGCCGGAGGTCATGAGCAGCTGCTTGAACTGCTGCGGGGCCTGCGGCAGGGCGTAGAACTTGCCGGGATGCTTTCTGGCGGGGACGAGATAGTCGCGCGCGCCCTCGGGACTGGAGGCAGTGAGGATGGGCGTCGTGATCTCGAGGAAATCATGCGCCATCATGGCCTGCCGCAGGGCGGCAATGACGTTGCAGCGCAGGATGATGTTCTTCTTGACGGCGGGGTTGCGCAGGTCGAGATAGCGATACTTGAGGCGCTGGGTCTCGTCCGCGTCGCGGCTGCGGTTGATCTCGAACGGCAGCTCGTTGTACTGGCAGCGGCCGAGCAGCTCGATTCTCTCCGGCACGACTTCAATGTCGCCGGTGGGCTGCTTGGGGTTCTTGCTGGCGCGCTCACGGACGGTGCCGGCGACGGAGATGGTCGACTCCTTGTTGATGCCCTTGATCTGGCTCATGATCTCCTCCGTCTCGACGACGATCTGCGTCGTGCCGTAGAAATCACGCAGGACGATAAAGGCAAAGTTATTGCCGACCACACGGACGTTTTCCATCCAGCCGACAAGGGTGACGTGCTCGCCGGCGTTTTCGATGCGGAGCTGGCCGCAGGTATGGGTTCTTGACTGCATCATATTGGTTTTCCTTCTTTCTTTCTGGAAAGTTTTTTACTTCAGAATGGTGCCCTGGCCGCGCAGCTCAATGTCGGCCAGAATGCGTTCGGCGGCATCCGCCGCCGGGACGGTGATCTGCTCGCCGGAGCGGAGGTCCTTGAGCGAGACCGTGCCCGCCGCGACCTCATCCTCGCCGAGGAAGATGACATAGGGGATGTGCAGCTTGTCTGCGTACTGGATCTTGGCCTTGAACTTCTTCTGCTCGGCATACAGCTGCACACGGATGCCGCGTTCGCGCAGGCCGGTCGCCAGACGGACCGAGGGCTCGAGATCGTCCGTCATCGGCACGATCATCACGTCGGCGGGCGCCATCACGCGCGCGTCATTGAGCATCCCCTGCTCGTTCAGCACGTAGAACAGCCGTGTCAGGCCAATGGAGATGCCCACGCCGGGCAGCGGCCGGTCGGTATAGTACTCCGCGAGATTGTCATACCGGCCGCCGGAGCAGACCGAGCCGATCTCCGGATGGTCAAGCAGCGTCGTCTCATAGACAGTGCCCGTGTAGTAGTCGAGGCCGCGGGCGATCGTGAGGTCGACGGCGAAATTTTCCTCCGGCACGCCGAACGCGCCAAGGAGCTTCGTCACGGCCGACAGCTCGTCCAGACCGAGGTCAAAGGTCTCGTCCTTGCCGCGGTACTGCTCGAGCGCCGCGAGGACCTCGTCGTTCGTGCCGCGGATGGCGATGAAGCGGAGGATCTCATCGGCCTTGTCCGCCTCCACGCCGCATTCATCGACCAGCAGCGTGCGGACCTTGTCCGGGCCGATCTTGTCGAGCTTATCGACGGTGCGCATGATATCGCCGGCCTTTTCGCTCAGACCCAGCATGGCGTAGAAGCCGTTCAGGATCTTGCGGTTATTCACGCGGATCTGGAACCGGCGCAGGCCGAGCGTGGAGAAGGTCCGGTAAATGATCGACGGGATCTCGGCCTCGTTGGTGATGGAGAGCTTGCCGTCGCCGATGATGTCGATATCGGCCTGATAGAACTCGCGGAAGCGGCCGCGCTGGGCGCGCTCGCCGCGGTAGACCTTTCCGATCTGGTAGCGGCGGAACGGGAAGGAGAGCTCGCCGTAGTGCAGGGCGACGTATTTTGCCAGCGGGACGGTCAGGTCAAAGCGCAGGGCCAGATCGCTGTCGCCCTTCTGGAAGCGATAGATCTGCTTTTCGGTCTCGCCGCCGCCCTTGGCCAGCAGCACGTCGGCGGCCTCGATCGCCGGGGTATCCAGCGGGGTGAAGCCATACAGGCCGTAGGTCCTGCGCAGGACCTCCATAATGGCCTCCATCTGCAGCTGCGGCTGCGGCAGCAGCTCCATAAATCCGGAGAGCGTATGCGGTTTGATTTGTGCCATGGTCATTTCCTCTCTATAAATATATCATAGTATGTGTTTTTCGTATTTGCAGGGCCTCTTGGCTCCCCTTCCAGGGGAGC
>DHKK01000005.1:11204-11531 GCA_002404795.1 Clostridiales bacterium UBA4696
GCGAAGCTGACTGAGAGGTTGTATCAAATTTGCAGCTGCCTTTGCCTCCGGCGGCCCCTTCTTTTCCGTCTTGCCGGAAAAGAAGGGGGAGAAAAGGGGCGCTGGGTTACGTTTGGGTGTTTTCTGCCTCTGAATTCATAAGCACCAATGTTTCGGTCTGACGTTCCACTCGCTGGTCACCTCACGTATGTCTTACTACGCGCCGCCTGATATGGGACACCGGATTTGATAGCAGTTGCGATTTATTGACTGCAGTGAAACACTCTGCGGATAAAATCTTAGGGCAGTACGTATTTGCATTGGGTTTTAAACTATCGCGGGAAAAGT
>DHKK01000194.1:0-333 GCA_002404795.1 Clostridiales bacterium UBA4696
GCGCCGACGGTGCCGTCGCCGCCCAGACCCCAGAATTTGCACTCGATGGTGCCTTCGGCTGCGGTGTTCGGGCAGTTCTTGTCCTCTTCGAGGGAGAGGTTCGTGACGTCGTCCACGATGCCGATGGTGAACTCACGCTTCGGCTGATCCTTCTTCAGCTCGTTGTAGACGGCGAAGATGGAAGCGGGAGGCGTATCCTTGGAGCCGAGGCCGTAACGGCCGCCGATGACGGTCGCCTGCACGCCGGCGTTGGCCAGAGCGGTGACAACGTCCATGTACAGAGGCTCGCCCAGGGAGCCGGGCTCCTTCGTGCGGTCGAGGACCGCGATCTTC
>DHKK01000194.1:450-4302 GCA_002404795.1 Clostridiales bacterium UBA4696
ACGAGGCCGACCTTTTCGCCGTGGGCGTTCATGTAGTCGATGACTTCCTCGGCGACGTCGTTGATGGAGCCCATCGCGATGATGACGCGGTCAGCATCGGGCGCGCCGTAGTAGTTGAACAGCTGGTAGTTGGTGCCGAGCTTTTCGTTGATCTTGCCCATGTACTTCTCAACGACTGCGGGCAGCGCGTTGTAGTACTGGTTGCAGGCTTCGCGGTGCTGGAAGAAGATATCGCCGTTCTCGTGGCAGCCGCGGGCAGCCGGATGCTCCGGATTGAGCGCGTGCTGACGGAACGCTTCGACCGCCTGCATGTTGCACATTTCCTTGAGGTCGGCGAAGTCCCAGACAGCGACCTTCTGGATCTCGTGGGAGGTACGGAAGCCGTCAAAGAAGTTCAGGAACGGGACCTTGCCTTCGATCGCGGCCAGATGCGCCACGGGGGACAGATCCATGACTTCCTGCGGGTTGGTTTCGCAGAGCATGGCAAAGCCGGTCTGGCGGCAGGCCATGACGTCGGAATGATCGCCGAAGATGTTCAGCGCATGCGTCGAGACCGTACGGGCCGAGACGTGGAACACGCAGGGCAGCTGCTCGGCAGCGATCTTGTACATGTTCGGGATCATCAGCAGCAGACCCTGGGACGCCGTGTAGGTGGTCGTCAGAGCGCCTGCGCCGAGGGAGCCGTGGACCGTACCGGCTGCGCCGGCCTCAGACTGCATCTCGGCGACCTTGACCTTGGTGCCGAAGATGTTCTTCAGACCTGCAGCAGACCACTGGTCGACGAAGTCCGCCATCGGGGAGGACGGCGTGATGGGATAAATGCCGGCGACTTCTGTATAAGCATAGGATACATGAGCCGCAGCATTGTTGCCGTCCATGGTTTTGAATTTACGAACCAAAACAATTACCTCCTAAAAGTAATTACATATTCATGCACCTTGACTATATCACATTTTCTTGTCAATGTAAATCAAATTTGGAATAACCTTTTTGGAATCTGCGGAAAACTTTCGAAATTCCCGCCCCGCGCTGCCGCGAAAGAGAAAAACTGGTTGGTTTTTCGCGGGAAATGCTGTATGATAGAGATATACAATAGAGAAAGCGGAGGGATGCAGATGCTCAGTAAGGTACATTCGCTGGGTCTGGCCGGCATTGCCGGATACGAGGTGGAGACGGAATGCTACATCGGCACGGGCCTGCCGGCCTTTGAGCTGGTCGGCCTGCCGGACGCATCGGTCAAGGAGGCGCGCGAGCGCGTCCGCGCCGCCGTGAAAAACTGCGGCTTCCGCTTCCCGGTCAGCCGCATCATCGTGAACCTCGCCCCGGCGGGGACGAAGAAATCCGGTACGCTCTACGACCTGCCGATCCTGCTCGGCATCCTCTGTGCGTCGGAGCAGGTGCGGCTGCCGAAGGAAAAGAGCGCGTTTTTGGGCGAGCTCAGCCTGCAGGGCGGGCTGCGGTCGGTGCCGGGCGTTTTGCCGATGGCCCTCGCGGCCCGGGCGCTCGGCTACCAGGCGATCTACGTCCCTGCGGCCAACGCGCGCGAGGCGACGCTCGCCGAGGGCCTGAGAGTCTACGGCGTGGAGGATGTGCCGCAGCTCGTGCGCCATCTGACCGGCGAAGCGCCGATGGAGCCCGCGCCCGTCTGGCAGCCGGAGCCGCAGCCGCATGCGCTGCTCGACTTCAAGGACGTCAAGGGGCAGGAAAATGCCAAGCGGGCACTTGAAATCGCGGCCGCAGGCGGGCATAATATCCTTCTGGTGGGCCCGCCGGGCTCCGGCAAGAGCATGCTCTCCAAGCGCCTGCCGTCGATCCTGCCGGATATGACGCGCCAGGAGCAGCTGGAGGTCACACAGATCTATTCGGTCCTCGGCCTTCTGCCCGCGGAGCATCCGCTCATCGAATCGCGGCCCTTCCGCGCGCCGCATCATACCGTCTCGGCGGCTGCGCTCGCCGGCGGCGGGACCTATGTGCGCCCGGGCGAGATCTCGCTCGCGCACAAGGGCGTGCTGTTTCTCGACGAGCTGCCGGAATTCCGGCGCGACGCCGTCGAGGCCATGCGCCAGCCGCTCGAGGACGGGCAGGTCACCATCTCCCGCGTGCAGGGCTCGCAGACGTTCCCGAGCCAGTTCATGCTCGTGTGCGCGATGAATCCCTGCCCCTGCGGCTGGTACGGCGATCCCAGCGGCCGGTGCACCTGCTCGCAGGCCGCGGTCGACCGGTATCTTGGCCGCATCTCCGGCCCCATGCTCGACCGCATCGACATGATCGTCGAGGTCAGCTCCGTCAAGTTTGAGGAGCTGCGCACAAGAAGCGAGGCCGAGCCGTCTTCCGCCGTCAAATCGCGCGTCGACGCGGCCCGGGCCGTCCAGACCGCCCGCTATGCCGGCAGCCCCACGCGCTGCAACGCCTATATGCAGCCCGCGCAGCTGCGCCGGTTCTGCCAGCTGGACGAGGACAGCACCGTGCTCATGAAGCAGGCGTTCGACGCGCTCGGCATGACGGCGCGGAGCTATGACCGCGTGCTGAAGGTCGCCCGCACCATCGCGGACCTGGCCGGCAGCGAGTCCATCCGCCCCGAGCACATCGCCGAAGCCGTCCAATACCGCTCCTTCCAGCTCGGCGGAGAGAACGCGAGATAAAACCGCCCCGCACAGCGGCGCGAAGGCTCCCCTTGCGGCAAGGGGAGCTGTCAAAAATCGAAGATTTTTGACTGAGGGGATTGAGGGTTGCAAATCAGAGACATTAATATTATGATGCAGCATTCGATCCCCTCAGTCTGCTCCGGTTCCCTCCGCAGCCAGCTCCCCTTGTGCCCAAGGGGAGCCTTTGGAGCGCTTGATACGATAAAAAATTTTTTTAAAGAAAAGATAGGACACACATCATGAAAGAACTCTTTTTACTGAAGCTTGGCGAGATCGTCCTGAAGGGGCAGAACCGCCGCGTGTTTGAGGACAAGCTCAAGACCGTCACCCGCCGCCGCATGGCGAAGTTCGGCACGTTCAAGGTCTCTATCGTCCAGTCGACGCTCTATGTCGAGCCGCTGACCGACGACTGCGATCTTGACGGTGCGTGGGAGGCCTGCGGCACCATCTTCGGCGTGGCGCAGATGTGCCGCTGCCGCGCGTGCGAGAAGGATCTCGACGCCATCTTTGCCGCCGTCTGTGACTATCTCGGCGACGAGCTGTCCATGGCCAAGAGCTTCAAGGTCGAGTCCAAGCGCTCGGACAAGCGCTTCCCGCTCAACTCCATCCAGATCTCGCAGGAGATCGGCGGCCGTCTGGCCGAGGAATTCCCGAATGTCGCGGTCGATGTCCATACCCCGGATTACACCGTCAACATCGAGATCCGCGAGACCGCGGCCTATGTCCACGGTCCGTCGGTGCCCGGCGCGGGCGGTCTGCCGACCGGCACGGGCGGACGGGCGGCGGTGCTGCTCTCGGGCGGCATCGATTCCCCGGTCGCGGGCTATATGATCGCCAAGCGCGGCGTGGAGATCGAGTGCATCCATTTCTTCTCCTATCCCTATACCTCCGAGCTGGCAAAGGAAAAGGTGCTGGAGCTGGCGCACATCATGACGAAGTTCTGCGGCCGCATGACCGTCGACATCGTCGGCTTCACCGAGATCCAGGAGGCCATCCGCGACCACTGCCGCGAGGAATACTTCACCATCATCATGCGCCGCTTCATGATGCGCATCGCCGAGGCAATCGGCCGGGACCACGGCGCGAAGTGCCTCGTCACGGGCGAAAACCTCGGGCAGGTCGCCTCGCAGACCATGGACGCCATGGCCGTGACCGGCGCGGTCGTCCATATGCCCATCTTCCATCCGCTCATCGGCATGGACAAGGA
>DHKK01000194.1:4477-4597 GCA_002404795.1 Clostridiales bacterium UBA4696
ATCGCCCGCGCCATCGCCAACACCGAAAAGACGCAGATCCGGTACTATGAAGATGAACAGCAGCGCTGAGCAGGCGCTTTCGCACCTGCGGGAGCAGGGGCTGACGCTGGCGACGGCGGA
>DHKK01000194.1:4736-4858 GCA_002404795.1 Clostridiales bacterium UBA4696
ACGCTGGACGTCTGCACCGCCGTCTCGCGCGAGACCGCGCACGAGATGGCCCGCGGCGCGCGCGAGCGCTGCGGCGCGGACTGCGGCGTGTCGGTCACGGGGCTGGCCGGGCCGGACGGAGA
>DHKK01000044.1 GCA_002404795.1 Clostridiales bacterium UBA4696
TCGGTGATCAGCTGGCCGACGAGGGCGATGAGCACGTAGAACATCTGGATCGCCAGCGCAAGCTCAAAGTCGTTGTTCATGAGGCCCTGATAGTAGAGCTGGCCCATGCCGTTGAGCGCGAACATCTGCTCAATGATCAGAGAACCGGAGAAAATGCTGATGAACCAGCCAATCAGGACCGTGATGACCGGGAGCAGCGCGTTGCGCCATGCGTGGGAATAGATGACGACCTTCTCGCGCAGGCCCTTGGCGCGGGCGGTACGGATATAGTCCATGCTGAGCGCTTCGATCATGGCGGCGCGGACGTAGCGCGTCATGCCGCCGAGCGAGCCGACCGTCATGACGAGCACCGGCAGCGTCATGTAGTAGACCTTGTCGATAAAGGCGCGGAAGCCGGTAAAGTTGTTGCCCGGCGTCTGCATGCCGAAAACCGGCAGCCAGCGGAGCGTGACCGCGAACAGCCAGATAAAGATCAGCGCGATGATATAGACCGGGATGGAGTAGCCGACGATGGAAAGGACCTGCACGGCGTTGTCCGTCTTGCTGCGCTTATGGACGGCGCAGTAGATGCCGAGCGGGATCGTGATCGCCAGCGCGACGAGCGTGGAGAAGATATTGATATAGATCGTGTTGAGCATGCGCGACGGCAGGACATTGGCCACGTCGGTCTTGTAGATCTGCGAATAGCCGAAATTGCCCTGGAGCATGCCGTCAAACTCGCCGCTCACGTCCGGCCAGAAGCCGATCCAGCGCAGATATCGAACGATCAGCGGATCGTCCAGACCCATCTGCTGCCGCAGCATCTGATACCGCTGCTCATACTCATCAGGCTTCAGCGACGTTTTCATCGGTTCGAGCTGCGCTCTTGCCGGGTCGGTTGGGATCAGGTTGTAGATGGAATACATCAGAAGCGAGACAAGCAGAAACACGATCACCATGTACACCAGTCGCTTGAGTACGTATTTGGTCATCCGCACACCCTCCTTTTCTTTCGTATTTGCTTCGGAAAGAAGCGTAAAAACTGTATATCAAACCGAAAACGGTCTTTATTCGTAGGAAAAATAGATAAAATATGGTACGCTAAATGGACAAAGAAACGCTGAAGATGCCGCAAGCGACGGGGCGGTTTGTGCCGCCCCGTCGCTGGGATACCTGGGGAAGGGATACGATATTACTGTGCGCCGTCGATGGAAGCGTAGACGATCGCCTTCTGGAAGTCCCACAGGCTGGACTCGTTGTAGTCCTTCAGCCAGGACGGGAAGAAGGTGTGGTAGTCGTTGCAGTACAGGGGGATCTCAGGCAGCAGCTCGTTCCAGCGGACGATGAACTTCTGGAAGTAATCCAGGAAGGTCGCGTCGTCGCCAGGAGCGGACTTGTAGACCATGTCCATGGACAGGTCGTCGAGTTCCTGATCGTAGATGTAGTTCTGGTTGTAGCCCATCTTGACGTACTCAGACTCAGGATCGGCTGCGAAGTTGTAGGCATAGTCATAGACATCGGCGAAGCCGGTGGCCAGGTTGTACATGCCATAGGTGAACACGCCGTACTGATCGCCGACGGAGGTGTCGCGGTAGATCCAGTTCAGCAGCTCGGAGAAGGTCATGGTCGTCTGCTCGATCTGCATGCCGGCGTCGGTGGTCTGCTTGCCGTTGGCGAGCATGGTAGCCAGCAGGTCGGAGACGGGGTTGTTCTCGGAGGAAGCCCACATGATGTGCAGCGGCATCAGGATGCGGCCGTCAGCCAGGGTAACGTTCAGCGCGTAGTCGCCGGCTTCTTCAGCGGTGACTTCCTTGTAGCGCAGGCCGGTGCCGGCGTAGTCGTTGCCTTCTGCGTCGAGCGTCCAGCCGTCAGCCTCGAGGAGCTCGACAGCCTTGGCCGGGTCGTAGGAGTAGTTGTTGAGGTGCTCGTTGAAGAATTCCTCGGAATCCTGATACATCCACTGTGCGGTGGAGTACGGACCGTTGACAACGGAGCCGTAGCCGCCGGTGAAGGTGGTGGCGAACTCTTCGCGGTCAAGCAGGTATGCAACAGCCTGACGGACAGCGGGGAACTGGGTGGGGCCGCCGTCGCACTGGAACATGATCTTGCCGTAGCCGTTACGGGTGTAGTGGCAGTAGCTGAACTCGCCGGTCTCAGCCAGGTCGAGCGCAGCGTTGATCTGGTCGCCGTCGGACAGCTGGGACAGGAAGTTGATCTCGCCGGTCTTGAAGGCGTCCATCATGGTGTCGTCTTCCGCCTTGACGATAACAATGGTCTGGATGGAAGGCTTCTGGCCCTCGAAGTTGCCGTTGTAGTTGGGGTTGATCTCAAGGGTAGCGGTCAGAGCGCCGGTGTCGAGGCTCTTGATGCTGTACGGGCCGGCGGAGACGCGGCCTTCGTAGACGTAGCGGGAAGCATTGATCTCATCAGCGACCAGTTCGCCGCCGTCGAGGTAAGCGCCGTTGCCGTCGTCCTTGACGGTCAGGTCAGCGGAGGCGTACATCGGCAGGTACAGCGGAGACAGGGACGCGTAGGACAGCGCATAATAGTAGTTCGCGTAGTCAGCAGCGATCTGGATGGAGTAGGTGTAGTCGTCGAGCAGACGGACACCGGCCAGCTCCTTGACCTCGCCGTTCTGGTACTCGGGGCCGCCGACAACGGAGTTGGCGGTGACGGTCGCGCCGGCTTCCTTGGTGGCCGGAGCATAGTAAACCAGAGCGTAGGCGACGTAGTCAGCAGCGGTGATGGGCTCGCCATTGTTGTAGGTCAGGCCTTCGTTGATCTTGACGGTGAAGGTGATGGTGCCGTCGTCATTCTTGGTGTCCTCGATGGAGGCAGCGGTCGTCTCGTTCATTTTCATCTGGCCGAACTGATCGAAAATGACGGTGTCATAGTCGTTGATCAGGTCGCGGACGAGCTTGTCGCTGGCGTTGTTGGTCCACCAGGCGTTGCCGAGGTCACCGGAAATTTCGGTGGAGCTGCCGTAGATGACCTTGTTCTCACGGGTCTCGGTAGCAGCGGGCTCTTCCGTCGAGGTGGTGTCTTCGGTGGGAGTGGTGGTTTCGGTGGTGTCGCTGGGAGTCGTGTCCGCAGCGGGCGTTTCCGCGTTGTTGGCGCAGCCGGCGAACATGGCAGCGACCATGACGACGACGAGCAGCAGCGCGAAAAGCTTCTTCAGATTCTTTTTCATCTTGATCCTCCTGTTTAAATTTATAATTTACTGTGTAGATTCCACAGAAAATTATCGATCAGTCGGTGTTGTGTCCGCCCCTCGCGGTCACTCAGCCGCAGGGCGCAAACGCCATTATATTTGTATTTCATTATAGCATATCCGCCCCCCAGAATCAACCGAAATGATTTTTTTCCCGCCGAATAATCGCGTTTCCATCCATTTCCGCACAGCCCCCGAGATGCCCTTGGGCAAAGAGAGCCGTCAGCAAAGCGACTGATGGATCGCTGCTGCAGATTTGCAGCAAACAGAAGGTGCAGCCTGAAGTTGTCAGGCTGCACCTTCTTACGGGATATTTTGCTTGCGGGCGTTTACTTCTTCCGTACCGGGTAGCAGGCTTCGGTGACGAAGGCGGTGGGGTCCTGGGTTTCGTGGGGGCTGACGTGGTAGATGTTGAACATGGGGCCGTCGTATTCGTAGCCGTTCGCTTCGATCCAGGCGGCGAGCGCCGCGTAGACCTCGCCGATGCCGGAATACGGGCCGCGGAAGATACAGCTTGCGACTGTCACGGCCGGAAGCGTGCGGAACTTCACGTGCGGTGTGTCGGGGTACGTGCCCTTGACGGTCTTCCATGCCTCGAGCTCGACGTCGGTCTCCTTGAATTCCCCGTCGAGGAAGGTGACCGCGCAGTAGCAGGGGTCGTCCGGGACGAGGTGCATGTGGTCGGTCTCGGCGCAGAGCGTCTGCCAGACCTGGCCTTCGTCCTGATAGCGCGGGATGACGGTATGGACACAGGCGGCGTAGCGCGCCGGAATGGTCTTGATGGTGATATTGTACTGCATAAAATCTTCCTTTCCCAGCCGTTTTTCGGCTGTGTCCAGAAGCAGCAGCTGCTGCGCGGTCTTTGCGGCCTCGGCCTGCAGCTCGCGGCGGCGGGCGGCGAAGAACGGCGCGAGCGCCTCCGCGTCCCGGCCGAGCTGCGACATCCGGCGCACATCGGCGAGCGAGAAGCCCATATCCCGCAGGGCGGTGATCCAGCCGACGGTCTGCAGCTGGTCTTCGCGGTAATAGCGGTAGTCTGAGTCCGGGTCGATATAGGCCGGGCGCAGAAGGCCCATTTCGTCATAGTAGCGCAGCATGCGGATACTGACTCTGGACAGCTTTGAAAATAATCCGATCTTCAGCATTGCGGTACCTCCGTGCTGATATTTTTGAGCTCAGAAACAGCATACTGCCTGACATGGTGTGAGAGTCAAGGGGTATCCGGAGATTTTTTCAGCAGAAAGCGTGGGCCCTCCTCCTCGAGCGTTCCGGTCGGCCGGAAGCCGAGCTTGGCGAGCACGCGGATGGAGGCGGCGTTGTCCGGCGCGGTCTCCGCCTCGACGGCGGTGACGCCCGGCTGCGCCAGCGCCCAGCGGCACATGGCCCCGGCGGACTCCGTGGCGTAGCCGCGGCCCCAGAAGGCCTCTATCATCCCGTAGCCGATCTCCGGCTGCGCCGACGGGCCCTTGAAGCACAGATCGCCGACCAGCTCGCCGGTATCCTTCCGATACGTGCCCCAGGCCGTGTACCACAGGCGCGCCTGCGGGTGCTCCCGGCTGCCGCGCAGCATATCGTTATAAGCGTCGGCCAGCTCCGCATCGCGCGGGCGGACGGCCTCCATCAGCGTCTGCAGCTCCGCGTCCGACATCGGACGCAGGGTCAGGCGTTCGGTCTGCAGTTCCATTTTGTTTCCTCCTTGCGTTACAAACGCTATGGGCCGCAGAGGGTGCTCTGCGGCCCTTGTTTTTTACTTGTTGTTCCCGATCAGGCGCAGCACCGCCAGCACGGCGGCGTACAGCACGCCCGCGATCGCCCAGATGAACCAGCTGTACCGGGCCTGCCCGTTGCCAAGCGGGCCGAAGGTATAAAGCAGGAACACCGCCGTCACCACGAGCCAGTAGCAGACCGAGACCGTGCTGACCAGCCGGCTTTTGGCCTTCCGCTGCCGGGTATAGTCGCCCTCCTCCAGCAGCTTTTCCATCGCGCCCGTGCGCGTCCCGGCGTAGACGAACGCGAGGCAGGCCAGCGCGACGAAGCCCAGCAGCAGGCACACCGCGCCGATGTACATGAGATCCGAGCCGGAAAAGCACATGGCGGCGAACAGCGGCAGGACGGAGACGATGCACAGGATCGTGCCGATGAGGTTCAGGCGGTTCGCCACAGGCTCAAATTCCTGCCGGCGCTGCCGGACCATGCCGCTCACGCCGTATTCCGTTTCAAACGGCTCCGTCTCCAGAAACGCGAACGGCTTTGCCTTCGCGCCGCACATCAGGAAGATGCCGACCGCAGCGGCGACCAGAAGGATCAGCACGCACAGGCCGATGCCGCCGGCCACGTTTTCGGAGATGCGGGCTGTGTATTCGCTCAGGCCCGCGAGCAGGATCAGCGTGATGGGCGAGAGCACGCACAGAAACGTCGCCAGCGCCAGCCACGGCGCGGCCTGCTTCCGAAGCCCCAGATACTGCGACGCCTCTTCCAGGCTGACGCGGCGGCGGGCGGGCTGCTCGGGTTCGGGCTCGGCAGTCTCCTGCGCCTCAAGCTCGTCTTTTAATAAGTAGTCGGTGCTGACGCCGAAGATGCGGCTGAGCTGGACGATCTTATCGAGGTCGGGGACGGACTGCGCGCCCTCCCACTTCGATACGGACTGCCGCGAGACATTCAGCTGCTGCGCCAGCTCCTCCTGCGACCAGCCGGCCTTCTTGCGCAGCGCGATCAGTTTGTCTGCAAAGATCATTTGGGGTTCCCTCCTGTGATTTGATGGCGCTATCATACGGAGTTTTGCGGTTGCAGGCAAGAAAGTGTGCCGGAAAATGTGTCAACCGGAGGTTGCACCCGCCTGTTTTTTTGATTATAGGCCCCGTTTTCTCCCGCGTCAACCGAATTTTCAGGATTTCTTTATAGTTCGTTTACAATCTGTTCACCACCGGGCGGGAAAAATCCGGTATTCTTGGAGCATGAGGAAGCTGCTTCGCGGATAGCTCCGCGGAGAGCCAACAGCATCCTTTCTCCATAGACATTCATCCATTTCTCCTCTCTCTTTTCTCTTATCTTTGATGGAAAGCCGCCGGAAGCTCCTTCCGGCGGCTTTTCCGTTTGGTCCTGTGACGCAGAAGCGGCCCGCCGGAGGTCCCGGCGGGCCGCTTTGTGTATCGCGCAGTTATTCGGTCGGTTCGGCCGTTGTTGCCGGCTCGGTCGTTGTCTCCGTCGCCGGGGCGGCGCTGCTGATGGACTTGACGTATTTGGCGTTCAGATACGCGCAGACCTCGTTGTACCAGATCTCGTACCAGGCGCCGTCCTCCGTGTCCTCGGAGACGCCGATCACGGCCACGACCGTATCGGTCGGCATGGTCATAAGGACGTCGCTGCTGGTGGACGGTGCGGTGCGGACGTTCACGTCGTTCGTGGTCGCCATGCTCTCCGCCATGGGGGTGATGACCAGCTCCTGCACGTCGTCCGGCCACTTGGCCGTATCGCGCTGCGGGGTGCCGCCGAGGCCGTTGGAGGCAAAGATGGAGGCGACGGTGCAGCTGCTCTTCGTGACAAGCATGGCCACCTGGCCGTTGTAGCGCACAGAGCCGTTCCAGGTGTTGTCCTTCCAGTCGAGCGCGACTTCATAGACCTGGCCGCTCAGGTCGACGGTGTATTTGTAATCGGCCGTCTTGCCGGTCTTTTTATAGTTGGCCTGCAGCAGCACGTTGGAGAGCGCGACGGATGCGTCCTCCGGCAGGGTGACGGGATCGTCCTTGCCGTAGGTCACGACGGCGCTGGTCGTGGGCTGGGGCTCGGTATCCTGCGGGACCGAGATCATGAAGCGGCCGCTGCCGTCCTGCTCGTCGAACTGGAACGTCAGCTCCTGCGCGCCGCCGCGCGGCACGAGCGTAAAGCCGCTGTCGCTGCCGGTAACGGTATAGAGGCCGGAGGTCTCATAGAACGTGCGGAACAAAGACGAGAGCGTCTGCCCATCTGGCAGCTTGTCCAGCCCGCAGGTGTAGGGCGTGCCGGGCAGGAGCGTGGCAAACATGGTGTCGAGCAGCTCCGCGTCGGTGATCAGGTGCAGCGGCAGCAGCAGGTCCAGCGTGCCGGACTCGAGCGCAAGCTCGCGGTGCTCCCCCATGAAGATATACCAGTTTTTCGTGTTCTGCGGGTCCTTGGCGTACAGGCACCAGGTGTCGGTGCCGCCGGACTCGTTCGCCCTGGTGAACACGGCGCAGGTGCCGTAGCTGTTGGTAAAGCTCTCGGCCGTGACGCCGTCGTTATTCTTGGTGACGAGCTTGCTCATGGCGCTGAGCGATTTTTTCGTGGTGAACTGATAGCCGCCGTAGGAGACGAAGTCGGCGCTGTTGAGCTCGGCCGAGACCGGCAGACCGATCGTCGTCTTCGTGGAGAAGGCTTCGGCCTGGATCGTCGTGTCGCTCGTCTTCGAGCAGCCCTTTGCGACCAGCACAATGATCAGGATCAGCAGCACCAGCGCAGCGGCCGCGATGAGCAGCGGCAGATTTCTGCGCAGCCACAGACCTTGCTTTCTTCTTTTTTTCATAATGATACCTCCATCGTACATGACATCCGGACGGGGCGCGGACAGGGATAGTCCGCGCAGTATATTCTTAATTATCATAGCACAGCTTTCCGCAAATAGCAATTCTTCATAAAAAAATAAGATTTGGCAGATTTCCTTGCGATTTGGCGGCAGAACTGGTATGATGACGATAAACCGAAACGGGAGGGATCGTTTTGCGCTGTAAATGTCTGGTCATGGATCATGACGACACCACGGTGAACAGCACCGCCACCATCCATTTTCCATCCTTCTGCGCCTACCTGCAGCTCGTGCGGCCGCAGGCGCACTACACGCTGGAGGACTATTTCCGCAAAAATTTTGACCCCGGCATCCTCCCGCTCTTTACCGGCGAGCTCGGGTTCACCGACGAGGAGCTGGAGGGCGAGTTCCGCTTCTGGCAGGACTGGCTGCGCACGCGCGTGCCGAAGGCCTACCCCGGCATCCGGGAGATTTTGGAGCGGCACCGGGCCGCGGGCGGGATCATCGCCGTCGTCTCGCACTCCATGCGTGAGAACATCGAGCGCGACTACCGGGAAAACGGCCTGCCCATGCCAGACGTCATCTTCGGCTGGGAGCAGCCGCCCGCGCAGCGCAAGCCGAACCCCTGGCCGCTGGAGCAAATTATGGCGCGCTTTGCCCTCCGGCCGGAGGAGCTGCTGGTCGTGGACGATCTGAAGCCCGGGCACGACATGGCCCGCGCCGCGGGCGTGCCCTTCGCCGCCGCGGGCTGGGCGAACGATATTCCGGAGATCGAGCAGTTCATGCGGAAAAACTGCGATCACTACTGCAAGCAGGTCTCCGATCTGGCCCGGCTGCTGGAGGAAGCATAAAAACAGAGAAACCGGCGCACTGCAGAGCAGTGCGCCGGTGTTTTTTGTCTGTCAGCGTTCCTCGCGGAAATACGGGATGCCGAGGGACTGGGGCGGCTGATCCTCCTTCTTCTTGCGCATGGAGACCATGAGCAGAACGATGATCGTCACCACATACGGGAGCATCTTGAACAGCTCCAGCGTGCTGCGGGACAGGCCCGGGATGTAGTTGTACGCCCAGTAGAGGACGCCGAAGAGGTACGAGCCCCAGATCGCGCGCAGCGACTTCCACGTTGCGAAGATGACGAGGGCGACGGCCAGCCAGCCGAGCGCTTCGATGGTGCCCTGATTCTCCCAGGTGCCCTTGATGTAGTTCATGACGTAGTACGTGCCGCCAAGGCCGGAGATGCCCGCGCCGATGCAGGTGGCCAGGTACTTGTACTTCGTGACGTTGATACCGGCGGCGTCAGCCGTGGCGGTATTTTCGCCGACGGCGCGCAGGCTCAGGCCCGTGCGGGTCTTCGACAGGAAGTACCAGATCGCAACGGCGAGGATGAGCGCGACGTAAGTCAGGAAGCCGTAGGAGAACAGGAGCGTCCCCAGACGGAGGCTGCCGGTAAAGCCGTCAACGGCGCTGACGAGGGAATAAGAATAGTTGCGGAAGGCCTGCGAGGTCACGGCCACGGAGACCTGGCCGACGCCGCCGGCGAGCTTATTGAGGCTCCCGCCGAAGAAGTTGCCCACGCCGGAGCCGAGGATCGTCAGGGTCAGGCCGGTGACGTTCTGATTCGTCCGCAGGGAGATGGTCAGGAAGCTGTAGATGAGGCCGCCCAGCGCGGAGGCGAGGAACGACGCGATGAGGCACATGATGACGCACAGCGCCGCGTTCGGCTCGACGCCGGCATTGACGCAGTAGACGTTTTCATACATGAAGGTGGACGTCAGACCGGCGATGCCGCCGAAGTACATGATGCCGGGGACGCCGAGGTTCAGGTTGCCGGATTTCTCCGTGATGATCTCGCCGAGCGCACCGAACATGATGACCGTGCCGAACACGATGGCGGAATGCAGAAGGTCAGGGAATTTCACCAAAAAATCTAACATAGTTCAGCTCCTCCTTACTTGTGCTTGCCGCCGGCTTTGACCTGATAGTTGATGAAGAACTCGCTGCCGAGGATGAAGAACAGAATGACGCCCGAGATGATCTGCGAGACGTATTCGTTAAGGCCAAAGTCGGAAGCGATCTGCACCGCGCCCTTGTCGAGGAACGACAGCAGGGCCGAGATCAGGATCATGACGAACGGGTTCATCTTGGCGAGCCAGGCCACGATGATCGCGGTGAAGCCGCGGCCGCCGGCCGTCTCGGTCGAGAGCGTATGGCTGACGGCGGAGACCGCCAGGAAGCCTGCGAAGCCGCACAGCGCGCCGGACAGGGCCATGGTGCGCACGTAGATGCGCGGCACGCGGATACCGGCATAGCGCGCGGTATTCTCGGAGTCGCCGACGACGGCGATCTCATAGCCGTGCTTGGTGTACTTCAGGTAGAGGTAGACGAGCGTGGCCAGGACGAGGACGATGATGACCGTCCACATGAAGTCCTTGTTGTAGCCATCGGAGAACATGTTGCCGATCCAGCCGACGTACTTCACATTGCCCTTGGAGTTGATGGTGCCGATGGAGTTCGATCCGGGAGGGTTCTCCCACTTGGAGACGGCGAACGAGGTCAGCTGGATGGCGATGTAGTTCATCATCAGCGTGAACAGCGTCTCGTTCGTGTTCCACTTGGCCTTGAAGAAGCCGGGGATGAGGCCCCAGATGCCGCCCGCGACGATGGCGCTGATGGCCATGCAGAGGAAGAGCATCACGATGTTCATCTTGCCTGCGAAGTTGATCATCCAGAACGCGGTGGCGATACCGCCGACGAGCATCTGGCCCTCGGCGCCGACGTTCCAGAACCGCATCTTGAAGGCAGGCGCCAGGCCGATGGCGATACAGGTGAGGATCATGCAGTCACGGATGGTGAACCACATACGCTTGCTGGTGCCGAACGCGCCGGAGGCCAGGGAGACATAGACCTTCAGCGGGTTCATCTTGACGATGGCATAGATGATGATGCCGTCGACGATCAGCGCGAGCAGGATGGCAATGGCGCGGATCGTCCAGGCCTTGCCGCGGGAAATTGTGTCTCGTTTGGAGATATGCATACTCCATTAACCTCCGATCTTCGTCATCATGAGGCCGACGGCGTCCTTCGTGGTCTTGCGCCCGTCGACAATGCCGGAAACCTTGCCGCCGCACAGGACCAGGATCCGGTCGCACAGCTCGAGCAGCACGTCCAGGTCTTCGCCGACGTAGATGACGGCGACGCCCTTCATCTTCTGCTCGGTCAGCAGGTTGTAAATGACGTAGGATGTGTTGATATCCAGACCGCGGACGGCGTAGGCCGTCATGAGGACTGCCGGGTTCTGCGCGATCTCACGGCCGACGAGCACCTTCTGCACGTTACCGCCGGACAGACGCCGGATGGGCGTGCGGCCGATATCAGGCGTGACGACCTCAAGATCGTCGACGATCTTCTGCGACAGGTCGCGCGGGAATTTGCGGTCGGTGATGGGGCCCTTGCCGCGGCGGTAGGTGCGGAGCATGATGTTCTGGATGATGTTCATGCCGCCGACGAGGCCCATGCCGAACCGGTCCTCCGGGACGAAGGACAGCAGAAGGCCCTTGCGGATGATATCGAGCGGATCCATGCCGTTGAGCAGACATTCGCTGCCGTCAGGCTCGATGTATGTAATTTTGCTGCCCTCTTCGAGCTTCTGCAGGCCGGAGATGGCCTCGAGCAGCTCCTTCTGGCCGGAGCCGGCGATGCCCGCGATGCCGAGGATCTCGCCGCCCATGGCGGAGAAGGAGACGTCGTCGAGCATCTTGACGCCTTCTTTATTTTTGACGGTCAGGTGCTCGACCTTGAGTCGCTCGGTCTGGTTTTCGTTGAGCGGCCGGTCGATGTTCAGCGAGACCGCACGGCCGACCATCATGTCGGTCAGCGACTGCTGCGAGGCGGTGGCGGTATCGGTGTCGCCGATGTACTCGCCCTTGCGCAAAACTGCCACGCGGTCGGACACGGCAAGCACCTCATGCAGCTTGTGCGTGATGATGATGATCGCCTTGCCGTCTTTTTTCATGTTGCGCATGACGGTGAAGAGCTTTTCCGTCTCCTGCGGGGTGAGGACGGCGGTCGGCTCGTCGAGGATCAGGATGTCCGCGCCGCGGTAGAGCACCTTGACGATCTCGACCGTCTGCTTCTGCGAGACGGACATCTCGTAGATCTTCTGGTTGGGGTCGATATCGAAGCCATAGCGGTCCGCAATCTCACGTACGGCCTTGCCGACGGCGGCCTTGTCCATCTTGCCCTTTTCCCCGGGCAGGCCGAGGACGATATTTTCCGCGGCCGTAAAGACGTCGACAAGCTTGAAGTGCTGGTGGATCATGCCGATGTGCAGATCAAACGCGTCCTTCGGGGAGCGGATCTCCACTTCCTTCCCATCCACGAAGATCTGGCCTTCGTCGGGATAGTAGATGCCGGAGAGCATGTTCATAAGAGTCGTCTTGCCGCTGCCGTTTTCGCCGAGCAGGGACAGGATCTCACCCTTATGCAGCTCCAGACTGATCGATTTGTTCGCCACGACCTGTCCGAAGCGCTTGGTGATGTTTCTCAGTTCGATTGCGTTTGCCAAGCAAGTCATCCTTTCTGTCTTGGAATTCGCTCCGCATATTTGTCAGGCAGCCGCGCCGGCGGCCCGGAGACTGTGCGGAAAGCCTGTCCTTCCAACGCGGGACGGAATTGAAAAAACAGGGAATCTCAGTTAAAAACTATAGCTATTCTATCATTTTGTGAAGGAATTGTAAATACGCTTTCTACGAAAAATACAAAAAAATATTGTGTACCTAACAAATTTTTAGTTAGCATGCAAAACTTTTCTGAAATAAAGCGCCGAGTGCGCCGCCTCCAAGCCTCCCCTTTCAGGGGAGGTGGACCGGCGGAGCCGGGACGGAGAGGTCGCTGTCTCGATTTTGCAGCAGGTTTCTTTTGGGATCTGCGCCCTGTAGGGGCCGATGCCCACATCGGCCCGCGCAGGATGCACCGGTTTTTCTGAAAATCTGCGGCGAATTCGCAGCTGTCCTTCGGGCCGATGTGGGCATCGGCCCCTACGGCTCTTTTGCGGCGCATTGCGGCCGGGTGACGACCTCTCAGTCAGCCTTCGGCTGACAGCTCCCCTGCAAGGGGAGCCTTTTTATAGAAAACCCCGCGCTCTGCCGGGCAGAGCGCGGGGGTTTGGTTCAGTCGACGATCTCAACGCTGACCTTCTGGCCGGTGCGCTGGGCAACGGACTTGATGATCGTGCGGATCTCCTTGGCGATACGGCCCTGGCGGCCGATGAGCTTGCCCATATCCTCCGGTGCAACGCGCAGCTCGAGGACGGTGGTCTCGCCTTCCACTTCCGTGACCGTGACGCTGTCGGGATCATCGACCAGACTTTTTGCCATATACAGCAAAAGATCTTTCATGTCGATACCCCTAAATTACAGGACGTTTGCCTTCTTGAGAAGACCGCGGACGGTGTCGCTGGGCTGCGCGCCGTTCTTGATCCACTGCTTGGCCTTGTCGGCGTCGATGGTGATGGCGTTGGCCTCGTTCTTCGGGTCGTAGGTGCCGATCTCTTCGATGCAGCGGCCGTCACGCGGGAAGTGGGAATCGGCGACAACGATGCGGTAGTACGGCTCCTTCTTGGCGCCCATTCTTCTCAGTCTGATCTTGACCATGATTGTTCCTCCAAAAATAAATCAAAATTTTCTTATCTCGTAAAGCTATCTCAAATTAGCTGAAACGACTGTTTTGTTACAGGCCGGGGAAGCCGCCGAGGCCGCCCATGCCGCCGAATTTGCCCATGCGCTTCATCTTCTTCGCCGCGCCGGGGCCGGAGAACTGCTTCATCATCTGATTCATCATGTCAAACTGCTTGAGCAGCTTGTTGATGTCCTCGACCTTGACGCCCGCGCCGAGCGCGATGCGGCGCTTGCGGCTGGAGTTGAGCACGGACGGATTCTCGCGCTCGTAGGGCGTCATGGACTGGATGATGGCCGCGGTGCGGCCCATCGCCTTTTCATCGACCTGCGCGCCCTTGAGCGCTCCGGCGTTCATGCCGGGCATCATGGCCGCGATCTCGTCAAGCGAGCCCATGTTCTTGAGCTGCGAGAGCTGGTCGTAGAAATCGGAGAGGGTGAATTTATTGCTCTTGAGCTTCTGCTCGAGCTCGGCGGCCTTCTTCGCGTCGAACGCGGCCTCCGCCTTTTCAATGAGCGTGAGCACGTCGCCCATGCCGAGGATGCGCGAGGCCATGCGGCCGGGGTGGAAGGGCTCGATCTGGTCGAGCTTTTCGCCGGTGCCGATGAACTTGATGGGCTTGCCGGTCACGGCCTTGATGGAGAGGGCCGCGCCGCCTCTGGCGTCGCCGTCGAGCTTGGAGAGCATGACGCCGGTGATGTCGAGGTATTCGTCGAAGGTCTTGGCGGCGCTGACGGCGTCCTGGCCGGTCATGGCGTCGACGACGAGCAGGATCTCGTCGGGCCTGACGGCCTCTTTGATGGCCTTGAGCTCGTCCATGAGCGCCTCATCGACGTGCAGGCGGCCGGCCGTATCGAGGAAGACCATGTCGTTGCCGTGCCGGACGGCGTGGGCAACGGCGGCTTTCGCGATATCGACCGGGTTCGTCTGCCCCATCTCGAAGACGGGGATGCCCAGCTGCTCGCCGACGACCTGCAGCTGCCTGATCGCGGCCGGGCGGTAGATATCGCAGGCGGCGAGCAGCGGATTTTTGTTCTGTTTTTTGAAAAGCCCGGCGAGCTTGGCGCCGTTGGTGGTCTTGCCCGCGCCCTGCAGGCCGACGAGCATGACGACGGTGGGCGGCTGCGAGGCGAGCTTGAGCTTCTGGTTTTCGCTGCCCATGAGGGCGGTCAGCTCTTCGTTGACGATCTTGACGATCATCTGCGCGGGCGTGAGACTCTCGAGCACGTCGGTGCCGACGCAGCGCTCGGTGGTCTTTTTGATGAAGTCCTTGACGACCTTGTAGTTGACGTCGGCCTCGAGCAGCGCCAGACGGATCTCGCGCATGGATTCCTTGACGTCGGCCTCGGACAGGCGGCCCTTGCCGCGCAGCTTTTTGAACGCGTTCGAGAGCTTTTCGGTTAAGCCTTCAAATGCCATGTGTTACTCCTTTATCTCCTGCACGGCGCGGAGGATCGCGCCGGCCTGCGGCGCGGCCGCGGGGATGCGGGCGAGCGCCTGCGCGTTCTGCGCGATCACCTCGAGCTGCTTCTGCAGCCGCGCGTCGCGCGCGATACAGCCGAGCGTGCGCTCATAGCCCTCGAGCAGCTCTTCGGCGCGGGCGAGGGTATCGTGGACGCCCTGACGGCTGATGCCGGCGGCGGCAGCGATCTCGCTGAGCGAATAGTCCTGATCGTAGTACAGATCGAACAGCTGCCGCTGTTTCTCGGTGAGCAGCTCGCCATAATAGTCGTACAGCAGCGACATCGTAAGCGCGTCGGCCCGCATGACAAGCCCCCTCCGGTCCAGCATTCCCGTCAACTATACACGATTTCCCCGCCGCTGTCAAGCATTTTTCCTTGACAGATCCTCCGGTCAGGAAAATTCTGTGGCATCTTTACTTTTTCTCTTATTTATGTTAACATAACCTCACCCTCTCATCCAAAATCCCCTGAAAGGAGCATCCCGATCATGAAAACCTGGCTGAAGCGGGCTGCCGCGGCGGTGTTATCCCTGTCGCTGCTGGCCGCACCCGTGCTGGCCGCGGCCGAG
>DHKK01000084.1 GCA_002404795.1 Clostridiales bacterium UBA4696
GCTTCCTTCGGCTGCCTGGCTCCGCGCCTCGTGACCGGTCAGTTCGACGCCACCTATCATCACGCTGTCTGGCCCTCCACCGGCAACTACTGCCGCGGCGGCGCGTTCAACTCCAAGCTGCTGGCCTGCGACTCCGTCGCCATCCTGCCGCAGGATATGTCCAAGGAACGCTTCGACTGGCTGAAGACCATCGCCGGCCAGATCATCGCCACCCCGGGCTGCGAATCCAACGTCAAGGAGATCTTCGACAAGACCTGGGAGCTCAAAAAGGATCCCAGCATGATGATCTTCAACCAGTTCGCCGAGATGGGCAACCCCCTGTGGCACTACAATGTCACCGGCTACGCTCTGTCCGACCTGTTTGAGAACGTGAAGAAGCCCGGCCAGAGACTGGCTGGCGCCTGCTTCACCTCCGGCTCTGCTGGCACGATGTCCGCGGGCGACCTGCTCAAGGAGCGCTATCCGGGCCTCAAGCTGGCTGTCGGCGAAGCGCTGCAGTGCCCGACCATCCTGGATAACGGCTTCGGCGGCCACCGCATCGAAGGCATCGGCGACAAGCACATCCCCTGGGTCCACAATGTCAAGAACACCGACATGGTCATCGACATCGACGATGAAGACTCCCAGAGACTGCTCCGCCTGTTCAACTGCAAGGAAGGCCAGGATTACCTGAAGTCCCTTGGCCTGAGCGACGAGCAGATCGAGAAGTTCACGTGGATGGGCATCTCCGGCATCGCAAACGTTCTGTGCTGCATCAAGATGGCCAAGTTCTATGAGCTGACCGAGGACGACGTCGTCGTCACCGTCCTGACCGACTCCGCCGTCATGTACAAGTCCCGTGTTGAGGAGCTCAACGAGATGTACGGCGCCTACTCCGCACAGGCTGCCGAGCTGGATCACAACCTGCACATGCTGAACCTCAAGACCGACAACATGATGGAGCTGACGTATCCGGGGCGCAAGCGCGTCCACAACCTGAAGTACTACACCTGGGTCGAGCAGCAGGGCATGACCGTCGAAGACCTGAACGCCCAGTGGTACGACACCAAGAACACCTGGGACGCCGTCCACGCCCAGGCCAAGGAGCTCGACGAGCTCATCAACGCCTTCAACGACGAAGTCGGCCTGCTCAAGGCGCTTTGATCCATATCATCCAACCAACATCTGCGGGGGTGGGGTTCGCCCCATCCCCGCATCTTTTTGAAAATAGGAGAAAATTATGCTGAAAAACGTCAAATGTGCGCGCTGCGTGCGCTGCGGCAAGGAATATGAGGCGGTGCCGAACCTGACCAACTGCTCCTGCGGCGGTATTCTGGATATCGTTTACGATTACGACTACATCAAGGCGCATCTCACCAAGGAGACGCTGAAAAACCGCGTGAACCCCACCATGTGGCGCTACCGCGAGCTGCTGCCCGTCGAGGAGACCACGCCCGACACGCCGCTGCGCGTGGGCTGGAGCCCTCTGTACGAAGAGCCGAAGCTCGCCGAGCAGCTGGGTCTCGGCCGTCTGTGGGTCAAGGACGACGGCATCAACCCCACCGCTTCCCTGAAAGACCGCGCCTCCGCCATGGCCGTCGCCAAGGCGCATGAGGCGGGCGCGAAGATCATCGCCTGCTCATCCACCGGCAACGCGGCCTCTTCCCTGGCCGGCAACGCTGCTGCCGCGGGCTTCAAGACCTACATCTTCGTCCCCGAGCGCGCCCCGAAGGGCAAGGTCGCGCAGCTGATGATCTTCGGCGCGAACGTCATCTCCGTCAAGGGCAACTACGAGGAGACCTTCAAGATGTCCGCCGAGGCCATCGAAAAGTGGGGCTGGTATAACCGCAACGCGGCCATCAACCCGTACCTGTCCGAAGGCAAGAAGACCGTCTCGCTCGAGATCGCCGAGCAGCTGAACTGGGAACTGCCCGATTATCTGGCCATCTCCGTCGGCGACGGCTGCACGATCGCGGGCGTGTGGAAGGGTCTGAAGGACCTGTACGCCATCGGCTTCATCGACAAGCTGCCGCGGCTCATCTCCGCCCAGTCCACCGGCTGCTACCCCATCAACCGCGCCATCCAGGAGAACAAGCCCTGGGAGCCGATGGATGAGAACACCATCGCCGACTCCATCTCCGTCGGCGTGCCGCGCAACGCCGATAAGGCCCTCATGGCCATCCGTGAGTCCAACGGCCTTGCCATCAACGTCACCGACGAAGAGATCCTGGCCGCGCAGAAACTGCTCGGCCGCACCTGCGGCGTCTTCGGCGAACCCGCCGGCGTCACCGGCACGGCTGCCGTCAAGAAGGCCTGCGAGCTTGGCCTCATCGAAAAAGGCGCGACGGTCGTCTCCGTCGTGACCGGCAACGGCCTGAAGGACGTGGCCAACGCCATCAAGTCCGCCGGCGAGCCCATCAACATCAAACCCGACCTCGACCTCATGGTCGAAGAATTCGCCAAGCGAGGCGTCACGGTCGAATAAGCGAAGTAAACAAAAAGCCGCCCGGAGCTTCTGAACCGCGCCCCGTCAAGAGGACAGAGAAAAAATATAAAGTTTTTCCGGCCGGCAGCCAAGCGCTGCTGGCCGCTTTTTATGCGGCGAGGCAAAGCGCATGCTTTTCCATGGGCGTCAGGACGCCCAGATTGCGCTGGACACGTCT
>DHKK01000018.1 GCA_002404795.1 Clostridiales bacterium UBA4696
TGAATTTGCGGTTTGGGTTTTATCGCAAATCTGCAACAACCTCTCAGTCTCGGCTTCGCCGAGCCAGCTCCCCTGGGAGGGGAGCTGAAAAACCGCGCGGGCTTTTCGGCCCGCGCGGTACTGGGGGTTGGCTTATTTCTGTTCCTGAATGTAGAGGCTGACGCGGCTCTGGATGAGCTTGGAGGCCTCTTCGACGCTCTTGCTGCCGGCAAGATAGCCTGCGGCTTCGTTGGTGATGATGTTCAGGACGTTCTGGTCATAGTCGACGAAGCTGGTCGTGGAATCGATCACGGCCATGACGGCATCATACTGCTCCTGCGTGACGGCGTAGAGCTCGATCATCGGCTCGTCGCCGTAGCTCATACCGCCGTTGGAGATGGGGATGGGGTCGCCGTTCTCGTCGAGGATCTGGTTGCCGTCGGCGTCAGTCTCATACTCCTGCGTCATGGCCTCCTTGGCCTTGGCCTCAAAGGCGGACTTGAGGATCGGGAAATTCCAGAGGCTCTTCTGGAAATCCTCCTCGAGCGTCGAGCGGATGAAGGCCCAGGCGCCCGATTTGTCCTTGCAGGTGGTGGTGATGCAGAGGGTCGCGTCGGAGTTGAAGGCGTTGCCGGTCGAGCCGTCTTCGCGCGGGAAGCCGACGAAGCGGGCGTCGTTATTGAGGGCGGCAAAGGTATAGTACAGATCGTCGAAGCTGTAGAGCGACGTGGGATAGAGCAGCTGCTTGCCGTTTTTCAGGCGGGAATAGTCGCTCTCGTACTCCTCGTCCGACTCCCAGTCGTATTCGGCCGGGAAGGGCTTGACGAACTCGAGCAGGGCGCGGAACTCGTCGGAGTCGAAATTGCAGGTGCCGTCCTGCCAGTTCATGAAGCTGTCGGCGTTCATGGCAACGCAGTACTGCAGCATCTCGGACTGGGTGTAATACTTGTTGAAGACGGTCGCGCCCTCTGGCAGCTTGCTGAGCGCGTCGTTGACGTCGGCCAGCGTCCAGGTGTCGTATCCGTCCACGACCTTGCCGAGGCCGATGGCCGTGGTGACGCCGAAGTCGATGGGCAGCTGGTAGAGCTTGCCGTCCGTCTGCAAAATCTCGAGCGGCTTGGTCATGAGCTTGTCGCGGGAATACTCGGGATCCGCGTCGATGTACGGCCAGAGATCCTCAAGCAGGCCCTTGGCCGCGTACTGCCGGATGGGCAGCTGCATGCTGTTGGCGATGAGATCGGGCACGCTGCCGGAGATGATCTCGGTGTTGAGCTTGGTGAGGCCCGCGTTGTAATCGTCGTCGGTCGCGTATTCGGAATAGTCCTTGACGACGATGCGGTAATCGGCGCTGTTGCGGTTAAATTTGACGATCTGGCTGCGGAGGTTATAATCCAGACCGAAGCAGGCCAGCGTCAGCTCGGTCTTCTTCTGGACGCTGGAGGCGTCCACCCGGTTCAGGACGACGAGGGTCTGCCGCGAGGGACCGTCGGCTGAATCCTCATAGGTCACGGCGACGATGCGCCCGTCGGAGAGGACGCCGAAGTCGCCGTTGTTGATGGTGTTGCTGTCAACGTCGCAGGCCAGCCAGTCGACGACCTTTTCGACCGCGCCGGTATCCTTCCGCTCGCCGAAGATGCTGCCGTTGTTTGTGAAGAAGTAGGTATAGACGTCATTGCCCGGGTAGATATTCCACGCGCGGGAGGAGATGGGCGTCTCCTTGCCCCAGTCCTTCGTCTCGGGGTCGAGCTGACGGAAGACCATCTTGCCGTCGGCGGAGGAAGCCGTGATGCCGACCTCGCTTTCCGACAGCTGGCAGAACTGGCCGTTCAGCTCGTCACCGGACTTGCTGAAGACGAAGCTGCCGTCCGGGCCGTAGACGTTGACGGTCTGATAATCATAGGTATAGACATATCCCTTGTCGTCGGAGAGGATGGTGTCGATGTAGGTATAGCGCCAGCTTTCCGTGTCGTCCGTGGTTTCCTCCTCCGTCGGGGTGATGGTGCGCAGCAGCGTGCCGTGGGCGTCGAGCTGGATGAGCTCGGAGATGGAGTCTCCCTCCGTGCCGTCGTCCGCATAGCTGTTGGTCTGGCGGAAGAGCCAGATCGTACCGTCTGCGCCGGGGGCCATGGTCTGGATGCTGGTGCTGCTGTTGAACACCTGCATGGTGCCGTCCGGGTTCATGGTCACGCCGTCCGCGCCTTCCGGGTCCTCCACGACAGGCTCGGCGACGTAATTGTCGAGCTTCACACACTCGCCGGTGTCGAGGTCAAAGCGGAAGATGACCTCGGAATAGGTATCGTAGGAGACCTCCGCACCGGTCTCATCGGTGTAGGTCTCCTTGCCGCCGTCGGGGACGCTGGCGGTAAAGTAGAGCGTGTCGCCCGAGACGCAGGTCGAGCCGATCCACTGGATCTCCTCCGGCAGGTCAAAATACTGCGGCTGATAGGCGTACTGCGACGTTGTTTCCGGCGCGGCGTCGGTCTGCGCGGCCAGGTCTGTATCGTCTGTCTTCGTCTCCTCCTTGCTGCAGCCGGCAAGCACGCCGAGCAGCAGCACGAGCACGAGGCAGAGGGAAAGAATGCGTTTTGTCATCAACGATTCTCCTTTCTCATTGTTACCATAATATTTTTCTTCGCTGCCACATGGTAACAGATTCCGCCGGAAAAAGAAACCCCTGCGGGGGTTTTTTAAGAAAAACTTAAGTAATCCGAAGCTTCGCCGTCCGGCTTGGAATCCGGCGGTTTTCGTGCTATACTAAAAAAAAGATAGAAAAAACTATAATAGGAGGGGCTTTCATGCCTGCGCATGTCATTTCCAGCGAGCAGCAGCGCGACCGGATGCTGCACACGCCGATCCCGCGGCTGGTCCTGTCTTTGTGCCTGCCGACGCTCGCCACGCAGCTGATCTCGGTCTTTTACAATACCGCTGACACCTATTTCGTCTCCAAGCTCTCGACGAGCGCAGCCGCGGCTGTTGGCGTCGTGTTTTCGCTGATGTCCATCATCCAGGCCTTCGGCTTCGGCATCGGCATGGGCTGCGGGTCGATCATCAGCCGCAGTCTCGGCGGCAAGGACAATGCCCGCGCCGACCGCATCGGCAGCAGCGCGTTCGTCTTCGCCGCGGTGGTGGGGCTGGCGCTGTGCGCAGCCGGGCTGTGCACGCTCCGGCCGCTCATGCGGCTGCTGGGCTCGACGGATACCATCCTCCCCTACGCCGAGAGCTACGCCCGCATCATCCTGCTGGCCGCGCCGGTCATGTGCGCGTCGTTCGTGCTGAGCAACGTCCTGCGCGCCGAGGGCGAGGCGACGCTCTCGATGTACGGCATGTGCGTCGGCGGACTTCTGAACGTGGGGCTCGACCCGCTGTTCATCTTCGTCTTCGAGATGGGCATCGCGGGCGCGGCGCTGGCCACGGCGCTGAGCCAGCTGGTGAGCTTTCTGATCCTCGGATGGCAGTTTCTGCACGGGCGGAGCATCGTGCGCCTCCGCCTGCAGGCCGTCAGCCGCAGCCCGCGCGACTACGGCCAGATCCTGCTCATCGGCTTCCCGACGATCTGCCGGCAGGGCTTTGCGAGTCTGTCCTCCGCGCTGCTCAACAACGCAGCCGCCGCCTATTCCGACGCCGCCGTCGCGGCCGTCACGATCTCCAACAAGGTCTATCTTCTTGTGCGCTCCATGATCATCGGCATCGGGCAGGGCTTCCA
>DHKK01000154.1:0-9439 GCA_002404795.1 Clostridiales bacterium UBA4696
ATGCCGATTTTGTAGTTTTCTCAAATTATTGTCTTATCGGCACACGGCTAAGCTTCCGGCGGACTTTTTCTGACATTGGCTTACGCGCAGGCCGCCTTTGGACTGCGCGTAAGGATGTATAGGAGAGGGTTCCAAAAGAAGAGGGGTGACGGCGATTGTCACGCGCACGGCTGTCGGCTTATCCGCAGATATTTCCGCGGCATCAGCCGGGCGCATCGCCGGAAGATGCAGAAGAGAACCGATCGGTTTGTTTCACTTCTTATATTTCAAATATAGCGGAAGATTTTGAACAGGGTTTCAAAAACCGGTAAAGAAATTGTGAACAGTTCACAGCCGGGTGACGCGCACCTGCGGCAGGAGCTGTTCGATATCACAAAGCCTGGCCGCCTGCGTGCCGGAGCACATGACGTTGGCCGCGCCCGTCGCCATGGCGAGGCGGGCCGTAGCCTCGCGCGAGAGCTGCCGCTGCCGCGCGTAGGCCAGCGCCGCGACGACGCTGTCGCCCGCACCGACCGTGCTGCCGACCGGCACGCGCGGGCTTTCGCAGCGCAGCACGCAGTCCGTCCAGCACAAAAGTGCGCCGCCCGCGCCCATCGTTACGGCCACGCAGCCGACGCCCTGCGCCAGCAGCTCCTGCACGGCCCGGATTGTCTCGTCCTCAGTCGTGAGCGGGCGGCCCATCACGCCGGAGAGCTCCGCCTGGTTGGGCTTGATGAGCGCGGGACCGGCCGTGACGCCCTGCCGCAGCAGCTCGCCCTCGGCGTCGAGATACACGGCCGCACCGGCGGCGCGGCAGGCCAGAATCCAGTCGCGGTAGAGCGTATCCGGCGCACCCGCAGGCGCCTTGCCGGACAGCACGACCAGATCGCCCGGGCGCAGCCGGCCGGTCAGCTGCGCGAGAAGCTGGGAGAGGACGGCTTCGTCTGCCGGGGCGCCGGGCTCGTTGACGTCGGTGTTGGTGTGCAGCGCGGGGTCGACGATCTTGAGGTTCGTGCGCGTCTCGTGCCCGGTGAACAGGTACATGCCCTCGATGCCGAGCGCGCGCAGCGCGGATTCGATCTTCTGCCCGGCCGCGCCGCCGAGGATGGCCGCGGCCACGCTCGGCTCGCCGAGCTCCCGCAGGACCTTGGAGACGTTGATGCCTTTGCCGCCGGGGTCGGTGCGCATGGCCGAGATCCGGTTGACCTCACCCAGACGGAACGAGGGAATCTGCACGGTTTTATCCAGCGCGGGATTGAGCGTAACGGTATAGATCATGACAGGGCCTCCAGTGTCGTTTTGGATAGTTTAGCACGCCGGGCGGGGAAAAACAAGGCGGGCAAAAAGAATACGCGCAGACAAATGACCAGTTTGTCTGCGCGCGTTCTAAACAATATGGAGAAAAGGAGAAAAATGAAAAAGACGTTTGCTTCTTGCAAGTATAGAATATCAGGATGGTATTAAAAAACTTAGGGGGTAGATTTTAAATATCTGTGAAATCCTATGTCATTTTTCTTCTTTTTTCGCAAACGGAGCTACCGGACTGCCAGCACCAGCAGAAGCGTCGCCGCCAGATACAGCGCGAACGCAGCTGCGGCCAGCAGCAGAACGATCCCGCCCAGCAGCAGCGGCACGCCGCCGCGGCGCCGGCGCAGCACGAGCAGCGTAATGCCGCCTGCCAGCGTCAGGATAAAGCCGATCAGAGCAAGATCTGCGCGCATGGGCGTCCTCCTTTCGGGTGCGTGAGGCGGAGGGGCTTAGAAGTAATCGCCCCAGCCGTCGTCTTCGGTGTAGTCGCCCCAGCCGTCGCCGGGATCGGACCACGGATCGTAGTCGTCGTAATATTCGTCGCTGTAATCCCAGCCGGCGTCGTTGGATTCCATGTATTCGCCGGTGTCGTCGTCGATATAGCCGTCGTCGCCGTAGCTGATGAACTCGTTCTCATAGCCGTTCCAGTACCAGACGTCGCCGTCCTCGTCGTACCAGTAGTACGGCGTGCCGTAGTCGCCGGAATCGCCGGAGTAGGTGGGCTGGGCGGGCACGGGCTTGGGCGCGGTGCTCCAGCCGGCGGTGTAGGAGAGGGTGGTGAGCATGTTGTTGCAGATGTCGAAGTAGTTGCGGATGCGGCCTTCGAGCGCGATGGTCGTGGCGACGAGGGCGTAGCCCGTCGGGCCGTAATACCGGACCTCCATGCAGCCGCGCACCGGCTGGGTCAGATCGCTGGAGAAGACGTCGCCGTCGAGCCACATATAGCCGGTCAGGTTGTAGTAGTCGCCATTATCCTTGAAGTCCGAGCCGAAGGACTTGATGAGATAGCTGCCGTACATGCTCTTCATGAAGTCGTCGAGCATCTTGACCATGTAGGTCTTCGCGGTGGCCGCGCCCTTTTCCATGTAGGGGTCGAAGCCCTCGATGGGCTGGAAGGCGATCATGATGTTGGAATAATAGTCGTCCGTGCCGTCTTCCATCACAGCGTTGAAGCTCAGCGCGTTCGAGACGTTCGGCTGCTCATGCGCCTCCATCTGGATGGGGTAGTCGATGGTGACGTTGGTGAAGCCGCCGGGGAAGGCGGCGGTCTGGTTCAGATCGTCCTCGGGCGTGGGCAGGAGCATGATGTAGTCCATGGCGGTGAGCGTATTGCCGTTCGCGTCGCTCAGAGCGCCGTAGGCCGTCTGCCACAGGGAGACGAGCTGGGAATCATCCTCCATGCAGAGCGTGATGTTCTCGCCCTCGTCCACGACGTAGCCGGGGCCGACCTGCTCGCCGTAGAGGTTGATGGCGATCCACTCGTAGTCCTCGTTGATGACGAAGTAGAACGGCTCATTGTCGAGCTTCCAGCAGCCGGTATAGCCGCTCAGATCGCCGGAAAGCGTGGGCTCGGTCTCTTCGGAGACATAGGCGGTCTCATCCGCCTCATCATAGTCGGACGGGTCATAGTCGTGCGCGATCTCGATGGGCACCTCGCCCTCGGGCGGCAGGAAGATGATATAGTCGCCGTCCTGGATCGCAAAATCCAGCTCGTCGACGCTGGAGTCGTACAGGATGTAGTTTTCGTCGTTGTAGACGAGGATGTTATAGGCAGAGGGGACCTCGGATTCCTTGTAGGTGCCGAGATCGGCATTGATGGTCTCGCCGTCGGCGAACGCGCCGTCGACAAATTCGGTGTCCCATTCGGTGCTGGTCGAGGGGGTGATGCTGATGGACGAGATCTCGCGTCCGGAGCGGTTGACGAGCGTGACGGAGACGGTCACGTCCTTTTCGCCGCAGCCGGTCAGAAGCAGCAGGCACAGGACCGCAGCCAACAGCACAAGAAGCAGGTTCCTGACTTTTTTCATGATGATCCTCCCAGATTGAAATTGAAAAAAACTCCACGATAAACGGTCTGATACCAGTTTACCGTGGAGTGATCGGGTTTCATAGGCCCCTCAGGGGCTAATCTTGGGCAGCACATCGGCCAGCAGCATCCGCTTGCCGCGCGCGCCGCCGTCAAGGCCGAGCTTGTCAAAGATGCGCTTGAGGTGGTTTTTGACGGTGGCCTCCGACAGGTGCAGCGCCTCGGCGATCTCCGCGTTCGTCCGGCGCGCGGCGGCGAGCTGCGCGATCTCCAGCTCCCGCGGGCTGAGACTGCTGACGCGCGAACGCGCGGCGGCCGTCTCCGGCGATCGCAGCAGCGGGCCGAGCAGCGCCGCGTGCTCCGTGAACGGCAGCGTCAGGCCGTCCGGTGCGGCGAGGCGCCGGGCCGTGCCCAGCTCCCGCTGCGCATCCTCCCGGCGGCCGAGCTGGAACTGCGCGCAGGCGAGCTGGATATGCAGATAGATATCTGCCAGACAGGTATGTAAGGCGGTGTTCAGCGCGGCGCAGCTCTCGCCGCGGGCGAGCAGCTTCGTCCATTCGCCGAGGGCCAGCAGCACCTCGTTCTGCACGATGCGCAGCATCGGCAGCACCGGGCTGAGGAACGAGGCGTCCGCCTCCGGCGTCAGATACCACGCGCCGGGGTCCGCACGGCCGCGCATGGCGTCCAGCCACGCCTGGCAGAGGTCGAGTGTGCGCAGGAGCAGAAACTGCCGCTGCGATTTGAGCGTCCCGTGCAGCTGCGCGAGCGTCTCGTCGATCCCGGCTTCTCCGTGCTGCAGAAGGGAAAGCCGCAGGGCGGTAAACTCCGCCGTGAGGAGGATGCTGTACTGGCCGCGCGCCTGCGCGGCGTCTCTGGCCAGATGGCAGCCGATCTCCGCGTCGGTGAAGCGGCCGCGCAGCAGGTCGGTCTCGCACTGCATGGAGTGCTCCGCGCCGCTGCCGTGGCCGTCGGTGACCTTGTAGTAGTAGGGCATGCACGCGCGCATCTGCGCGTTTTCCTCGTCAAGCTGCCCGGGCGTGCGGTGGAACATCATGAGGACTGACGGCGAGCCGAAGGTCCACGTGCCGCCGAGGTCGATGCAGCGGGTCGTGCGCGTCATGCGCGCGCAGGCCGAGCGGTGGAGCTCGCTCATGGCGGCGATGTCATTGTAGCGCAGAAAGCTCATCACCAGGTCGCATTCGCCGAGATAGTTGCTTTTCTCCGCCTCGGAAAGGCCGCTGCCGGCCTGCAGGCTCTCGAGCAGCAGCTTCTGCAGCCGCAGCAGCTCCGGGATCTGCCGGAAGGAGTAGAGCTTGCGCATCAGCACGCAAAGCGCGTCCGGATGCCGCCGGAGCGCCTCCTCCGGGCATGACTGGCACCAGTCAAGCAGCATCTGCCGGTGCTCGCCGCAGATGGATTTCCCGCAGTCGCGCGCCGCAGCGGTCAAAACGCCGTCCCAGTCGCCGCCGCGGCAGAAAAACTCCGCGGCCAGCAGCTCCTCGCCCGCCCGGCTGTACCACTGGCCGAGCCTGCGGCAGACCGACTGCTGCAGCGCCTCGTCCAGCTGCGCGAACTTCCGGCGCAGCAGCATCCGCAGCATGTGGTGGCAGCGGTAGACGCCCGCGTCGCCGGTGGTGATGAAGGCGTTGTTGTGCGTCAGATCGTGCAGCAGCGCCTCGCCGTCGGCCTCCTGCCAGACGAAGCAGGCCTGTTCGGCGGTAAATTCCTCCGTCAGGCAGTTTTTGAGCAGGAACAGCCGCCGCCGCTCGTCCAGCGGGTCGAGCATGACCTGCTCGATGAGCGTGTCGGCGCTGCGCGTGTCCGGCTGCCAGACGCCGGTCTGGCAATACGCGCGGAACATCAGATAGAGCATGGCCCGCCAGCCCTCGCTCACGGCGAAAAGCGCCTGCGCCTGCGAAAGCGTCATCGGAAGACGGCAGCAGGCGGCATACCGGCAGATCTCCTCCGGCTGCAGCCGGAGGTCGGCCGCGCCGATCGTCAGAAGGCCGCTGCCCAGCCGCAGCTGCGCGGCGGCGGAGAAGATCTGGTTGCGCGAGAGCAGGACGATGTGGACCTGCGGCGGCAGCCGCTCGGCAAGGAACGAGACGATGCCGGGCAGATCGACGCTCTGCAGCAGATGCACGTCGTCGAGAATGAAAAATACGGGATCCGGATGCCCGGCCAGCGCGTCCTGCAGCAGCTCGTGCAGCAGGCGCATGGTATGCGGGTCGGCCGGGAAGCCGAGCGCCTGCAGCTGCCCGGCAAGCACGGGCCGCGACCGCAGCGCGCGGCAGAAGCCGTCCCAGAAATCCTGACGGCTGTCGGCCGCGACGAGCTGGCGGAAGACCTGCGCGTGCGGGATCCGGGCGGCCAGCTGCTGCTGCCACCATTTCAGCGCGGTCGATTTGCCGTAGCCCATGGGGGCGATGACGGTCGTGACGGTATGGCTGCCGACGCCCGCAAGCGTTTTCTGCAGGCGCTCGGAGAGATACAGATTGTTAACAGACGGATGCTGATCCATAAAACGTCCTCCTGATTTCCTTTATTTTAATAGTTTTGGATCGATCCGTCAATTTACTTGACAAGTATTTTCTGTACAGGTAGAATCTAAAATGATAAAATGCCAAAAAATCTGCCAGGAGGACCGGCCATGCTGTTTGACGCCATCAGAAGAAGACGCCAGGAAAAAACGGACAGTCAGCAGGCGTGGCTCGCGCGCTGGCAGTCGCTCGTGCCGGAGGAAAACCGCAATGTGCCGGTCACCGTCGAAGGGCAGACCCGCATCGCCTATATCCAGATCAACCAGTTCGTCGTCATGCTGCAGGACGGGCTTCTGATGAAGGCGCATTTTTTCGACGTCTGCGAGTTTTTTCAGAAGGCGGGATACCACGTCGTCTGGCTCATGCGCTGCGTGCAGGACGTGGAGGGCGGCTATCTGAAGCTCGTGAAGATGGAAGACGGCGGGGCCCGCTGCCGCTGGAAATGGCGCAAGCCGACGACGAACTTCGGCCGCTGGACCTCGGACAACTACGGCGTGACCATCCTTATCCAGCACCGGCAGGTGCCGCCCGAGGTCACGGATATTAGGGCCTGCAGGCTGCGCGTGCTGCAGCGCGTCACCTGGGCCGAGAGCGACGACGATACGCAGATGGTCCCCGGCCGGACGGAGTTTTTTACAGTCGGCAAGCCCGCCACCCCCGAAGAGCTGCTGCACTGGCTGACGGGCACAACGCTGGCCAACCTATAAAAGAAAGAGAAAAGGAGCGCCTATGTCGATCACACTGGAACAGGTCAAGCAGAGTGAGGAGATCACAAGCTACATCCGCAAGGCGGACGAATCGCTGTCCGCGCTGGGCTTCACGGAGCACAGCTTTGCCCACGTGGGCCTTGTCTCGGCGCAGGCGAGCGCCATTTTAAAGACGCTGGGCTACGACGACCGCACGTGCGAGCTCGCTGCCATCGCGGGCTGGCTGCACGATATCGGCAACGTCATCAACCGCATCGACCATGCGCAGTCCGGCGCGGTCATGGCCTTCCGTATCCTCGATAAAATGGGCGCGACGCCAGAGGAGACCGCCACCATCATCACCGCCATCGGCAACCACGACGAAAAGACCGCCTTCCCGGTCAACCCCGTGGCAGCGGCGCTCATTCTGGCGGATAAGATGGACGTGCGCGCGAACCGCGTGCGGGCAAAGGCCCGCGCCGCCTTTGACATCCACGACCGGGTCAACTATTCCGTCAAAAAGCACGAGGTCACGCTCACCGACAAGGAGATCTGTCTCACGCTCGCCATCGACACGGAGGTATGCGCGGTGATCGAGTATTTTGAAATTTTCATGGACCGCATGCTCCTGTGCCGCCGCGCGGCGGAGAAGCTGGGGCTGCATTTTGCGCTCGTGATCAACGGCCAGCGGATGGCGTAAAAAATTTTCTGGCAGCGGGAACTTTTCCTTCTGCCGGCCGTCTAAAGAGAGAACATGCTCCAAAACGGAGCAAAAGGAGAACAAAAACATGGAAACACTGGAAAAACTGAGAAACGGGATCGACCAGCTGCCGAAGTGGCTGCTGCTCGTGCTGGTCATTTTCCTCGACGGTCTGGTCGGCGGCCTCTACCGCGCGGCCGGGAAGACGACCGCCGCGAAGGTCATCGGCTGGATCATGGCCGCAGCCTATGTGCTGTCGATTTTGTCCTTTGTCGAACTGCCCACGGCACTTTCCATCGTTGCAGGCGTCGTGACCTGCGTATGCGGGGTTGCAGACCTCATTACTGTCATCACCAGCGGCAAAATCACGCTCTTTGCCGACTGAGAAAAGAAAGAAATCAAAAAAACGTTAGGAGTCCCGCCATGAAGCTGTTCACCATAATCCTCTTCGCCGTCACCTACATTCTGATGATCGCGCTGCCGAAAAAGCGCCCCTATGTTGCGCTCATCTCCGCCGTCATCTTCGTCGTCTCCGGCGCGATGCCGCTCGGATCCGTCTTCTCGGCCATCGACTGGAACGTCCTTCTGATGCTGGCCGGTACGATGGGCACGGTCGCGCTGTTCATCGAGTCGAAAATGCCGGAGCGTATGGCAGACCTGCTGCTGCAGAAGACGCCCAACGTCATGTGGGTCGCGGTCGCGCTGTCGCTCTTTGCCGGCCTCGTATCCGCGTTCGTTGACAACGTGGCGACGGTCCTGATGATCGCGCCGGTCGCGCTGTCTATCGCCAAGAAGCTGAAGATCTCCCCGGTCGCGCTGCTCATCTGCATCGCGGTCTCCTCCAACCTGCAGGGCGCGGCAACACTGGTCGGCGACACGACGTCCATCATGCTGGGCGGCTACGCCAACATGGACTTTTTGGACTTCATCGTGATGGACGGTAGATGCTCCATCTTCTTTGCCGTGGAGCTGGGCGCGCTCGTGACCGTCCCGGTCATCATGTTCATCTTCCGCAAGGAGAAGGGCAAGGTCACCGTCGGCGAGCCGACGGCCGTGAAAGATATGTTCCCGACCTGGCTGCTGTGCGGCACGGTGGTGCTGCTGATCGCGGCGTCGTTCATCCCGGGCCGCCCGGCGCTGACGAACGGCCTCATCTGCATGACGCTGTTCCTCATCGGCCTTGTACGCTCCATTCTCCAGAAAAAGCACTTCGGCCCCATCAAATACGCGCTGGGCGAGATCGACTTTGAGACGCTTCTGCTGCTCATGAGCCTGTTCGTCGTCATCGGCACGCTGACCGAGACGGGCGTCATCGAGGACATCAGCGCCCTGTTTGTGAAGCTCGGCGGCAAGAGCCTGTTCGGCATGTACTCGATCATTGTCTGGGGCTCCGTCATCATCTCTGCCTTCGTTGACAATATCCCGTATGTCGCCACGATGCTGCCCGTTGTGCAGGGCATCGCGGCCATGATGGGCTGCGACGCGCACGTGCTGTACTTCGGCCTGCTCGTCGGCGCGACGCTCGGCGGCAACCTCACGCCCATCGGCGCGTCCGCCAACATTGCGGCCATCGGCATCCTGCAGAAGGAGGGCTACGAGGTCAAGGCCACCGACTTCCTCAAGATCGGCGTCCCCTTCACCCTCCTCGCCGTCCTCACCGGCTACCTCTACTGCTGGTTCGTGTGGGCATAAATTGCGGGGACTCCCTGAAAAATCGCGCCGCCGGCAGAAGCCGGCGGCGCGGTTCGTATATTTGAGGCATGCTCAGCTCCGCAGGGCTTCGAGGATGGTGGGGAGGAGTGCATTGCGGTTTTCTTCGGATACCTCGATCAGGCGGACGCGGGGGTGGGAGCGGATGGCCTGGGCCAGCGGGGTGTCGGCCTTTTTCTGGACGACGCCGAGGATGGGCACGCCGCCGTCCAGCAGCGTCAGGATGCGCGCGGAATACGCGTCCGCCCGCCGCTCCATGCGGCCGATCTCGTCCATCAGGAGAAGATCGCAGTCCTCTGCGCCTGCCAGCGCGGCGAGCCCCGCTGTCTCGAATGCGGCCGGGAAGGAGACGATGCCGAGCTCTGGCCGCCGGATGCCGACGCGGTTGGCGCTCTCGTGCAGTTCGTCCTGGCTGCACGCGGGGTGCAGATAGACCGGGCGGCTGCCGTCGGCCTGCGGCTGGGAAGAGACGGTCCGGAAGCCGCCGAGC
>DHKK01000154.1:9532-23234 GCA_002404795.1 Clostridiales bacterium UBA4696
GTCAGAAATACGTGCATGTCCTCACCCCTTCGACGGCTTTTTGTCGGTCCCGGCGCGCAGCGCGCGGTGGCGGATCATCTCCGCGGCGACGGAGACAGCGATCTCCGCCGGGGTCTGGCCGTAGATCTCCAGCCCGATCGGCGCGTGGACGCGGGCAAGGTCCGCCTCCGGGATGCCGTTGGCCAGGAGATAGGCGTTGGTCGCGGCGATCTTGTGGCGGCTGCCGATGCAGCCGATGTAGGTCGCGGGGGAGCGCAGGGCCTGCAGAAGGACCTCGCGGTCGGCCTGATGGCCGGGCGTCATGATGCAGACATAGTCGTTTTCCGTCAGTGTCAGGTGCGCGCCGATGTCCAGATAATCGCCGAGGATGACCTGCTCGGCCGACGGATAATGATCGGGCTTTGCAAAGTCCGGCCGGTTGTCATAGATCACCACGCGGAAGCCGACCGAGGCCAGCACCGGCGCGAGCGCCGTGCCCACGTGGCCGCCGCCGAAGATATAGGCGTGCCCGGCCTGCGTCAGAGGCTCGATATAGTAGCCGGGGTCGCCCTTTTTTGTAAATGCGTTGGAAAGCAGCATCGGCCGCAGCGCCTCGGACGTGATGCAGTCGGTAAAGCGCAGGCCGTGGGCCTCGTCGAACGTGCCCATGGCGCTGACGCAGCCGCCATCCATCCGGTAGACGAGCCAGCTGTCAGCGTCGCCCTGCAGCAGCTCCAGAATGCCCTGCAGCAGCGCCCGGCCGTTCGCGTCCGCCGGGTCAAAGTACTGGAAATAGACCGTCACATTGCCGCCGCAGATCATGCCGATGTCGGCGACCTGGTTGGGCGCGAGGCAGTAGCCCTGCACCAGCGACTGCTTGCTCTGCAAGACCTCCAGAGCCTTTTCACCGGCGCATTTCTCTACAGCCCCGCCGCCGATGGTGCCGACCGTATGCCCGTCGGCGAAGACGGCCATTTTTGCGCCCGCGCCGCGCGGCGTGGAGCCGGACGAGGCGAGAATGCTGCACAGCACGACGCGCTGCCCGTCCGAGAGCGCCTGCAGCATGGATGTGAACAGTTCTTTCATAGCAGATCCTCCATTTTGATCGTCAAAATACCGAGCCGCTTGATCTGCGGCAGATAGTAGGGGAACGCGTCGTCGCCGGTCTTCTGCAGCCGGGGAAGGACGGCCTCGGGCGTGACGGCCCCGGGCACTTCATCCTTGCTGTAGATGCGGAAGAATTGCACGGCCTCGTCCAGCGAGGCGAACGGCTGCCCGTGCTCGAGCTCCCGCGCGTCAAAGGTAAACGGGACGCCCATCGCGCGCAGCGCCTCGCAGGCCGCGGGCGCGGTCTCGCCGCGGATGGGCTGCGCGGTCAGGGAAAAGCGGTGCAGCTCGTAATTTTTCTTGATGATGACAAGCGTCCTGGCGCACTGCCTGCGCGCCACGGGCAAAATCTCCGCGAGACTGCCGAAAAAGCAGAAGACCATGCCGTCATACTGCGTCCGGTCTGTGCTCTGCAGCAGATCGCAGGGCAGGGGGGTGATGTTGGTGAGGTTTTGTGTCCGGATGGTCTCGCGCAGCACGTCCAGCGCGGTGTCGGAGACGTCGGCGGCGGTGATCGCGTCAAAATACGGGCTCAGCGCCGCCGAGAGGCTTCCCAGCCCGCACCCCGCGTCGCAGAGCGTGCGGCAGCCGGCCAGCTTCGGCGCGAGGATGGCGGCGAGTTGCCGGTGATACTCGCTGCGCGCGTTGGCGTTCTGCATGAGCCGGATCATCTCCGGCGTCCAGATAAACATCAAAGCTCCTCCCCGCCATACGGCGTACAGACGGAAAAGCTCCGCCCCCCGGCCGGGACCTGCGTGACGGCGACCCGGACGCCGTAGAGCGCTTCGAGCAGCTCCGGCGTCAGCACACCGGCCGGCGGCCCGAAGGCGAGCACCCGCCCGTTTTTGAGCGCGAGCACCTTCGTCGCGTAGCGGAAGGCCTGATTCGGCTCGTGCGTGGAGAAGATCACGCTGTAGCCCCCGGCGGAGAGCGATTCGATGCGCTGCATGACGCGGAAGCTGTTGCCGTAGTCCAGACTCGCCGTCGGTTCGTCCATGATGAGCGTGTGCGCGTTCTGCATGAGCGCGCGGCCCAGCAGCATCAGCTGCCGCTCACCGCCGGAGATGCGCGTGCAGCCGCGCTCGGCCAGCGGCGCGATGCCGAGCTCCGAAAGGATCTGCATCGCGCGCGCCGCCTGCGCGCGCGACGGCCGGTCAAAGGTGCCGAGCTGCGCGCTCAGGCCCATCAGGACGCTTTCGAGCACCGTATGGTCGAAGACCGGGTGGTACGACTGCGGGATATAGGCCAGCTCCGCGGCCAGCGCGCGGCGGGAATACGCCTGCACGTCGCGCCCGGCGATCTTCACGCAGCCGCGCTTCGGCTCCAGAAAGCCGAGCAGGCAGCGGAACAGCGTGCTTTTTCCCACGCCGTTCGGGCCGAGCACGGCGATGCGCTCGCCGAGACCTGCGCAGAAGCTGACGCCCTGCAGCACGTCCGCGCCGCCGTAGGAGAAGACAAGGTCCTGCACGTCAATCTGCATCATGCCGCGTCCCTCCTTTGACGATGAGATAGAGAAACAGCGGCGCGCCGACAAAGGCCGTGAGGATGCCGAGCGGGATCTCGCTCGTGGCAAGGCAGCGGGCCAGATCGTCGACCAGCATCAGAAAGCTCGCGCCCAGCAGCATCGAGCACGGCAGCAGCCGCTGCGTGTCCTGCCCGACGAGCAGCCGGCAGATATGCGGGATCACGAGCCCCACCCAGCCGATCATGCCGCTGATGCAGACGCTCGCCGCGGTCGCCAGCGTGGCGCAGAGGATGACGAGCAGCCGCAGCAGCCGGGTGTTGACGCCCATGCTGCGGGCCTCGGCCTCGCTGACGGTCAGAAGATTCAGCCGCCACCGCAGAAAAAAAAGTGGGATGAGGCCGCACAAAATGGGAACCATGGCAAAGTGCAGATCGTCTAACCGGACAGAGGTCAGCGCGCCCATCAGCCAGTAGGTGATGGCGGGCAGCTGGTCGGTCGTGTCGGCGACGAGCTTGATGAACGAGGTGCCCGCGGAAAACAGCGAACCGACCATCATGCCCGCCAGCACCATCGCCAGCGTCGAGCGGATGCGGCTGAGCCGGCCGACAAGATAGGTGAGTCCCACGGCCGCAAGGCCGAAGAGGAACGAGCTTGCCGTGATCACCGCATAGCCCGCGCCGAGCAAAATTGCCAGCGCCGCGCCGAAGCACGCGCCCGTGGACGCGCCGAGCAGATCCGGCGAGACCATGGGGTTGCGGAACATCGCCTGATACGACGCGCCCGCGGCCGAGAGGGCCGCGCCGATGAGCGCGGCGGAGAGGATCCGCGGCAGGCGGATCTGGACGACGACCGAGGCCTCCTCCGTCGTCCACGTGGGCGCGAGACCCCAGCGGCCGAAGGAGATGAGAGACAAAAACCGGTCTGTCAGCAGCCGCAGCACCTGCAGGGCAGGGACGCGGTAGCGGCCGATCAGGAACGATAGGAAAAAGATCCCCGCGAGCAACGCCGCGAGCGGCAGGGCCCAGAGGCCCTTTTTTCTGGTTTTCATACGCAGACTCCGGGGCAGACGGCGCGCCGTCTGCTAAAAGCGTTGTTTTTTATAAGGTATCACCCGCGCCGTGTTCCTGTCAAGCGAAACGAATGGGAAAGTATTCGAAACTGTCGAAACGACAGTCCCGCCCGGCGCAGAAGCTGCGCCAGGCGGGACCGGAAGTCAGATATTTTTCAGATGGCGGACATCGAGCGCCGCCGCGTCGTACTGCTCGAGATAGGCCAGCGTTTCCTCCGGCGTCGGCAGCAGCGCGTAGATCTGCAGGCAGGCCGGGCGGATGAAGCGCCGCTCCACCGCGGACCGGACGAAGCTCTGCAGGCTGTCATAGAAGCCGCCGGTATTGAGCACGGCGATGGCCGGGTTGTGCCGCCCCAGCTGCTTGAGCGTCAGCACCTCAAAAAACTCCTCCAGCGTGCCGAAGCCGCCCGGGGCCATGACGAACGCGTCCGCACGGGCGATCATGGCGGCCTTGCGCTCGGCCATGGTGTCGGTCAGGAGAAATTCGGTGCAGTGGTCGAACAAAATGCCGTCCACCTGCAAAAATGTCGGCGCGATGCCGGTGATCTTCCCGCCCGCTTCATATGCGCCGCGGGCCGCGGCGCCCATCACGCCCTGCGCACCGCCGCCGTAGACGAGCGTGTGCCCATGCTGCGCGAGCAGACGGCCGAAGGTATCAGCGGCGTCCAGATAAACAGAATCGATCTCCGGGCTCGAGGCCCCATACAGGCAGATATTCATGCGCGTTCCTCCCTGTTCAGAAGCGCTGTGATCTGCTGCCCGATCGGACAGACGTCCCGGTAATCGCAGCGCTCGTAATCGCAGTCGGCCTCGCCGTCCTCCACGAGGACCATGCGCGAGGCGTCGATGGTGCGGCAGTAGCCGCTCAGATACGATTCCATGGCAGTTCCTCCTATGCACTCAATTTGTTTATTATATCGTATTTTTAAGAGAAGCGCCAGCAAAAAAGCGTAATTTTTCGGGATTTTTTCGAGGAAAGCGAAATCAGACATTTTGTATCGAAAATCTATTGCGGAATCTTAACGGCTATGATAGACTAAATAAAATAAGTACGATAAGTACATGAAAATATATATAAACTATATGATTTTCGATCTGGAACTGCGGCGTCTGCTTAAAAAAGCAGCGCCGTGTGTGCCATCCGGGAGGTGAGAGAATTGGCAATGCAGGAAATCGATGTGATCTCTGCAGCGGAAAAGCAGGCCCGCGCGTGCTGCGAGCAGGCCCGCCAGCAGGCTGCGGACCTTGCTGCACAGGCGGAAAAAGACGGCGCGGCGCGTCTGCTGGCCGTATCGGCCGGCGCGCAGGAACAGCTGCGCGAGGCAAAGCGGCTGGCAGACGAACAGGCACAGGCGTTCAGCGCCGAGCTGAACAAAACCACGGCAGAGCAGTGCGCGGCGCTGGAACAGGCGGCGAAGAGCCACGCTGACGCGGCTGCGTCAATGATCGTAGAGAGGATCTGGGACAGCGAATGGCAATCTTAAAAATGAAAAAGCTGCGGATCTGCGGCGTTTCGGAGGAGCAGACGCAGCTGATCCGCCAGCTGCAGCTGCTCGGCAGCGTCGAGATCGGCGCGCCGTGCGCGCTGACGGATACGCAGGGGGTGCAGGTGTTCTGTGCCGGAGACGGGAAAAGCGCGGATGCGCTGCTCCGCACGTCCGCCCGGCTCGCATCCGCACTGGAGACCCTCAAACACTATGAAACCAAAAAGGGCGGTCTGTTTGCCGCCCGGCCGGAAAAGACCATCGGCGAGCTGTTCAGCGACGAGGCCTATGCCGCCGCGCTGGACACGGCCCAGGCCGTTCTGGACGCGCAGGACGCGCGCAGCCGTCTGACTGCGGAAAAAAGCAGGCTGACAGCCGTGCGGGAGGGCTTCGTGCCGTGGCAGACATTGCCGCTCCCGCTGGAGACTCTCGGGACGCAGCACACGCGCATCCTGCTCGGCACCGTCCCGGCGCAGACAGACTTGGAGGCGCTGCGCGCCAGAGTCTTTGAAGCGGCGGATGAAGTGCAGCTCGAGCAGATCAGCGCCGACCAGCAGAGCCGGTACCTGCTCGTCTTCGTCCACAAATGTGCGGCGGAGGCCGTGGGCGCGGCACTGCGCGAAGCGGGCTTCGCCCTGACCACGTTTGACGGCGTGCAGGGCACGGCGGCGGAGAATATCCGCCGGACCGACGAGGCCATTGCCGCCTGCGAACAGCAGGACGCCGAAAAGCTCGAGGCGCTGACCGCACTTGCCGCGCAGAAGCCCGCGCTGCAGCTGGCCTTTGACCGCTGCACGCAGGAGATCTCCAAGGCGCAGGCGGCCGACCGGCTGGCGCACTCCGAAAAGACCTTCTGCCTGAGCGGCTGGGTGCCGTGCGAGGACGTGGGAAAGCTCGAGGCACTGCTCTCCGGCTTCTGCTGCGCGTGGGAGCTGACGGACCCGGCGCCGGAGGAATACCCAGACGTGCCGGTCAAGCTCAAGAACAACAAGCTGACGTGGCCTTTAAACATGGTCACGGAGATGTACTCGCTGCCGGCCTACGACGGCGTGGACCCGAACCCCCTTATGGCGCCGTTCTTCATTTTGTTCTACGGCATCATGATGGCGGATATGGGCTACGGGCTTCTGATGATCCTGGCTTCCATCATCATCACGAAAAAGTCCCGGCCGAAGGGAACGAGCGGGCAGATGTTCGGCCTCATGTTCTCCTGCGGCATCAGTACGTTTATCATGGGTGCGCTGACCGGCGGCTTCTTCGGCGACTTCCTGCCGCAGCTCGTCGGCATCATCGACCCCGACACCACATTCAAGGCGCTGCCGTCGCTCTTTACCCCGCTGGATGATACCATCACCATCCTGCTCGGCGCGATGGCCCTCGGCTTTGTCCAGATCGTGACCGGCATGGCCATCAGCTTTGTCGAGAAGATCAAGAAGGGCCAGATCATGGACGCGATCTGGGAGGAGCTCACCTGGTGGGTCGTGTTCGCGGGCATCGCGTGCATGGCGCTCGGCGTGACGAACATCGTTTTGTACGTGGGTCTTGCGATGGTCGTGGTCGGCTCCGGCTGGAGCGCGAAGGGCTTCGGCAAGGTGACGGCAATCTTCGGCTCCGTCTACAACCATGTGACGGGCTACTTCGGCGATATTCTCTCCTATTCGCGTCTGATGACCCTGATGCTGGCGGGCTCCGTCATCGCCTCGGTCTTCAATACGCTCGGCGCGATCCCGGGGAACGTGGTGTTCTTCCTGATCGTGTCAGCGCTGGGCAACGGCCTCAACTTCGCGCTGAACCTGCTCAGCTGCTATGTCCATGACCTGCGTCTGCAGTGTCTGGAATACTTCGGAAAATTCTATCAGGACGGCGGCAAGCCGTTTGAACCCCTTGCGATCAACACCAAATACGTAGACATTCAATCTTAAGGAGGAAACATCATCATGCAAGCTTTTTTTGATGCATTCGGCGGTCTGGCTCTGGCGCTTCTGGGCGCAGGTCTTGCGGCGGCGCTGTGCGCCATCGGTTCGGCAAAGGGCACCGGCATGACCGGTGAGGCGGGCGCAGGTCTGCTGTGCGAGGATCCGGCCAAGTTCGGCAAGGTCCTGATCCTGCAGGTCATCCCCGGCACGCAGGGCCTGTACGGCCTTGTCGTGTGGTTCTTCGCCATCTTCCGCATGGGCCTGCTGTCCGGCTCGCTGCCCGAGCTGACCATCACGCAGGGCCTGCAGTACTTTGTCGCCTGCCTGCCCATGGCACTCGGCGGCATGATCTCCGCGTTCGCACAGGGCCGCGTGGCCTGCGCGTCCATCAATCTGCTGGCCAAGAAGCCCGACCACTGGTCCAAGGGCATGGTGCTTTGCGTCACGGTCGAGTTCTACGCCATTTTGTCCCTGCTGGCTTCCATGCTGATGATCATCAATATCAGCAAGTAACCCTGCATAAGAGGGCGAAACGATGAACGGAATTGAAAAGATCTCCGCCCGCATTCTTGCGGACGCCGAAGCGGAAGCCGCCGCCATCCGCGGCCAGGCCGAAGAAAAGGCGGCGCAGATCACGGCGGACTATGACAAAAAGATCGCGGCCGAGCAGCAGCGGCTCTCGGCGGAGGTCGAGGCCGAGGCTGCCAAGCAGCTCGAGCGCGACCAGGGCGCGGCCCGCATGGCCGCGCGCCGGCAGCTGCTCGAGACGAAGCAGGCGCTCGTCGACAAGGCCTTCCGTCAGGCGGAGCAGCAGCTGCGTTCGCTGCCGCAGGCAGAGTATGAGACCCTCTGCGCCCATCTGGCCTGCGGCGCGAGCACGTCCGGCTGCGAGGAGCTCATCTTCTCCGCGGAGGACCGCGCGCGCGTCGGCGCAGCCGTCACGGCAAAGGCCAACGAGCTGCTGCAGAAGGCAGGCAAGCCCGCGCAGCTGACGCTCGCGGCCGAAACGCGGCCGATCCGCGGCGGCGTGGTGCTGAAAAACGGTCTGATCGAGACCAACTGCTCGCTTGGGACGCTGGTCGACGGCCTGCGGCCGGAGCTTTCCGGCAAGGTCGCGGCCCGGCTGTTTGGCTGAGAAGCCGGGAGGCCGATGTGACGGAACAAACGAAAAAGAAAACCAGAGCGTGCAGGGATACCGACTATCTGTTCGTGTCGGCGTATCTGCGGGCGAAGGAGCCGCAGCTGCTGAGCCGGGAAAAGGCGGAGCGGATGCTCGCCTCCTCGGGGCAGGAGGCCGCGCGGATCCTGGAGGGCTGCGGCTATGCGGACGTGCTGAGCGTTGGGCTGGACCGGGCGCTGAACGACCGCCGCACCGCCGTGTTTGACGATCTGGAGGCGATCGCGCCGAAGGACGGCATCGTCAGCCTCTTCCGCATGCGCTACGATTACCACAACGCCAAGACCATCGTCAAGGCCGAGGCCATGGGCAAGGACCCGTCCGGCCTGCTGCTCGGCGGCGGCCGCGTGGACGCGCAGGCGCTCAAGACGGCGTATGAGACCGGCGAGGCAGGCCCTGCGCCGCAGGCGGTATTGGAGGCCATGACGGCCGCGCGCGACGCGCTGTCAAGAAGCGCCGACCCGCAGCTGGCGGACCTCATCCTGGACCGTGCGTATTTTGCCGAATACCATGCCGCAGCCGCGCAGGTGGGCAGCAGCTTCCTCATGGGCTATGCCGCTCTGCAGGCGGACAGCGCGAATCTCCGCGCCGCCGTCCGCGCCCGCCGGATGCAGAAGGACGCGGGATTTCTGGAGGGCGTGCTCGTCCCCGGCGGCAGCGTCGATGCGGCGGAGATCTGCCGGGCGCTGGGGCAGGACGAGCCGTTTGCCCCGCTGTTTGCCGCTTCCGCGCTCTTTGCCGCGGCGCAGGCGGGCGACGAATCGCAGACTGGCTCTCTGACCGCGTTCGAGCGGCTGTGTGACGATACGCTCACGGCGTATTTTGCAAAGGCAAGATCGGTCGTCTTCGGCGAGCAGGTCGTGATCGCCTATCTCTGCGCGCTGGAGACCGAGATCGCCGCGGCGCGGATGATCGTGAACGGCCTGCAGATCGGGCTTCCTGCCGATACCATCCGCACGCGGCTGCGGGAGCTGTATTTTTGAGCGAGGTGCCTTATGTATAAGATCGCAGTTTTGGGCGAACGCGAGAGCGTTATGGGCTTTGCGGCTCTGGGGCTCGCCGTGTTCCCCGTGGAATCCGCCGAAGAGGCGGCGGAGGCCTTCCACCGCCTGACCCGGCAGTCCGACGTGTACGCCATCATCTATGTGACCGAGACCTACGCCGCCGCGCTGGCACCGCAGATCGCAAAGTTCGAGACGAGCGTCACGCCGGCCGTCATCCTCATCCCCGGCGCGAACGGCAGCCAGGGGCTGGGCATGAGCGCGCTGAACGCCGCGGTGGAACGGGCCGTTGGCTCGAATATCATTTAACTATCCTTTAAATTTAGAAAGGATCCGATGAAATGTCAGGTAGAATTGTAAAGGTATCCGGTCCGCTGGTCGTTGCCGAGGGGATGGAAGACGCCAACATGGCGGACGTCGTCCGCGTCGGCAAACAGCAGCTGATCGGTGAGATCCTGAATATGACGGGCGGCTCCGCCTCCATTCAGGTCTATGAAGAAACGAGCGGTCTCGGCCCCGGCGCCGAGGTCACGACGACCGGCATGCCCCTTTCCGTGGAGCTTGGCCCGGGCATGCTGGAGGGCATCTATGACGGCATCCAGCGTCCTCTGACCGAGATCCGCAAGCTCTGCGGCGAGACCATCGCCCGCGGCGTGCAGGTCCCGGCGCTGAACCGGGAAAAGAAGTGGGACTTTATCCCCACGGTCCAGGCGGGCGACAAGCTCTCCGGCGGCGACGTCATCGGCACCGTGCAGGAGACGAGCGCCGTGCTGCACAAGATCATGGTCCCGCCCAACGTGGCCGGTACCGTCAAGGAGATCAAGGCCGGCTCGTTCACGGTCACCGAGACCGTCTGCGTGCTGGAAACGGCGAAGGGCGAGGAAAACCTTACCCTCATGCAGAAGTGGCCCGTGCGCGTGGCCCGGCCGTATGACCGGAAGTTCACGCCTTCGCAGCCGCTCATGACCGGCCAGCGCATCATCGACACCATGTTCCCGCTGGCCAAGGGCGGCACCGCCGCCGTCCCCGGTCCCTTCGGCTCGGGCAAGACCGTCGTGCAGCATCAGCTGGCGAAGTGGTCCGACGTCGACATCGTCGTCTACATCGGCTGCGGCGAGCGCGGCAACGAGATGACCGACGTTCTGATGGAGTTCCCGGAGCTGCACGACCCCAATACCGGCGAGCCGCTGATGAAGCGGACCGTCCTGATCGCCAACACCTCCGATATGCCGGTCGCGGCGCGCGAAGCGTCCATCTACACCGGCATCACCATCGCGGAATATTTCCGCGATATGGGCTATGACGTCGCCGTCATCGCCGACTCCACCTCCCGCTGGGCAGAGGCCCTGCGTGAAATGTCCGGCCGACTCGAAGAGATGCCCGGCGAAGAGGGCTACCCCGCATACCTCGCTTCGCGCCTCGCGCAGTTCTACGAGCGCGCGGGCTGCGTCGAGTGCCTCGGCGCGGACGAGCGCCGCGGATCGCTGACCGCCATCGGCGCGGTCTCGCCTCCGGGCGGCGATATCTCCGAGCCTGTCTCGCAGGCGACGATGCGCATCGTCAAGGTCTTCTGGGGTCTGGACGCCTCGCTGGCCTACGCGCGGCATTTCCCGGCCATCAACTGGCTGACGAGCTACTCGCTGTACCTCGACACGCTGCGCGGCTGGTGCGATGAAAACCTCGGCAGAAGCTTTATGCTCAATCGCGGCCGGGCCATGGCTCTTCTCCAGAAGGAAGCCGAGCTGCAGGAGATCGTCAAGCTCGTCGGTCAGGACGCGCTGAGCCCCGCCGACAACCTGACGCTTGAATCCGCCAAGATGATCCGCGAGGACTTTTTGCAGCAGAACGCCTTCCTCGAAAACGACCAGTATTCGTCGTTCGACCGGCAGGCACGGCTGCTGGAGCTGATCCTGCGGTACAAGGATCTCTGCGACGCGGCGATCGCGCGCGGCGCGGATATCTGGAAGCTCTACACCATCGCGGCCAGAGCCGCCATCGGCCGCGCGAAGACCGTCCCGGCGGAAAGCTATAAGGACGTTTACGCACAGATCGATGCCGACATGGAACAGCAGATCGAAGAAGTGGCAAAGGAGGCTGAGGCTGAATGATCCGGGAATATCGTACCATCCGTGAGGTCTCCGGGCCTCTGATGATCGTCAAAAACGTCGAGGGCGTCACCTACGACGAGCTGGCGGAGCTCGAGCTGCCGAACGGCGAGGTCCGGCACTGCAAGGTCCTCGAATGCAACGGCGATACCGCCGTCGTCCAGCTGTTTGAAAACTCCGCAGGCATCAACCTGAAGGACAGCAAGATCCGCTTCCTGGGCCACCCGCTGGAGCTGGCCGTGTCCGAGGATATGCTCGGCCGCGTCTTCAACGGCATGGGCCACCCGAAGGACGGCGGACCCGAGGTCCTGGCGGCCGAGATGAAGGATATCAACGGCCTGCCCATGAACCCCGCTGCCCGCGACTACCCCAACGAATTTATCCAGACCGGCATCTCCACGATCGACGGGCTCAACACCCTCGTCCGCGGCCAGAAGCTGCCGATCTTCTCCGGCTCCGGCCTGCCGCATGCACAGCTGGCCGCCCAGATCGCCCGTCAGGCGAAGGTGCTGGGCGACGACGCGTCGAACTTCGCCGTCGTCTTCGCCGCCATCGGCATCACGTTCGAGGAATCGGAGTTCTTCATCCAGGAATTCCGCCGCACGGGCGCCATCGACCGCACCGTCGTCTTCTCGAACCTCGCCAATGACCCGGCTGTCGAGCGTATCGCAACGCCGCGTATGGCCCTGACCGCCGCCGAATATCTGGCCTTCGAGTGTGGGATGCACGTGTTGGTCATCATGACTGACATCACGAACTACGCCGAGGCCCTGCGTGAGGTCTCTGCCGCGCGCAAGGAGGTCCCGGGCCGCCGCGGCTACCCCGGCTACCTCTATACCGACCTTGCCACGCTCTACGAGCGCGCCGGCCGCCGCATCGGCAAGAAGGGCTCTATCACCCTCATCCCGATCCTGACCATGCCGGAAGACGACAAGACCCACCCGATCCCCGACCTGACCGGCTACATCACCGAGGGACAGATCATCCTCAGCCGAGACCTCTACCGCAAGGGCGTCATTCCCCCCGTCGACGTGCTGCCGAGCCTGTCCCGACTCAAGGACAAGGGCATTGGCCCGGGCAAGACGCGTGAGGACCATGCGGGCACCATGAACCAGCTCTTTGCCGCCTATTCCGCCGGCAAGGACGCCAAGGAGCTTGCGACCATCCTCGGCGAGAGCGCCCTTTCGCCCACGGACCGGCTGTACGCGAAGTTCGCCGAGGAATTCGAGCAGCGCTATGTCAGCCAGGGCTATGAGGAGAACCGGTCGATTGAGGAAACGCTGAACATCGGCTGGGAGCTGCTTTCCATCCTGCCTGAGACGGAGCTCAAGCGCATCAAGCCCGAGTTCATCGAGAAGTACCTGCCCAAAAAGCAGGCGTAAGGCGGTGCGCTCATGGCCAGTAAAACGATCAATCCGACCCGGATGGAGCTCACGCGGCTCAAGGGCCGGCTCCGCACCGCCGTGCGCGGCCACCGGCTGCTCAAGGACAAGCGCGACGAGCTGATGCGGCAGTTCTTCCTCATCGTGCGGGAGAACAAGGCGCTGCGCGCCAAGGTCGAGGCCGGCATCGAGGAGGCCAACCGCGCCATGACCGTCGCGTCGAGCGTGATGTCTCCCGAGATGCTGCAGCAGGCGCTGCTCTACCCCAAGCAGTCGGCGACGCTTGACATGACGTTCAAAAACATCATGTCGGTCTCCGTCCCCATCTACGAGTTCCACACGAAGAGCGAGGACGCCGCGTCCATCTACCCCTACGGCTTCGCGCAGACCTCCGGCGAGCTCGACGATGCGCTCGGGGCGCTCGCCTCCGTGTTCCAGGACATGCTGGAGCTTGCGCAGGCCGAAAAAAAGACGCAGCTGCTCGCTTCTGAGATCGAAAAGACCCGCCGCCGCGTCAACGCGCTGGAATACGTCATGATCCCCGAGATGGAGAAGAACATCAAATACATCTCTATGAAGCTCGAGGAAAACGACCGCGCGACCAAGGTCCGCCTGATGAAGGTCAAGGACATGGTGCTCAAGGACGCGCACAATTTCGAGGAATAACGCAAAAAATCCCCCTTCTGCCTTGGCTTAACAGTGATAAGGAACTAATTCAAAAACCGTTAGCCAGCAGATTCGGATGTGCAAAAGAGCACCCGCCAGCGCAAAGCTTGGTGGGTGCTTTTCTACTATCCGCCCACTGTAGCAGTGGGGAAATAGAAAATGAAAAAGTTGGCGAAAGCAAGCAAACGGAGGCGTCACCGGCGTTGTGTTAGCGGAAGTTCTGAGGACGACGGGGACGATCCTGTGACTGGTGCCTCTGACTCTGTGGTATATTCGAGCGTCATCAATATTCTGGTATGCGGCAGATAGGTGACCCTGGCATACACGGGCTGATCGCTTGCCTGCACCAGC
>DHKK01000028.1:0-4487 GCA_002404795.1 Clostridiales bacterium UBA4696
ATAAAATGCTGTTCGCCGCCAGCGGCAGTCCGGCCGAAAGCGCGTACCCGGGATCTGCCGCCGCGCCGACCAGCACGAACAAAACAGCTCCGCGCCGACCCACAGCTTTGACAGCTTCCCGGCCAGATCCTGCGCCAGCACCGGCTGCTTCGCCAGCACATACATGCCCATGCTGATCACGGCCAGATACCCCGCATAGGGAACGGCCTGCGTGATCATATCCTCCAGCGCCACGAGCAAAAACGCGCTGCCGAGCAGCCCGGCCAGTAAAATAAGTCCTACAGATTTCATCATAGAGATCACCCTTTCTTCCGAGGGCGCAAAAAAAGAGCTGACGCCCCCGAATCTACCCGGTGTCACCCGGAAACATTCAGAAGTCATCAACTCAAAAGAGCGGTTCAAGCAAGCGGCTTTGGGAGAACTTCATTCCCACGGCCGTTATTCTGGCAGAAAAACCGGATTTGTCAAGCATGGCATACCGGAAGGAGGCATATTCATGTCCTTTTTGGAAAATACCCGCAGACCGGCGGGGCTGGGAGGCAGGCTCATGGTCCGCATGATGAACATCGGCCACCGCGCGCTGGCGCGCTGGGGCCTGCGGTTCCTGCCGCTTTCTGCGGACGCGAAGGTCCTCGACTGCGGCTGCGGCGGCGGGGCGAACATCCGGACGCTCCTGAAAAAATGCCCGCAGGGCATCGTCAAGGGCGTTGATATTTCCGAGGTGAGCGTCACAACGGCGCGGCGCGTCAACCGCAGTGCCATCGCGGACGGCCGCTGCGCCGTATGGCAGGGGAGCGTGGACGAGCTGATCTTCGCCGCGGACTGGTTCGACGCCGTCACGGCGTTTGAGACGGTCTATTTCTGGCCGGATCTGCAAAAAAGCTTCCGCGAGATCCGCCGCGTGCTGCGCCCCGGCGGCACGCTTCTCATCTGCAACGAATGCAGCGGCGACACGCCCGGGGACGAGGCGTGGACAAAAAAGATCGCCGGCATGCGGATCTATTCTGCCGACCAGCTGCAGCAGCAGCTCGAGCAAGCCGGCTTCTGCAAGCTCCAGATCCACAAAACCCCCCGCTGGCTCTGCCTCACTGCCCAAAAGCCTGATTGAGAAAATCCCCGACAAACACAAAAGCCGTCAGCGATCCCGCTGACGGCTTTTGCCGCCAAACGGAAGCACATTACCTACCATTTTTTAATAATTCCCGCCACATGCAGATGCCCGCAGCTGCATGTCCGGAAGGAGGGTGGTCAGACCGAATCGAGGACAAAGGCTGCCGACGAGGTATCTTCGGTGCGTGCAAGTAAAAAAGTGGCGGTTTTCCTTGCAAGTGGGGTGGGGGCGTGGTACACTGGGGGAAAGCGTTGGCGGCGCGGGTTTTGAGGGATGTAAGTTAAGTACGTCTAACTGATGGGCGAAAACCGTGCTGCGGACAGGATAGAATCGCTTTGGAGGAATGCAGGATGAAGTATTTCGGGATGCCCATGGGGATGTGGGCGTTGTTTTCCGGCTCGTTCCGGGCGCAGCTGAGCGTCGTGTTCGGCTACAGCGGCGAGGAGGCGCGCAGGATCGCCAGAGCGGCGAAGCCGCGCTACCGGCAGATCATCGCGGAGCTGCCGGAATTCGAAGCAGCCGACCGGTTCAAGATGAACGAGGTCAACTGCGCGATGCTCGGCGCGTTCGTGCTCAGCATGCCGCAGCGCCCGGCGGTGGAGCCGCTGACGAGGTACTATGCCGACGCCATGATGACGAAGCCCATGCGCTGGTTCTGCCGCAAGAGCGGCAAGAACAAGTTCACCGCGAAGGACCTTGCCGGCATGCGGCAGACAGAGGCGCTGAGGGCCGCCGACCGCAACCCCTATTCCTGGAACATGGACCTTTACGAATACCCAGACGGCAGCGGCTATGAGGCCCGTTTCACCTGCTGCGGCATCTGTGCGCTGATGAAAAAGCTCGGGCTCTATGACCTCACGCCTGCCATGTGTCATCTCGATTACACCATGGCCGAGGCGGGCGGCACGGCCGACTTCGTGCGCGAATACACCCTCGCCTCCGGCGGCCCGTACTGCGACTGCGGGTATAAGAAAAAAGCGGCGACAGGCACAAAATAACGCTGCAGACTGGAAAACAGAGACATGAACAGATACGCCGCGATCTGCGGGCATGAGAGAAGGAAAACGAATGCTGTATTCAGAAAAGTTAAAACCCTTTGCGGCTGCGCATCCGTGCCGGACAATCGACGTTGACGGCGCGCAGTATCGCTACATCCTGACCGGGAAGCCGGAGGGAAGGACGCTGGTCTTCCTCAACGGCGGGATGAACACGCTGGAAATGTGGATGGACTATGTAGACGCGCTGGCGGACACCGGGCGCGTGCTGCTGTTCGACTATCCGCAGCAGCTGCGCACCAATCAGGCGCTCGTGGCGGGCATGCACGCGTTCTTTGCGGCGCTCGGCGTGCGGGAGCCGATCTTCGTCGGGGCCAGCGACGGCGGCATGGTCGCGCAGATCTATGTGCAGAAATACCCCGGCGAGACCGGCGGGCTGATCCTGATCTCCACCGGCGGCATGGACGAGGCAACGCTGGGGAGCCTCAAGCGGAAATACTGGCTCGCGCCTGTCATGCTGTGGTATATGAAGCACTGCAACTACGAAAAGCTCAAGCCGAAGCTCATCCAGTCCAGTCTGCGCCACATCCGCAATGAGAGTGCGGAGGAGATCGCCTACGCCCGCGACATGTTCGAGACGATCTTCCGAGACTTCCCGCAGGAAAAGGACGTGCACATCTCCGGCCTGTTGGCGGATCTCATGCGACAGACGCCGGTCACGGCCGCGGATTTCGCGGCGCTCAAGGGGAAGATCCTGCTCATCCTGCCCGATCAGGATTTCTTCTCCGGGCAGATGCAGCAGGACCTCATTCGGCTGATGCACGAGCCGGAGATCCGCTATGTCTCCGGCGGGCACCTGTCCACCGTGCTGAAGACGGAGGACTATATCCGCACGATCCGGGCGTTCCTTGCCGGCCAGCCGGACTGAGCCCGCTGCCCGCGCCTATGCATCCGCTGTGCAAAAGGAGGGATCAAAGTGATGATCGTTCTGCAGCTTGTGCTCTATTGCCTGCTGTATTTCCTGCTGGTCAAGACTGCGGCGGGGAACGACGGGCTGCGCTGCCTGTATTTTTATCCGAAGGAATATCAGGAGGAGGCCTTCCGGCGGGGACTGGCGGAAAAAGAGACCGTCGCGCGGCGGAGCAAACGCTTCATGCTCCCGTTCTGCCTCGTCATGCTTGCCGCGCTGGTCGGGATCCTGGCATTCTGGAACCGCGTGACACAGTTCCGGACGGCTCTGTGGCAGACGGTACTCTTTCTCGTGGCCATGAACTGGTTCGACGGGATCGTGATCGACCGGCTCTGGGTCGGCCGCAGCCCGGTCTGGCGCATCCGCGGCATGGAGGGCATCCCCTATGTAAAGCCGTGGAAGACCGTGCTGACCCGGCGCGCGCTCGGCACCGTCGTCTATCTCATCCTCGCGCCCGCCGTCGCAGGGCTTGCCCTGCTGCTCGGCAGACTCTGCGCCTGAATCAGGAGCGCACCCGCGGGCGGACCGGCTCAACGGTCCGCCCGCGTTTTATGTTGGCTTCAAAAGAAAAATTGCGCCCGCAGCCGTGCGCGTGTATAATATTGCAGTCGAGTTTTTTTCAAGGAGGAAACGATAGATGGAGGTTCTGATCCGTTCACCGAAATTACAGGATTATGACCGGTTTTCCGATATCGTGGATCAGGTCCAGCAGCTGCATGTGGATTGGAGGCCGGACGTCTACAAGCCGGTCCGCCCGCTGATCACGCGGGAACAGTTTGCCGAGATCCTGCAGGGCGACAGCTGGTATGTGGCGGAGGCGGACGGCCGGGTCGTCGGGGTCCTGGAGGCCGTCAGACGCCATGTGGAAAGCCCGTCGCAGGTGACAAAAAACATCCTGTTTATCAGCTCCATGGCAGTCGATCAGGCATACCGCGGGAAGGGGATCGGGCACCGGTTTTTTGAAAAGGTCAGGCAGCTCCGGGAAGAAACGGGGTATGACGCCATCGAGCTGCAGGTCAACGCCAGAAACAAACCGGCATATGAAATGTACAAAAACTATGGATTTACGGAAAAGTCGATCAATATGGAACTGAAATAGACCAAAGCAGCTTCGTCCCCCGTCCGGGGCATCCGCAGGAAGACGGCCAGCGGCGCTCATAAGCGCCGCTGGTCCTGTTCTTTGCGGGCGCAGACCTCGGTGTCCGGGGACGGCTCGCCGCGCCCAAACTTCAGAAGATTGCCGACGGTTACGGCGGCGATGTTGTTGAGCGCTTCCTTCGTCAAAAACGCCTGATGCGAGCTGACGATGACGTTCGGCATGGCGATCAGCCGCACGAGCGTGTCGTCCTCGATGATGGCCTCCGAACGGTCCTCGTAAAACAGCTCGGCCTCCTCCTCGTACACATCCAGA
>DHKK01000028.1:4521-10476 GCA_002404795.1 Clostridiales bacterium UBA4696
CATCCAGACACGCCGCGCCGACCCTCCGGCTGCGGAGCCCCTCGATGAGCGCCTCCGTGTCCACCAGCGCGCCGCGGGACGTGTTGACGATCACGACGCCGGGCTTCATGCCGGCGATGGCCGCCGCGTCGATCATGTGCCGCGTCTCATCCGTGAGCGGGCAGTGCAGCGAGATGACGTCCGCCTGATGAAAAAGCTCCGGCAGCGCCGCGTAGCAAAGGCCGCTGCCCGGATCCGGGAACTTGTCATACGCCAGCACCCGCATCCCGAAGCCCCGGCAGATCTCCGCGAACACGCGGCCGATCTTGCCCGTGCCGACCACCCCGGCGGTCTTGCCGTGCAGGTCGAAGCCCGTGAGGCCGGACAGGCTGAAATTGAAGTCGCGCGTGCGGATATAGGCCTTGTGCGTGTGCCGGTTCACGGTCAGCAGCAGCGCCATCGCGTGCTCCGCCACCGCGTAGGGCGAGTAGGCCGGGACGCGGAAGATGCGGAGCCTGCTGCGGCACGCGCGCGTGTCCACATTGTTGAAGCCCGCGCACCGCAGCGCGATGACGCGGACGCCGAGCCGGTACAGCTCGTCCGCGACCTTCGCGTTCACCGTGTCGTTGACGAACACGCACACGCCGTCAAAGCCGTGCGCGAGCTGCACGGTGTCCTCGCCCAGCTTCGTCTCAAAGTACCGGATCTCCAGCCCGGTCCCGGCGGCGTGGGCGTCAAAGCCGGGGCGGTCATAGGGTTTTGCATCAAAAAAAAGCAAGTTTCATAGCGATCCCTCCAAACCTTTTATGGCACCGCCCGCCGCTTTCTATACATGCCGCGGCATGCAGCTGCCGCCGATGGCCGGAAAGATGCAAAAAAATCCCGCCTGACCGGGTCCTGTGATGCCGGTGCAGGCGGGAATATGATTTTATTTTGTTTCCGGGTATCGGATGAGATCGTAGAGCAGGCCGTGCGTGCCGAATTGCCGCGTACCGGCAAGCTCCATGCCGAGATGCAGGTATTTGTCGCATTTGGACCGGGCGTCGGTCTCCAATATTACCGGGACGCCCAGCCGGTCGCCCTCGGCGAAGGCCATCCCCATGACCTTACGCATATAGCCCTGCCCCTGATACGCCTGCCGCACGCAGACCAGCCCGACGAAGATGTATGGCTTCTTTTCCCGGTCCAGCCGCTTGTCCAGCCCCTGGCCGCCCTGCGACATGATCCGCGTGAAGCGGACGAGCGAGGGAAGATCCATGGCGCCGAGAAACCCTTTCGCCAGCGGGAGCATCGCCCGCAGCGAGAGCTTCTGCCCGGGGAGCTTGTAGGCAAGATAGCCCTCGCCGCGCGGGCTCGTCGTGTGCAGCATCCCGCCCTGCAGCGCCATGCGCACATAGCCGCAGATGAAGGCCGCCGCGGCGTCCCGGCTCGGGAACGCGTCGATCAGCCCGTGCTCTTCTCCGTAATCATAGTAACCGAAGGCCTGCCCGATGTCCCGGATTGCGTCTTCGCTCAGGGCCGTGACCTTCATGCCATCGCCTCCTCCTGTTTTTTCAGGACCGCCACCGCGCAGGGGATGCGCCCCTCGCAGAGCGTATAGCGCGCGCCCGTGTATCCCGCCGCCGTGAAGAACGCCTGATAGCTCTCGAGCGTGAATTCCCGCTTGAAATCCACTCCGGCCCTGCCGATGGCACCCGAGACGCGGTTGGTCGTTCCCTTGTCCGTCCGGTTCATGTACGTGGGGATGATGAGCCGGCCGCCCGGGCGGCAGACCCGGTCCAGCTCTTGCAGCGCCTGCAGCGGCTCGTCCAGCAGGTGGATGACGTTCGCGGCCACGACCGCGTCAAAGCGCCCGTCCGGGTAGCCGAGCTTCGTGATGTCCGCCTGCGCGAACCGCACGTTGCGGCATTTGGCATACTTTCGCTCTGCCTGCGCGAGCATTTTCTCAGAAAAATCCGTCGCCGTCAGCGCCCTGCACCGCGCCGCGATCACGCCGGTCAGCAGCCCTGTGCCGCAGGCGCATTCCAGCACCTCATCCTCCGGCCCGATGTGCGCTGCCACCGCCGCGCACATCGCCCGGTTCGCCCGCCGGTTGATCCCGTTTGCAAACACATCATACACCCAAGCCACCCGATCCCAAAACATCGCCCATCCTCCAAATCTAAATTAGATATCTCTAACCACACTCCCGAAAAAACGGCCCCACCAAGGGCCACTTTCAGTGTATCACAGCAGCCGCCGGAGCGCAACACTGTTTCCGGGAAACCGCCGAAGGTGTGAAAAACTACTTCCAAAGGCCGGAAAAGAATGATACAATGGGGGAGAGGTGATCAAATGCTGAAGGTTTTTCTGGTGGAGGATGAATGCGTCGTGCGGGAGGGGCTGCGCGAGTGCATCGACTGGGCGCGGTACGGGTTTGAATTCTGCGGCGACGCGCCGGACGGCGAGCTGGCGCTGCCGCAGATCCGCAAGCTGCGCCCGGACATCCTGATCACGGACATCAAAATGCCGTTTATGGACGGGCTGGCGCTCAGCAAACTCGTCTGCGCGGAGCTGCCGGAGACAAAAATCATTCTCATCAGCGGCCACAACGACTTTGAATTCGCGCAGGAGGCCATTGAGATTGGCGTGGAGCAGTATCTGCTGAAGCCCGTGACGAAAAGCTCCCTGCTGAAAACGCTGGAGGATGTCAGCCGGAAGATCGACGAGGAACGCGAGCAGAAGGCCTATCTGCGCCGCTTCCAGCAGGAAGGGCGGGAGTATGAGCAGTATGCCCGCCGCAAGTTCTTTGAGCAGGTCACCTCCGGCTCTTTGCGCGTGTCGGAGATCTATGAGCAGGCCAAAAAGCTGCAGATCGACATCGACGCCGAGGGGTACACCGTCATTTTGCTGACCCTGCAGAGCCGGGGCGCGGCGGAATACTCCCAGACGCTGGCCGACCGGCTCGAGGAGCTGATGGGGTATCTGCTGCGCTACGGCGAGTATCTGCTGTTCCGCTGCAATCTCATGACCTATTGCATCATCGTCAAGGGCAGCGGCGCGGGCCTGAACGACGCCGTACACCGCTGTCTGGAAAATATCCAGCGCCGCTGCGGCGGCGACGAGGCGCTTGCCTGGTACGCGGCAGTCAGCGACCCGGTCGCCCGCCTGAGCGAGCTGCCCGGCTGCTACGCCCGGGCGCACACGATCCTGTCCTATCGCCATCTGCTGCCCGAGCAGCATGTCCTGACGGCGGACGTATTGAAAAAGCCGCAGCGCGGCGGGCTTTCGGAGCTCGACGAGGTCGACGCCAGCAAGGCAGACCCCGCCATCATCCGCAACTTCCTGCAGACCGGCATGCGCGAGGAGATCCCGGATTTCGTGTCGGAATACCTCTCGTCCTTCGGGAACGCGCTCAACTCTCTGCTGTTCCGGCAGTATGTGCTGCTGGAGCTGCGCTTCAGCGCCATCCGCGCGGCCAAGAGCTTCGGCTATTCGCAGGAGGAATTCCTGCGGCCGCTCGAGCCCGCGCAGGCGCGCGCGGTGGACGCCGACCTGCCGGAGCTGAAAAAGAGCTGCGCTGCATTTCTGCGCCGCGCCATCGAGCTGCGCGAGGAGGAATCCGGCAACCAGTATAAATCCATGCTCAAGCGGGCGCTGCACTATATCGACCAGAACTACACCGACGAAAATCTCTCCCTCAACGCCGTGGCGAAGGCCGCCAATATCAGCCCCAACTATTTTTCCGGCGTTTTCAGCCAGGAGATGGGGCAGACGTTCGTCGAATACCTGACGGAAAAGCGGATGGCCCGCGCCAAGGAGCTGCTGCGCTATTCCGGCAAGCGCTCGAGCGAGGTGGCCTACGAGGTCGGCTACCGCGACCCGCGCTATTTCAGCTTCCTGTTCAAAAAGACGCAGGGCTGCACGCCGAGCAGCTACCGCGCGGGAAACGGAGGCGGTCATGAGACGAAGTGAGGCCCATCGCTCGCTCGACGGAAAGCTGCGGCGGCTGCTGTGGAGCATGCTGCTGCTCGTCTGCGTGATTTTGGTGGCGACGCTGGCAATTTTGCTGCTGCACAACCACCAGTATTCCATCGTCACGGCCAATATCGTCCGCGCCTCCCAGTTCAACCAGAACTTCAAGGAGGACGTCGACCTCAAAATGTATTACTACGTCATCGACAGCACCTACGGCGAGACGCTGCCGCTGCAGGAGGTCGACGAGGCGACCACGCTCGCGCAGGAGCTGCTGGCCGGCACGCAGGACCGGCAGAGCCGGAAGGCCATCACGAGCGCAATCAATCTCTGTGAAAACCTGCGCGAGCGCATCCTGCAGATCACCGAGACCGAGGGCTATGACGCCCGTATGGAGCAGCTCGAGTCCAACGTCTATATCCTCACCGAGCTCATCCAGCAGTATTTCTATACCTATCTCTACCACGAGGCCGGGTATCTCGATTCCCTGCAGGCGGCGCTCACGGCCAGACTCTGGCTCGAGCTGGGGCTGGTCGCCGTGGGCGCGCTGGTGCTCGTGGGCGTGCTCATGCGCCGCTCGGCGGCCATCAGCCGCAGCATCACCCAGCCGATCTACGCCCTGCGCGAGCGCGCGCAGTCGATCGGCCGGGGCGATCTTGCCGCGCGGGAGCCGGTCGTGGCCGAGGATGAGACGCTGCAGGCGCTCAGCAGCAGTCTTGAGCACATGGCGCAGCACCTGCAGCAGCAGATGGCGCTCAACCGGCAGGAGCAGGACAAGCTCCGCGCGATGGAGCTGGCCCTGCTGCAGAGCCAGATCAACCCGCATTTTCTCTATAACACGCTCGACACCATCATCTGGCTCGTGGAAACCGGGAAAAACGAACAGGCCGTCGAGATGGTCACGAGCCTTTCGAATTTCTTCCGCAGCTCCCTGAGCCAGGGCCGCGATATCATCACCCTCGGCGAGGAGGAGATCCACGTGCGCAGCTATCTGGAGATCCAGCAGGTGCGCTACCGGGATATCCTGCGCTACGAGATCCATGTCCAGCCGGAGCTGCGCGGCTGCGTGCTGCCGAAGCTGACGCTGCAGCCGCTGGTGGAGAACGCGCTCTATCACGGCATCAAGCTCCGCCGCGGCCTCGGCCATATCCTGGTCGACGCCGTGCAGGAGGACGAATGCGTCCGCATCACGGTCCGCGACGACGGCGCGGGCATGCCGCCCGAGCGTCTGCAGCAGCTGCGGCAGAGCCTCGATACCGAGGAGCAGGTCGGCTTTGGCCTGCGGACGGTCTATCGGCGGCTGCGGCTGCTGTACGGGGAGCAGTGCTCCATGGAGCTGGAAAGCGAGCCGGGCGCCGGGACGACGGTCACACTGCGCTTTCCCATCAGAAAGGAGGCGAACGCATGAAGCGTCTTGCACTGGTTATCTGCGCGCTGATGCTTTCGTTTCTGAGCGGCTGCATGCCCTATGTCCGGCAGACGCCGGAGGAGGAGACGACGCTGATCACCGTCGGCTTCTCGCAGGTCGGCGCGGAGTCGGACTGGCGCGTGGCCAATACCGAGTCCATGCGTGAGAGCCTGAGCGAGGAAAACGGCTTCGAGCTCCTGTATGACAACGCCCGGCAGAAGCAGGAGAACCAGTTCAAGGCCATCCGCACCTTCATCCAGCAGGACGTGGACTATATCGTCCTCGCCCCCGTCACCGAGACCGGCTGGGAAAGCGTGCTGGAGGAGGCCCGTGCGGCCGGCATCCCGGTCATCATCGTCGACCGGCAGGTGGAGGTGGACGACCCGTCGCTCTACACCAGCTGGGTCGGCTCCAACTTCCGCAAGACTGCCGACGCGGCGATCGAATGGCTTTCCGGACAGCTCAAGGCGGACGGCAGGGAAGACGCCGTGCAGATCCTGCACCTGCAGGGCACGCCCGGCTCTACGGCGCAGCTGCAGCGCAGCGCCGCGCTCGAGGCGGGCGTGGCCGCCCACGCGGGCTGGACCATCGCCGCGCAGCTGAACGGCGATTTC
>DHKK01000175.1 GCA_002404795.1 Clostridiales bacterium UBA4696
TCCTTGAGGTACTTGACCAGCTCGACAGCCTCGCGGGTGCCGACGACGACGTTCCAATCGGGCAGCTTGTCCTGGATCTCGCCCTTCATGACAGCGACCTTGCCCGGGATGATGAGGGTGCGGTTGTTGATCTTGGAGGCGATATCGAATTCGTCAAAGAACTTCTTGACGGAGGTGGAGGAGAACTTGCCTGCGGCCCATGCCGTCAGGACGGACATGCCGGACGCGTCGGTGATGAGCAGGTTCACGGGGACCTTGGAGCGCTCGAGCTCGCCGGAGACCAGGAAGTAGGTCAGCGCGAAGTCGACCGTCAGGGCGCACGGATCGTCGGGGCCAGCACCGTTGATCGGGTAGATGCCGGGCGCGACCTTCATCGGCTTCTGCGGGTCGGTGAAGATGTTCTGACGCAGGCCGTAAAGCGGCAGCGCCTCGGCGTAGCCGATCTTGTCCATGACGATGATGGAGCCGTACTTAACGACGAACATGGAAGCCAGCGCGGTCTCCAGATGCTCGTCATGGTCGCACAGGACGCCAAGATTGACGATGGAGGGATAGCCGAAGGTCCGGTCGCCGTCCTTGATGGCGGTGCGGCGGACGAGAACGGCGTTGGCAAACGTCTCCTTGATGGTCGGCGCGGTGACGTCGAGGATCAGGTTCTTGTTGCCGGCCTTCTCGAGCTCGGCGACGGTGTCGTGCAGCTCGGAAAGATCCTTGCCGCTGACGCCCAGGACGAGGCCCGCTGCCTTGGCGATCTCGCTCATGGCGGCGAAGGTATCCTTGTTGGCGCCGTTCAGGATGGGCTTGTTATCCTTGATGGCTTCGACAGCCGCCTTGGCGGTGTCGACGTCCTTGGTGTCGATGATGACGGTGCGGTCCGGCAGAGCCGCTGCCTTTTTGCAGAGCTCGACGAACTTCGCGCTGTCGCCCGCGTCGTGCACGAACACGCACTCGACCATTTCACGCTCGCCGATACGCTCGTAATCGACCTTCTTGATGCCCTCAATGCGCGCGTCGACTGCAGCGTCATCCATGTCTGTAGCAAGGGTGGCCGCGAACAGGTTGCGGTTGACCAGGGTCTTCTCATGACGCATCATGACGGTCTCGCCGCCGAGCTTGTGCGTGCCGACCTCGATGGTTTTCATGGGAGGCGCAGTGGCCTCGGACAGCAGAGCGATCGCCTCTGCGGACATATACGGGCACTTCGTGATGGGAACAGCGCCCTGGGCGACCTTCATGCAGAATGCCATGCAGGTGGGGCTGCCGCATTCCTTACAGTTTTTTTTCGGAGATAATTTGAAAATGTCAAGACCTTTAACTGCCATAGTATGGTTCCCCCTTCCCGCTTACATCAGCGCGCTGATCATCTTTGCGATGGTCTTGATTGCTTCCGGATGGCGCAGAATGACTGCGTCGGAGCCGCCGGCCAGAACGGCAGCCGCGGTCGTGATCTCCATCTCGATGCCGCGCTCCTCCTGGCTGCCCCATTCGGGCATGTCTTCTTCGGACATGACAGCTTCCTTGACGCCCCAGGTATCCGCGGAGACCGGGGTCATGATGGGCATCTCGAGCATGGCGTCCGCCTGCTTGAGCGCCGCGTCCTTCACGCGGTCGAGCGTGGAGGCGACGTATTCATAGCCATAGCCGGCAGCAGCGGAACCGATGTTCATGACGATGGACTGCGCATTGAAGCCCATCTGGGTGATGACAGTATTGAGCTGCTTGGCAAGGTTGATATCGACAGCGGATTCCGCGCCGACCTTCTGGCCGTATGCCATACCGGCGGAAGCAACGACGGTCTTGTAATCCTCGTCGCGTGCAGACAGAACAAGAATGTTTCTGCCGGCCAGCGCTTCAGAGATCTTGTTGAACAGTTCGGTGTCCTTCTCGATGTTCTTGCAGCCCATGATGACGAGCGGCAGCGTCGTCGCGTCGGAAACGTCCTTGGCCAGCTGAACGCACGCTTCCACGGACTTGTTGAGGCCGTTGGGATCGGCACCTTCCAGGTGCAGGCAGATGAAGGAAGCGCCCTCGAGCGATTCCGCGCGCTTGGCCATCTCAGGCACAGTGGTGCAGCCCTCATAGAAGGCCTTTTCGCCGGGCATGGTGTATTCCTCCATGCCGAGGTCGGTCAGCTCAACGCCGATCTTGGGTGCGTTCTTGATCTCAGCGTCGAACGTGTGGAACGGAAGCACGTTCTGGCCGCCGATGGCCGTGGCCTTGTCGCCAACGCCCAGCACAACTTCATTGATGTGCGCATTGAACGCCTGTTTCTTGGGAACGAAAGGCATAGTTGTGAATCCCCCTATAAAATATAATTGGCTTAAAGCTTGAGCTCCTGCATGATGGCGGCGAGCGCCTTCTTGACCGGAGCGGTGTCCGGCACCTGCGAGCTCGGCTTTCCTTCGCAGTCATACGTATAGACCGTATCATCCTGCGGCAGAACGCCGGCCAGCTGGAGACCGTACTTGTTTATCTCTTCCATGACGCCGGGGTTGAGTTCCCCGTTTGGCGCACGGTTGACGATCAGTTTCATTTCGCCGGGCTTGAGATCCAGTTCGCGGATCATCTCGGCGATGCGGCCTGCCGCCTGCACGCCGCGGCGGGAACAATCGGAAATGAGAAGCATGGTGTCGACGTGCGGAAGCGTGCCGCGGCTGATATGCTCCAGACCAGCCTCGTTGTCCACCACCATGTAGCGGTAATTGCCGACATACTTGTCGATCTGCGTTTTCAGAACGCCGTTGACATAGCAGTAGCAGCCCTTGCCCTGCGTTCTGCCCATGACGAGCATGTCGTAGTCGTCCTCCTCGATGAGGGCGGAGTTGAATTTCATCTCGGCATAGTCGGCCTTGGTCATGTTGGCCGGGATCTTGCCGGTCTGTTCGGCGTGCGCCATCTCCTCGCGGATATCGCCGAGGGTCGTCTCGACCTTGACGCCCAGGACCTCGTTGAGGTTGGAGTTGGCGTCGGCGTCCACCACAAGGATGGGGCCCTTTTTCTGCTTGCACAGATAGTCGATGATCATGCCGCAGGTCGTCGTCTTGCCGACGCCGCCCTTACCGGCAACTGCAATGATATGGGTATGGGCCATAAAAAACGCTCCTTGGAACGGTCTGCGGGCAGGCGGGCATATTGCCCGCCTGCCGCGGAAATTTCGATTAGACGAGATCGATCAGGCCGGCTTCCTTGGCGATGTAGGCGACGTCCTCGTACTTGTTGAGCGCGTACAGGTGGATGCCGTCGATGCCGCAGGCGCGGTATTCGTCGATCTGGTTGATGGTATATTCGATACCGGCCTTCTTGAAGCTCTCCTTCTTGCCCGCGACGTCGGCGTCGAACGGCTCTTTGTCGAAGGGGTTCGGGAAGATCCAGTTCTTGGAGATGATCTCGCAGAGCTTGCGGTCCATGACGCAGCCGTTGCGGCTGAGGGCCATGTTGATGGTCGCAGCCTGGTCGAGGATCGGCATGATGCCCACGTCGACCGGCAGCCAGATGCCCGCGTTGCGGATGGCCTCGAGCCAGTAGCGGAACGCGTCCATATCCCAGCACAGCTGCGAGATGATGTAGTCGGCGCCGTTGTCCTGCTTCTGCTTCAGGAAGGCGATGTCAGCCTCGAGGCTGCGGCACTGGATGTGGCCTTCGGGTGAGCCCGCGACCGCGATGGTGAACTTGTCGCCGAACTCCTTGCGGACGAACTTGACAAGCTCGGTGGCATAGTGCAGATCGCCGTTCGTGCCGGTCCAGCCAAAGGGCAAATCGCCGCGCAGGGCGAGCATATGGTCGATGCCGTGATCCAGATAGGTCTGGAGCTTTTCCTTGATATCTTCCTTGGTGTTGCCGATGCAGGTGAAGTGGGTGACGGGGATGGTCTTGCCGTCTTTCTGGATCTTGTCCAGAACTTCCAGGTTCTTGCCGACGTTGGTGCCGCCGGCGCCGTAGGTACAGGAGATGTAATCGGGCTGCAGGGTATAGAGCTTGTCCAGAACTCCATCCTTACCGCACAGCTTTTCCATGCCCACGTCCGTCTTGGGCGGGAAGACCTCAAAGGAGAAAGTCGCTCTCTTTTCGTAGATGTCTGCTACGCTCATAATTGCCTCCATATCCAAAATAGATTGCCTGAGTGGCTGCATGCCGGCGCGTGTCCGGCATGGATTCGATACAAAAATATCGTATCACACTTGGCTGGCAATTACAAGCCCTGCAGCACGCAAATATATGAAAAAAAGCATTTCTTTTTCCATTCTTAGCATGGCCGGGACGCCTGCGCGTCAGAGCTTCGTCATGAGGATCTTCTGGCTCACGCCGCCGGAGACGACGTAGACGGTCAGATCTCCGTTCTCCTTCTCGTCGACGGTCAGCTCGACCTGCTTTCCCTGGATCAGCCCGCGGACCCAGCCGACGGGATCGTCGGTCTCGATCTCCTCGAAGAAGACGTCGCGCATCTGGTTATTGCCGCACAGGTTCTGCACCTCGCGGACGACCTCGTACTCCGCCATCGTCAGTCCCTGACGATGATGGCGGTGTTGCCGACCAGATCAATGGTGGCGAGCCGGCCCTCGACGCGCGTCTCGCGCTCAAACAGGTCGACCAGCACAACGAAGCCGTCCTTGCAGTCGATGCGCTGCACGTTGGAGAGGATCAGGTTCTTCTGCTCCACGCTGTTTTCATATACGTTGGAAAGGCACATAGCTGCTTCGCTCCTTATGCGTTCGGGGTCTGCATCGACGCCAGCACGGTGGACAGGCGCAGATTGCCCTTTTCAAAATCGCTCACGGCCAGCATGATCTGGTCATAGGCGGCCGTCTCGCCCATCTCCTGCAGCTGCCTGGCGAGGTTCGCAAGCTCGTTGGCGTGGGACGCGTTGTGGCCGACCATATACTTCATCAGCGCCATCAGCTCTTCCTTCGGGCTGTGCTCGCAGCCGCCGCAGGCGTCGCAGTGGGAATGGCCGCAGTCGTCATGGGAATGGGTGTGCTCGTTCTCGTGGTCATGCGTATGGGTATGCGCGTGCGTATGGGTCACACCGTCGGCGTGGGTATGCGTATGGGTGTGGACAGTCTCGTCGTGATCGTGGTCAAGATGCATGGTTCTGCCTCCTTGATGATTCTTGTTGTATTATATCGTTTCCTCTTGATTTTGTAAAGCGGGCGGAGGCACGTCTGTTTGTTTTTCCAAAAACTTTTTGCGCCATTTCCCGATTTTAAGTGGAATTTCCATGTGAAATATGATACATTACAAATAATTTATGATATGAGATAAGGAGCATTCCCCATGGCACAGGAGCATTCGCACAATCACGCGTATCTGCACGAGCATAACATCCCCCATCTGCATCACGAGGCCGACGTCCACGACGCGGACCACAACCACGAGCATCCCCACACCCACGACCACGCCGTGGGCCACGGCCACGTGCACGAAAACACCCAGGCCGTCCTCAACCGCCTCTCCCGCGCCATCGGGCATCTGGAATCCGTGCGGAAGATGGTCGAAAACGGCCGCGACTGCAGCGAGGTCCTTATCCAGATCGCCGCGGTCCGCGCGGCGATCACAAACATCGGCAAGGTGATCCTGCAGGACCATATCCAGCACTGCATCGTCGACGCCGTGGAGCACGACGACGAGCAGGCGCTCGACGCGCTGTGTCAGGCGATCGACAAGTTCGTGAAATAACGGTCAGACGCAGGGGCTTTCGCCCCTGCGCCGTTTTATCTCTCAGCCCGAGCACCGGCTGCAGCCGCAGCCGGAATTCTGGTTCGAATTGGACGTCCCGCCCACATTGCTGCACGAGCCGCAGCCGCACCGGCGGCAGCAGCTGCAGCCGGACGAGGTCCCGCCCACGCTGCCGCAGCCTCCGCAGCCGCAGGACGAACCGCTGCCGGAGCTGCTGCCGGAATTGCCGCTGCCGGTGGACGTCCCGCCGACCGAGCCGCTTCCCTGCGTGCAGGTGCAGGTGCACGTGCACGTCGGGTTCGTCGTCGAGGTTCCGCCGACCGAGCCGGAAGACTGCTGGCAGCACGGATTGCAGCACCGCTGCTGGACAAAGTCCGGGAACGTCAGGCCGCTGAAGCCGTTACAGGAACAAGCCATTGCGCATACCTCCAAAAAAATCTCCGGGAACATCGGTTCCCGGAGCATTCTATGCCCTGTGTGCGCGTTTGGTGTCAGGCTCTGTCGGTTTTCGCCTCGATGGGCGGTACGGGCACGTCGGCAAGCTCCTGCGGCCGGCTCTGCGGCCCCTGCGGCTGTTTCATAAAGGATCACCCCGCAGATAGTCTCTGCGGGGTGCCGCTTTCTTTATTCGTGCTCCTTCTCCGATTCCTGCATTTTCCGGACGATATCGCCGAAGCGGGCGATCACGCGGTCATAATTTTCCTTCCGGTGCGGGAACATGCAGTTCATGCAGTTTTTGATGCCCGACTCCGTATAGCAGAAGTTCCCGCCACACTCTCGCCCGAGGGCGTACAGCGGGCAGTAGCAGAACAGGCAGTTGAAGCTCTCCGGGTGCGCCGTCTTGTGGCAGGGAAAGTATTCGCAGTCGGTATTCTGAAAAAACGCGTAGTGCCGCTCTTCCATCATGCTTTCTCCTTCAGCGCCTCGCACAGCGCCGCGTCCGGCGTGACGACGGCGGTCTGGTACGTCGTGTAGATCACCATGCCCGGCCGGGCTCCGGCGGGCTTTTTTACATATTTGACCGGCGTATAGTCGACCGGGACGTTCTGCCCCTCCCGTGCCTGCGAATAATAGGCCGCGAGCTGCATCGCCTCGGTGACGGTGCGATCCGGCGGGGTCTGTCCGCCGGTCTCGATGATGACGTGGCTGCCGGGGATCTTCTGCACATGCAGCCAGAGGTCCGTCTTCGCGGCCAGCTTCGTCGTCAGCTCGTCGTTCTGCCGGTTGCTCCGGCCGACCCAGATCCCGAAGCCGTCGGAGGATACGAACCGCATCGGGCGGCTCGGCGGCAGCTTCATCTGCTTTTTCCGGTCGGTCTGGCGCAGATATCCGCCTGAGACGAGCTCCGCGCGGATCTCCTGCAGATCCCGCACCGACTCCGCCCGCGTCAGCGCGTCGAGCACGCTCGCCAGATACGCGAGCTCCTGCTCGCCGCGCGCGATCTGCTCCGTCAGGACCTTCTCGGCGGTCTTGGCCTTCTGGTAGTCCTTGTAGAATTTCGCCGCGTTCTGCTGCGGCGAGATGGCCGGGTTGAGGGGGATCTCGATCTCCTTCATCTCCGGATCGTAGAAATCCGCCGCGCGCAGCTTCGTCTGCCCGCGCTTCACGGCGTAGAGATTGGCCGTCAGGATATCGCCGAGGCGGCGCAGCCGCTCACGGTCATGGGTCGCCGCCAGCTCCTTCCGCTGGTTCTCGAGCTTCCGCGCCGTCCGGGCCTGCAGATTCGAGACCGTCTTGCGGATGACCTGCGAGGACTGACGGATGGCGTCCGCGCGGTCGCGCGCGGCATAAAACCGGTCGAGCAGGCGGGAGAACGAGTCAAACGTCTCCTGCCGGACAAAATCGCCGTACTGCGTGACCGGCAGACAAGTGAAGTCCCACGGACGTCCGTCCTTTTCCAGCAGCACCGGCTGCGGCGGCTGCGTCCGAAGCTGTTCGATGCGATCATAGAGCCGCGCGGCCAGCGCGGTCTTCTCCGCCTCCGGCAGCTCCGACACATCCGTGTCCAGATCACCCGTCAGACAGAACGCCAGCTCCCGGCACACGAGCGGCGAAAAGCCGCCGAAGGTATCGAGCAGCCAGCCGTCCAGCCGCCGGGGCGAACGCTGCGCGGCGAGCAGCGCCGTCAGCTCCTCCTGTGTCACCGCGAACGGGTCCCGCTTGCCCTGCGTGGGCGGCAGATGGTAATAAAGCCCCGGCAGGACCTGCCGCTGCTCGCTCATCTCAAAGTCGACCCGGCGCAGGCAGTCCAAAATCCGCCCGTCCTCCGCGGTCAGGATCAGGTTCGAGTTGCGGCCCATGATCTCGAGGATGAGGTGCTTTTGCGTGGGGCTTCCCATCTCGTCGGTGCAGTCGAAGGTGAGGTCCAGCAGCCGCTCCATCTCCGGCTGCTGCATCCGGGCCAGCTTCCCGCCCGTCAGGTGTTTGCGCAGCAGCATGCAGAACATCGGCGGCTGCGCCGGGTTTTCCGCCGGTTCGTTCGTCAGGTGGATGCGCGGATGATTGGGCGAGGCCGTGAGCAGCAGTTTTCCGCCGCCGGCCGCGCCGCGCATGGACAGGATCAGCGTGTCGCGCTGCGGCTGCTGGACCTTGTCCACGCGGCAGCCGGTCAGGCTGCCCTCCAGCTCGCGGCGGACCGCCGTCAGAAATAAAGCGTCAAAGGGCATGGGATTCCTCCATCGTTGCAAAAAACAGTTCGTTCAGCCGCTCCACCCGGCCCATCAGATACAGCGCGCCAAACAGGCATTCCAGGCCCGTGGCCTTGGCATACTGCTCGCGCGTGGCGTTTTTGGGGATCTGGTGGACGTGCGCGTTGCGGCCGCGCTTGTAGTAGGCCAGCTCCTGCTCGCTCAGAAGCGGGAGCATCCGGTCGACCCGCCGGGCCTGCGCGGGCGCGCAGACGCGCTCCACCGTCGCGCGGTGCAGATTTCCGATGGCTTCCTTCCCCGCCGTGCACAGAAAGCTTCGCACCAGCAGCTCAAACACCGCGTCGCCGCAGTGCGCCAGCCCCAGCGCGCTGATCTGGTTGATCTCGCGCGGGGACATCGTCAGATGAAACAGATCTTCCAAGCGGATCTCCTCCGGAACACATAATTTATGCTATACTATATCACAGTTTGCGCCCTGTTTTCCACCCCGCGCAAAAAAATGGTTGACTTGATGGTTACAATCTGTTACAATTTACACATTCTGAATCGATACGAAAGGAAGTCTGCAGCATGCAGAAAATTTTCCGCCGCCTGTCCGCCGCACTGCTCTGCCTGGCGCTTCTGGCCGCTCCGGCCCTGGCCGCCGAGGCGACCATCCGTTCCGACTACGTCGTGATCGAGGGCGAGAATTTCGTCGCCGACACCTTCTGCGGCGTGGACGCCCTGTATAACGAGACCGGCCGGACGCTGTTCTGCAACGAGCTGATTGAGCGCTTCTATTCCGCCGTCTACGGCGTCAGCCTGTACACAGACAACGGTGATCTGACCGTCACCAGCCCCTCGGGCTGCTGGTTTGACGTTACATACGCGCCGCAGCCCGGCGACATCGCCTACGCCTCCGCCGAGGCGCGCGAGCGCTACGGCAACCACTACGCCATCGTCAAATCCGTCGACGAGGCCGGCGGCACCGTCACCCTCTTCGAGCAGAACTGGGTCTGGGACGGCAAGGCGGGCGTGAACCGCGTCATCCCCTATGACGGCGGCTGCTACACGTTCTACACCCTGATGTCCGCCTCCGGCCGCGCAGCCGCCGCCGAAGAGGGCCTCGCCAACACGCCGGTCTCCGACGCCCCGTCCGTCACGCCTGTCAGCGCCTCCACCGGCCTCACCGCGTGGGGCAGCGGCGTCTCGAACATCACCGGTACGCCGTCGGCCTGGGCCGCCGACACCATCACCCGCGCCGAGATCTACGGCATCACCATGCTTTCCGACGGCAGCTATCAGTCCCCCATCAACCGCCGGACGCTCGCGCGTCTGGCCGCCAACACGGCCCGCACGCTCGGTCTGGTGGAGGATGTGAGCGACCCGATCGCCGTCGTGCAGCAGCTCGGCGTCATGCAGCCGAATGCCGACGGCAGCTTTGACCAGACCTCCACGGTCACGCGGCAGATGGCCGCGACGGTCCTGCTCCGCCTGCTGCGGCAGTCGAGCACCGTCTTCGACGCCGATTACTCCACGCTCAGCCGCTACCCGGACAGCGCCGCGATCTCCGACTGGGCACGCGAGGCCGTCGCCATGATGACGCAGTACGAGCTGATGAACGGCACCTCGAAGGGCTTCGAGCCCAAAAAGGAAATGACGCTCGAGCAGTGCCTCGTCCTGCTGACGCGCATCTGCGAATTCTGAAAAAACCCCAAAAAGGACCTGCTGATTGATCAGCAGGTCCTTTTTATTTCCCGTATTGCGTGTATTGAACGACCCGGTCCAGCAAATACCGCTGGAAGGTCCGGCACTGCGCCGGGGAGATTGCCCGGTCGGCCATGATGACCAGCGGGACGATCGGTCCGCCGCCCTGAAACGGCAGCTGGACATGGTCATACGGCTGCGCCTGCAGCCCATTGCGCTCGTAAAAGGCCTTGCGGCGGCAGGTGAGCGCGTCCTCCGGCGGCTCGATCTCGAGGATGAAAGGCTTCTCCCCCTGCAGCAGCTCCCGGAGGATCCGGCTGCCGGTCCCCTGCCCGCGCAGCGACGGCTGCACGGCAAAATGCTCCAGATAGACAAAGTCCTCCGTCTGCCAGACGAATACGTCCGCCAGCAGCCTTTCATCCTCCACCGCGCCGAGCGGCAGAAAATCCGCGTCCTGCAGCGCCAGCAGGTGATCTGCCCGCGTGCGCCGCTCGTTGGGCGGGAAGCTGCTCTCATACAGGGAAAACGACGCGTCAAACAGCGGATGCCGCGCGCCGATCCGTTCCAGATTCATTTCTGATAAAAGTCTGCGACCAGCTGCCGGTCATACAACACGCGGGCGCGAAGCGCCGCGGCGCTTTCAAACCGCATCTCCCCGCGCAGATGGGCCTGCAGCCAGACGGCAAGCTCCTTTCCATAGAGATCTCCGGCAAAGCCGATCAGATTGGCCTCCAGCAGCGGCGCCGGAAGCGCGCCGACCGTCGGATGGACGCCGATGTTGACGCAGGCAGGATAGCGCACGCCGTCCACCTCGGCCTCCGCGCGGTAGACGCCGAAGGCCGGGACCAGCACGCCCGGCGCGAACGGCACATTGGCCGTCGGGAAGCCTAGGCCCGCGCCTCTGCCCGCGCCGCGCATGACGCAGCCGGTGACGAGCTGCCCGTGGCCGAGCAGGCGGACGGCCTCTTCGCAGCGGCCGGTCTGCAGCAGCCGGCGGATGCGGGTGGAGCTGACGGCGCTGCCGTCAACGCGGATCTCCGGGATAACGTCGCAGCCGATGCCGAGCTCCCGGCACTTCTCCTGCAGCCGCGCCGCATCGCCCTGTCCGCGGTCGCCGAAGTGAAAATCGTGGCCGCAGACCACATGCTTCGCATGCAGCTGCCGGACCAGATAATCCTCCACAAAAACCTGCCACGGCATGTGCATCATCGCCTCGTCAAAGTGGGCGAAGATCACCCGCTCCATGCCGCAGAGCCTGCGCATGAGCAGCTCCCGCTCCGCCATGGTGTTGAGCAGCGGCACGGCCGTGCCGAACACGAGCGTGTCCGGGTGCGTGTCGAAGCTCAGCGCGGCCGGGGTCAGCCCCAGCGCCTGCGCGCGCTGCCGCGTCCGGTCGAGAAGCGCGGCGTGGCCCAGGTGGATGCCGTCAAAAAAGCCCAGGGCCAGAACGCAGTCATGTACCAAGTGTGTTCACCTCGAAAAAGCTCTTGATGGTGGTGAGAACGCCGCACTCCACGCGGCCGAGCAGCAGGAATTCGCCGTCCTCGGCGTAGACGCGGTACATCCCGGGCTGGAACTGCCAGTCCCTGACCTGCGCGCCGTTTTTGAGCTTCACGGCCTGCCCCAGCGTGACGATGAGGGGCGGATGCGCCGCGAAGACCGCGTCGACGGGCATGAGCAGCTGCTGCGGGTCCTGCCCGGCGGCAAAATCCAGCACCTGCTGCATCGTCACGGCCTGCGCGAGCGTAAAGCTCCCCGCCCGCGTCCGGCGCAGCGACGACATGCAGCCGCCGCAGCCGAGCGCGCGGCCCAGATCGTGGCAGAGCGTGCGCACATACGTGCCCTTCGAGCAGCGCACGCGGATCGTCCAGTCCGCGCCCTCGCCCTCCAGCAGCTCCAGCGCATGGATGGTGATGCTTCTCGGCCTGCGCGCGACCTCCTGCCCTCTGCGGGCCAGCTCATAGAGCTTCTGGCCGTTTATCTTGATGGCGGAATACATGGGCGGGATCTGCTCGATGGGGCCGAGGAACTGCCGCAGGACAGCCTCCAGCTGCGCGCGGGTGACGCAGACGGAGTTCGTCTCCAGCACGGTCCCGCTCGTGTCCTGCGTGTCGGTCACGACGCCGAGGCGCAGCCCCGCGACGTATTCCTTTTCCGCGGACTCCAGAAATTCAGCCGCGCGGGTGGCGCGGCCGATAAAAACAGGAAGCACGCCGGTGGCCATCGGGTCGAGCGTACCGCCATGGCCGACGCGGCGTTCATGAAACACGCCGCGCAGCTTGGCCGCCACGTCCTGGCTCGTCCAGCCGGCGCTCTTGTCGATCACAAGGATGCCGTTTGCCATAGGGTCTCCTTTTTACAGTCTGACGCCGCTTTCCGCGAGCGCGCGCAAGATCGCCGCCTTCGCCCCCGCGATGCCGCCCGGGACGCTGGCCCCGGCCGCCGCGGCATGGCCGCCGCCGCCCAGGCGCTGGCAGATGGCCGACGCGTCATACGGCGCTTCGGTCCTGAGGCTGATCTTGCCCAGCCCGTCCTCGACCTCGCGGATCATGACGCCGATCTTCACGCCCTCGATGCTGCGGGCAAAGCCGGAGATCGAGTCGAGATCGTCCTCCGTGACGGTAAAGGCCGCCAGCAGCTTTTTGGTCATCGTGCAGACGCCGACCTCTCCGCCCGCGTAAAACTCCATCGTGTCGGTCAGCTTCGCCTCCAGCCGGAGCCGGGCGAAGCTCTTCGTGTCAAAAAACACCTTGTTGATGGGATACACATCCGCCCCGGCGTCGATGAGCGCCGCCGCGGTGCGGTGTGTGTTGGCGCTAGTGTTGGAAAATTTGAAGCAGCCCGTGTCGGTGGAGATCGCCGTGTAGAGGCACTCCGCGATCCGCTTCGTGACCGTCACGCCGAGCTCCGTCAAAAGTGCATGGACGATCTCGCCGCAGGCGGCCTTGTCGGCCTCCACGAGCTTCGGGCAGGCCAGCGAATTGCTGCCGTGATGGTCGACCGCGCACACCGGCATCAGCCCCAGCCGGACCGCATCGAAGGACAAAAGCCCCTCCGACGCGATATCCGTGGAGATGACACACGCGTCCGCAGGCGCATCCTCACATACCAGCCCCTCGAGCATCGCCGCGAAGCGCGGCGTGAACTGCTCGTTCCGCAGCACGGCCGCCGACTTCCCCAGCTGCCGCAGGCCCAGGCACAGGGCGCTCGCGCAGCCGATGGTATCGCCGTCCGGGCGGCGGTGGGTCAGGATGACAAAGTTGTCATGTGCGCGCAGAAACGCGCAGAATTCAGCCCTTGTCATCGGCCTTTTCCGCCTCCCGCGCAGCCTCCTGCCGCTCGAGCTTCTCGAGCAGGTCGAACATGTGCGCGCCGTATTTGAGCGAATCGTCGAGCGTGAAGACCAGCTCCGGCGTGTAGCGCAGCTGCAGCCGGCTGCCGAGCTCGCGCCGCAGCCAGCCGCCCGCGGACTTCAGCCCGCGGATCGCGTCCTGCGACCTTGCCTCCTCGAGCACGCTGACATAGATTTTACTGTAGCGCAGATCCGGCGTGGTATCCACGCGCGTGATGGAGATCATGGTCTGCACCCGCGGGTCCTTGAGCGAGCGGATCAGCTCCGCCAGCTCCCGCTGGATCTCCTCATTGATCCGGCCGATTCGATTGGAAGCCATAGGCCCTCCTTACAAAAACCGGGCAGGTCAGCGCCCTGCGGCGCTGACCATGCCATTGTTACTCCTTGATCTGCTCCATGACGAAGCATTCGAAAATGTCGCCTTCCTTGATGTCGTTGAACTTCTCGATCGACATGCCGCATTCGTAGCCGGCGGCGACCTCCTTGACCGCGTCCTTGAAGCGCTGCAGGGAGCCGAGCTTGCCCTCATGGATGACGATATTGTCGCGCAGCACGCGCACAGACGCGTCGCGCGTGATCTTGCCGTCCTTGACGTAGCAGCCCGCGATCGTGCCGATGGCGGAGACCTTGTAGGTCTGGCGGACCTCGGCGTGGCCGGTGATGGCCTCGCGGAACTTGGGCGCGAGCATGCCCTTCATGGCGTCGGTGATCTCGTTGATGGCGTCATAGATGACGCGGTACATCCGCATGTCGACCTTGTCGCGCTTCGCGGCGGCCTGCGCCAGCTCGTTCGGGCGGACGTTGAAGCCGATGACGATGGCGTTGGACGTGGAGGCAAGCAGGATATCGGACTCGTTGATCGCGCCGACGCCCGCATGGATGACGCGCACGCGGACCTCCTCGTTCGACAGCTTTTCGAGCGAAGCCTTGACGGCTTCCGCCGAGCCCTGCACGTCTGCCTTGACGATGAGGTTCAGCTCCTTCATCTCGCCCTCCTGCAGCTTGGAGAACAGGCTCTCGAGCGTGACCTTCTGGTTGAGCTTGTTGGCCTCATCCTTGATCTTCTGCTTGCGCTGCTCGACGAGCTGGCGCGCCATGCGCTCGTCGGAAACGACGCTGAATTCGTCGCCGGGCGCGGGGACCTCGGCAAGGCCGGTGATCTCGACCGGGACGGACGGGCCCGCTTCCTTGACCTGCGCGCCCTTGTCGTTCGTCATGACGCGCACGCGGCCGACGGCCGTGCCCGCGATGATGAGGTCGGACTGATGCAGCGTGCCGTTCTGCACGAGCAGCGTCGCGATCGGGCCGCGGTTCTTGTCGAGCCGCGCTTCGAGGACGCAGCCCTTGCCCGCGCGGTTCGGGTTGGCCTTGAGTTCCTCCATCTCGGCCGTCAGGATGACGGTCTCGAGCAGCTCGTCGATGCCGGCGCCGGTCTTCGCGGAGATCTTGCAGACTTCCGTCTCGCCGCCCCACTCGGCCGGGGTCAGACCGTGCTCGGTCAGCTGGGTCAGGATGCGGTCTGGGTTCGCGCCGTGCTTATCCATCTTGTTGACGGCAACGATGATGGGGATCTTGGCCGCCTTGGCGTGGTTGATGGCCTCGATGGTCTGCGGCATGATGCCGTCGTCCGCGGCGACGACGAGAATGGCGATATCGGTGCACATTGCGCCGCGCGCGCGCATCTCGGTGAAGGCCGCGTGGCCCGGGGTGTCGAGGAAGGTGATGGGCTGGCCATTGATCTCAACGGTGTAAGCGCCGATGTGCTGCGTGATGCCGCCGGCCTCGCCGGCCGCGACCTTCGCGTGGCGGATATAGTCGAGCAAAGACGTCTTGCCGTGGTCGACGTGGCCCATGACGACCACGACCGGCGGACGGGTGACGAGCTCGTCGGCGGTATCCTGATGATCGTCGAACAGACGCTCCTCGATGGTGACGATGACCTCGTGCTCGACCTTGCAGCCAAGCTCGGTGGCGACGAATTCCGCCGTGTCAAAGTCGATGGTCTGGTTGACCGTGGCCATGACGCCGTTTTTGAGCAGGCACTTGATGACCTCGGCCGCCGTCTTCTTCATACGGGAGGCCAGCTCGCCGACGGTGATCTCGTCGGGGATCTTGACGACCAGCTGCGCCTTCTTGGCGATCTCGAGCTGAAGTCTGCGCATCTTCTCCTGCTCCTCGGAGCGGGACTTGGTGCCGAAGCGCTTGGCCTGCTGCTGCTTTTTGTTCTTGTTGCCGATCTTCTGCTTGCCGCTCTGGTAATTCTGCACGCGGTCGGAGACCAGCGAATCGACGCGGTCGTCATAGCGGTCGGCGTTGACGGTGACGGCGCTGGTGTCGATGACGCGGCGCTCGCGCTTGCGCTCCGGCTGCGGCTGCTTGGGCTGCTGCTGGGCGTTCGGCTGCTGCGGACGCTGCGCGTTCTGGTTGTTCTGATTGTTCTGCGGCTGCGCCGGGCGCTGGACATTGTTCTGCTGCGGGCGCGGCTGCTGATTCTGCTGCTGCGGACGCGGCTGATTGCCCTGCGCGGGCGCGGCGGGCTTATTCTGCGCGGCCGGTGCGGCGGGCGCAGCGGGTGCGGGAGCCGGTGCGGGCGCCGGAGTCTCCTTCTTTGCCGCGGCGGCGGCAAAGACCTGCTCGATCGAATCGATCTGGTTCTGCTGCGTGATGTAGTCAAAGATCACGTTCAGCTGGTCTTCCGTCAAATTCTGGGAGCTGCTTTTCGGTTTTTCGTAGAATTTCCCGACGATCTCGATGAGCTTCTTCGCCGGCATCGCAAAATCGTCTGCGACTTCCTTGATCTTCTGTTTCACTTCAATGCTCAATACAGCCACCTCCAGTTATTTCTTCCCCATTTTTACGTTCTTCCTGTGTGCCTGCGCCTCCTGCCGGCGCTTCTGGACCCGCTGCGTCTGCACGGTCAGCTGGGCGAGGATGTCCGCGTGGGTCTCGTCGCCCAGTGCCTCAAGAAACGATTTTGCAAACGCAGGCTCGGTAAACGCGCACAGCGCGCAGGCGTTGCAGCCCAGGCCGTCGCCGAGCTCATCTTTCGTGTACGGCACACATACATACGGGCACTTGCTGCCCGAAACAAAGGATCTGGCCCGGCGGAAGGTATGGTCGCCGGCGTCCTTCGCGACCAGCAGGAGCTTCGCCTTGCCGCTGCGGCAGGCGATGCCGACCGGCTCTTCGCCGATCTGCAGCAGTCTTGCCCGGCGGGCAAGCCCCAGCAGGCGCAGGGCCTTCTGCTGTGCGTCAGTCATGGTCCCCCGCCTCCATTCTTGCAAGCAGCAGATCATAGATCTCCTGCGGGATCTGGCAGTTCAGTCCGCGCTCAAGCGCCTTGGACTTGATCGCCCTTTTGAGGCAGTCGGTCTGCGGGCAGAGATAGGCGCCGCGGCCGGGCGCCTTGCCGCGGAAGTCGAGGGAAATGTCCCCTTCCGGGCTTCGGACCACACGGACCAGCTCTTTTTTCGCTTTCATTTCCCGGCAGCCGACACATTGGCGCATGGGAATTTTTTTCTGCATACGGACGCCTCCTTCCGTACAGGCTTACGCCTGCAGCCCGGCGTCCTCCGCCGGTGCTTCCTGCGCCTCGGCGGCAGCCGCTGCGTCCTCCAGCTCCAGCTCATGCTCCTGCGAGGCGGGCTTGATGTCGATCTTGTAGCCGGTCAGGCGGGCGGCGAGGCGGGCGTTCTGGCCTTCCTTGCCGATAGCGAGCGAGAGCTGATCGTCCGGGACGATCACGCGGCAGGCCTTCGTGCTGCCGGGCAGCACCGTGACGGACTTGACGTCCGCCGGAGACAGGGCGGAGGCGACGAACTTCGCCGGGTCCTCCGACCAGACGATGATGTCCATCTTCTCACCGTGCAGCTCGTTGACGACCGCGCCGACTCTCGCGCCGCGGGTGCCGACGCACGCGCCGACCGGATCGATGCCGTCCTGCGAGGCGAAGACCGCGATCTTCGTGCGCGAGCCGGCCTCACGGGCGATGGACTTGATCTCCACGAGGCCGGAGGCGATCTCCGGGACCTCGAGCTCAAACAGCCGCTTGACCAGACCCGGATGCGTCCGGGAGACGATGACCTGCGGGCCTCTGGTCGACCGGCGGACCTCCACGACGTAGACGCGGATGAGGTCGCCCTCGTGATAATACTCCGTGCGGACCTGCTCGGAGGCGGAGAGCATGGCGTCGGTCTTGTCGTTGCCGCCGCCGATGCGGATGGTCATGTCGTTGGTCGCAGGCTCGATGCGCAGGACCGTGCCGGTGAGGATCTCATGCTCCTTCGACGAGAACGTGTCGAAAACCATGCCGCGCTCGGCCTCGCGGATGCCCTGGATGATGACCTGCTTGGCCGTCTGGGCCGCGATGCGGCCGAAGGCCTTCGTCTGCACGTCGACGTTGACCAGATCGCCCAGCTGCGCGGTCTTGCTGATCTTGCGGGCCGCGTCGAGCGTGATCTCGGTGGCGGGGGTGATGACGTCGTCGACGACTTCCTTCTGCACGTACATGTGCATATCGTCGTCCTTGACCTCGACAAAGACGTTATCGGTGTAGCCGTCCTTGTCCTTCTTGTATGCGGCGACGAGCGCCTGCGTGATCTTCTCGATCATGTAGCTCTGCGGGATCCCGCGTTCTTTTTCCAGCTGCGCAAGCGCCGCAAAAATTTCGGCATTCATGTTTTCGAAATTCCTCCCTTTAAAACTCGACGTGAAGCCGCACCTGCGCGACCTCGTTTTTCTGGAATGTATGTGTGGCCCCTGCGGCCTCGATCGTCACCGCGCCGTCTTCGTAGCCGGTGAGCGTGCCGACGAATTCCTTCGCCCCGTTGACCGGCCTGAACAGCTTGACCGAGACGGACGAGCCCATAAACTGCGCAAAATCCGACGGCCGCTTCAGCTGCCGCTCAAGCCCCGCGGAGCAGACCTCGAAGTTGTAGCTGTCCGGCACAGGGTCCTTTTCGTCCAGGATCGGATCGACCGCGCGGGAAATGGCCTCGCAGTCGGAGATATCCACGCCGCCGTCCTTGTCGATGTACAGCCGCAGGAACCATTCTCCGCCCTCGCGGACATATTCCACATCCCAGAGCGTACAGCCGTGCGCCTGCACGACAGGCTCGGCGAACTGCGCCACCTGTTCGGTTACCTTCAAGAAAAAACCCCCTTACCAGCAAGAAAGAGTGGGGAAACATTCCCCACTCTCAAGTAAAATACTATCAAGATGTCTGTATTATAGCATCCGCTGCCGGAAAAAGCAAGGAGAAAATCCGAATTTTCCTGCCGGTCGGGCAGATATTTTCTGCTTTTTTCGCCCCGCGCCGCCCAAATTCGGCCGCGGCACGAAAAATTCGCAAAAAATCCCGCGTCCCGGGTGTCTTTTGCGTCCCGGGTGTGCTATACTATATAACAACATTTGCTCGCGGGGAGGACTGCTTATGAAACGAAAGCCCGGCCTGATCGGCGTTCTGTACGCCGCGATCCTGGCCGCCATTGCCGGATACTTTTTCCGCACGGCGCAGCTCTCCGGCGGCAGCAGCGTCCCGGTCGTCGCCTTCAGCATCCTGATGGTGCTCGTCTTCGCGCTGGCCGCGGTGAGTCTGGAAAAGCCCGCCGCGTATGCCGAGGTCTACAGCCCCTGCGGGCAGGATCTGGCGTTTTCCCTGCTCGGCGCGGCGGGTCTGATCGCGGGCTGCGCGCTGGATCTCCGCGGCTCGGTGTTCCGGATGCTCATCAGCCTGCTCGGGCTTCTGGCGGGCTTCGGTCTCGGCGCGGCAGCCGTGCTGCGGAAGAAGGGGCACAAGCCGTCCGCGGCCTTCTACGTCTTCGCCGTTTTGTTCTACGTCGCCAAGCTCTTCCGGGACTTCCGCCATTGGGAGATCAATCCCGCCATCGGCGACTACTGCTTCTCGCTGTTCGCCATGATCTCGTTCATGCTGGCCAGCTACCACGCCGGCGCCTTCAGCTTTGACCGCGGCGCGCGCCGCCGCCTCGCCTTCTTCTCGCTCACGGGCGTGCTGTTCGGCGCGATCAGCCTCGCGGGCGCGTCCGGCTCCGAGCTTCTGATCTACGCGGGCAGCATCTTCTGGATGCTCGCCTGCGCGCAGCAGATGATGAAAAAACCGTAATTTAATTGCAAACCCCCGTCTGCGGCAGCTGAACCGCGCCCCGTCAAGAGG
>DHKK01000031.1 GCA_002404795.1 Clostridiales bacterium UBA4696
CAGCCCGACGAGGTCATCTACGTCTGGAACATCTGGGATTCCGACGCCGATATCAAGGAAGAGAACCACATCTATATCCGCACCGTCGGCGAATACGCCCGTCAGGCCCACGCGGCCGGCGACGTCCGCCCGAAGGAGTATTTCAAGTTCTACCACGACGAAGACGAGGCCATGATGGCCTATGCCGACGGCATGATCGCCATGCATGACCCCATCAAGGTCTGGAAAGAGCTCGAGATCGACGGCAGGAAGGAGCACCGCATCATCGACGCGACTGTCGGCCGTCTGATCATCAACGACGCTATCCCGCAGAACCTCGGCTTCAAGAAGCGCGAGACCGTCGACGACCTGTTCCCGCTGGAGATCGACTTCGTCGTCGGCAAGAAGCAGCTCGGCAAGATCATCGACAAGTGTATCCGCATCAACGGCTTCACGCAGTCGACCGAGATGCTCGACAAGGTCAAGGCCCTCGGCTACAAGTACTCCACCAGAGCCTCCATCACCGTCTCCATCGCCGATATGGAGATCCCGGAGAAGAAATACGAGCTCATCCACGAGGCGGAGAAGGAGGTCGTCAAGATTGACCGCCAGTTCAAGCGCGGCTTCATCACCAACGACGAACGCTACCGCCTGACCGTCCAGCAGTGGGAGAAGTCCATCAAGGACGTCACCGACGCGCTGCAGTCGAACCTCAAGCGCTTCAACCCGATCTTCATGATGGCCGATTCCGGCGCCCGAGGCAGCATGAACCAGATCCGTCAGCTGGCCGGTATGCGCGGCCTGATGGCAGATACGAATGGCCGCACGATCGAAATCCCAATCAAAGCGAACTTCCGTGAAGGCCTGTCCGCCCTCGAATACTTCATCTCCTCCCGAGGCGCCCGAAAGGGCATGACCGATACCGCCCTTCGTACCGCGGACTCCGGCTACCTGACCCGCCGCATGGTCGACGTCTGCCAGGACGTCATCATCCGCGAAAACGACTGCGGCTCCACCAACGGCAGCTGGAAGGGCGACTACTACGAAAAGGGCCAGCTCATCGACTCCTTCGGCAACCGCATCCGCGGCCGCTACCCGGTCTACGACATCACCGACCCGCAGACAGGCGAGCTGCTGCATTCCAAGGACGTCATGCTCCGCGAGGAAGACGCAGCCAAGTTCACCGCGCACGGCATCGATAAGGTCTATGTCCGCTCCGTCCTCGGCTGCAAGGCCCGCTCCGGCGTCTGCGCCCGCTGCTACGGTATGAACCTGGCGACGAGCGAGCTCGTCAACCTCGGCGAGGCTGTCGGCATCATCGCCGCGCAGTCCATCGGCGAGCCGGGCACGCAGCTGACCATGCGTACCTTCCACACCGGCGGCGTCGCCGGCGACGATATCACGCAGGGTCTTCCGCGAGTCGAAGAACTCTTCGAGGCCAGAAAGCCCAAGAAGATGGCGCAGATCTCCGAGATCGACGGCGTTGTCGACGTCGACGATTCCCACCGCACGGCGCTTCGCAACATCACCATCACCGCCGACGACGGCGAGGTCAAGCAGTATCAGGTCCCGTACTCCGTGGGTCTGAAGGTCGAGCACGGCAAGCGCGTGCGCAAGGGTGAGCCCATCACCGACGGCGCGCTGAACCCGCACGACGTGCTGCGCATCTCCGGCGTCGAGGCCGTGCAGGATTACCTGACGCAGGGCGTTCTCGCCGTGTACCGCCAGCAGGGCGTCGACATCAACGAGAAGCACATCGAGGTCATCATCCGTCAGATGATGCGCAAGGTCCGCGTCGAGGATCCCGGCGATACCACGCTGCTCAGCGGCACCGTGGTCGATGTCTTCGAGTTTGAAGACGCCAACGCGGCCGTCCAGGCCCGCATCGACGCAGGCGAGACCGAGCTGCGGCCCGCGACCGACAGCCTCATCCTCATGGGTATCACGAAGGCGTCTCTGGCAACGGAGTCCTGGCTGTCCGCCGCCTCCTTCCAGGAGACCACCAAGGTCCTGACCGACGCCGCCATCAAGGGCAAGGTTGACCACCTCGTGGGCCTCAAGGAGAACGTCATCATCGGCAAGCTCATCCCCGCCGGCTCCGGCCTCAAGGCCTACCGCGATTTCGACACCCTCAACACCCCGGAATCCATCGTGACCGAGGAAATGATCGACGAAGAGAAGCTGTAAAAACGATCAAAGGCGGCACGGGAAACCGTGCCGCCTTTTGCGTATGAAAAACAGAGTGTGTGAAAAGCCTCGCAAAGGTTTGCGCCCGCGGCGCAGACCCGGCGAGGCTTTTTCAGAAAACTGAAGCGCCGCTGCTGCCGCAGCGGCGCTTTTTTGTTGTGCGGGCATGGCAGGCGATGGAATTTTGCCGAAATATCACGGCGCGCGCGGAGCAAAGCGCTGCTGCGTGCCGTACAATCTATCTACCAAATAGATTGGAGGCAGAAATATGGAATATGGCTATGCGCGGGTCTCGACGAGAGAACAGAATGAGCAGCGGCAGATCATTGCGCTCACGGCATTTGGCATTGCGCCGGGCGCGATTTTTGTGGACAAGCAGTCTGGCAAGGACTTTGAGCGGACGCAGTACCGGCG
>DHKK01000114.1:0-4161 GCA_002404795.1 Clostridiales bacterium UBA4696
GGACGCGTTTGGTGCGTGCTGCATCTGAATTTAGGTAAGGCCCTAGCTTTCAGGCGTCGTTCCACACGGTAGTCACCTTACGTATGTCTTGCTACGCGCCGCCTGATACGGTACAACAGATTTGTTGGTAGTTGCGTTTGAATATGTGCGGCAAAATACCTTGCGGAAAAAGTCCATAGGGCAGTACGGATTCGCATTGGGTTTTCAGCTATCGCGGGAAAGATCCAAGAAAACCGAAGAGGTTTTCTTGGTCGGTTCAAGGAGGTCCGGGGGGAAATCGAAATCCCCCCGGGCTCTTTTTCTTTTGCCAGCGTTTTCTTTTGGAGAAGCAAAAGAAAATGCTGTGCCGCAGTCGCAAGTTTGTTGCAGCGTATCAGCCTTTCAGCAGGCCACAGTCTTTTTCATCAACACGTGGTATGTTTCACGTGAAACATAAGAAAATATAAAATCGTGGGCTTATATTGCTTTTTTGAAAATGGGCCGGTATAATATAGGTTACAAAATTGTGCGCGAGGGAGTGTGAGGCGGCCTATGGGGCGGATCTTGGCGTTTGTGAACCAGAAGGGCGGCGTTGGGAAGACGACGTCGGCGGTCAATCTGGCGGCTGCGCTGCAGAAGGCGGGCAAAAAGGTCCTGCTCTGCGATTTTGACCCGCAGGCCAACGCGACCTCCGGCCTGGGCGTGGAAAAGAGCGCTGCGGCGCACTCTACCTATGAGCTCGTGATCGACGGCTTCCCGGCTGTGGACGCGGTCATCCATACGCCGTACTGCGACGTGCTGGCGTCGAATGTGGCGCTGTCCGGCGCGGGTGTGGAGCTCGTCGGGATGGACGCGCGGGAATACGCGCTCAAGCATGCGCTCGAGCCGCTGCGCGCGCAGTATGACTACATCTTTATCGACTGCCCGCCGTCATTGGAGCTGCTGACGCTGAACGCGCTGTGCGCGGCGGACCAGGTGCTGATCCCCGTGCAGTGCGAGTATTATGCGCTTGAGGGCCTTTCGGACCTGATGGTGACGCTCCGCGCGGTCAAAAAGCGGCTGAACCCCACGATCTCGATCTTCGGGGTGCTGCTCACCATGTACGACGGCCGAACGAATTTCTCCGCACAGGTCGCCGAAGAGGTGCGCCGCCACTTCCCCGGCAAGGTGTTCGCCGCGGCCATTCCGCGCAACGTCCGGTTGTCCGAGGCACCCAGCCACGGCATGCCCGTGTGCGCCTATGATAAATTCAGCCGCGGCGCGGCGGCGTATGACGCCGTTGCGCAGGAGATCCTTGCAAAAGAGTCTGATTGAGAGGAGCTGCAACCATGGCAACGCAAAAAGGTCTCGGCAAGGGTCTTGGTGCCCTGTTCGGAGATATCAATGAGCAGACCGAAACACCCGCGGAGGGCGCGGTCAGCCTGCCGCTGCAGAAGATCGAGCCCAATCCCCTGCAGCCCAGAAAAACCTTCGACCCGGACGAGCTCGCTTCGCTCGCCGAGTCCATCCGCATGCACGGCATCATCCAGCCGCTGACGGTCCGCAAGCTGCCGTCCGGCTTTTATCAGATCATCGCCGGCGAGCGCCGCTGGCGAGCGGCACGGCTCGCGGGGCTTTCCGACGTGCCGGTCGTCATCATCGAGGCCGACGACAAAAAGGCGATGGAGCTCGCGCTCATCGAAAACCTGCAGCGCGCGGACCTCAACCCGATCGAAGAGGCGCTCGGCTATCAGGAGCTCATGGGCACCTATGAAATGACGCAGGAGCAGGCGGCCGCCCGCGTGGGCAAATCCCGCCCCGCGGTCGCAAACGCGCTGCGTCTGCTGAGCCTCAGCCCGGCCGTTCTGGAGCTGGTGAAGGACGGGGCGCTCTCCGCCGGTCACGCGCGGGCGCTGCTGCCGGTCAAGGATGAGACGCAGCAGCTGTCTCTGGCGCAGAAGGTCATGGCCCTCGGCCTGTCCGTCCGGCAGACGGAGGCGCTTTGCAAAAAGCTCAGTAAGCAAACGCAGCCTGCCAAGCCCCAGCCGCCGCAGGTGGATTATCTGGCGGAATGTGAAAAGGAACTCACGGCCGGTCTCGGCCGCAAGGTCCGGATCGTCTCCGGCAAGCGCAAGGGCCGGATCGAACTGGAATACTACGGACAGGAGGATCTGCAGCAGCTCTATGACGCCCTGCAGACCATCCGCAAAAAGGAGCATCACTGATGGACGAAAACAAAAACCCGCAGACGCAGCCGGAGGCCGCGCAGGATCCCGGCAAGCCGCTGAGCGAAAAGCGCAAGGCCGCGCTGCTGCGCTATATGACGATCCTGTTTTCCGCCGCCTTTGTGCTGGTGCTGATCTCGCTGATTTTGCAGATGCATTCCTCGGAGGCGAAGATCTCCGAGCTGAACGCCGCCAGCACCAGCGCGCTCTCCAACGCCGAGGCGCTGCAGGCGGAAAACCGCAGTCTGCAGGACGAGAAGATCGCCCTGGAGCAGGAGAACCAGGAGCTGCAGGCGAAGCTCGACGAGCTGAATGAAAAGCTCGACGCCGCCTCGCAGGCCGAGGAGGACGCGGCTGCCGCGGAGAATGAAATGATCAAGTCCCTGCGCACCGAGCTCGACCGGACGAAGGAGGCCTATGAAGCGCTTCTGGAGGCGAAGAGCTGCGACACGCGCGAGGGGAACGTCACCTTCTCCCGCGCCATGCAGACGCTCGAGCGGCTGAAGGATTATCTGGGGCCCACGGCGCTGGAGGAATACCAGACGCTGGGCGGAGAATGACAGGAGGAGAAGAAACCAATGATCGATATCAGATTTTTGCGGGAAAATCCGGATGCAGTCCGCGAAAACATCCGGAAAAAGTTCCAGGATGAAAAGCTGCCGCTCGTCGACGAGGCCATCCGTCTCGACGCGGAAAAGCGCGCGGCCCAGCAGGAATGCGAGCAGCTGAAGGCCGCCCGCAACAAGCTCTCGAAGGCCAACGGGCCGCTCTACGGCCAGCTCAAAAAGGCGGACGAGGCGCAGAAGGCCGAGCTCCAGAAGCAGATCGAGGAAAATAATGCTAAGGTCAAGGCCGACGACGACCGCCGCGCCGAGCTCGAAAAGAAGCAGGCCGAGGCCGAGGACAAGCTGCGCGAGATCATGTATGTGATCCCGAACATCATCGATCCCTCCGTCCCCATCGGCCCGGACGACAGCCATAACGTCGAGGTCCAGCGCTTCGGCGAGCCCGTCGTGCCCGATTTTGAGATCCCGCACCACGTCGATATCATGCAGTCCTTCGACGGCATCGACAAGGATTCCGCCGGCCGCGTCGCCGGTATGGGCTTTTATTATCTGCTGGGCGACATCGCCCGGCTGCACGAGGCCGTGCTGGCCTACGCGCGCGATTTCATGATCGATGAGAAGCACTTCACCTACGTCATCCCGCCGTTCATGATGCACGGGAGCGTGGTCAAGGGCGTCATGTCCTTCCCGGAGATGGAAGCCATGATGTACAAGATCGAGGGCGAGGACCTCTACCTCATCGGCACGAGCGAGCACACCATGATCGGCCGCTTCATCGACCAGATCATCCCCGAAGCAAAGCTCCCGCTGACGCTCACCTCCTACTCCCCCTGCTTCCGCAAGGAGGTCGGCAGCCACGGACTCGAGGAGCGCGGCGTGTACCGCATCCATCAGTTTGAAAAGCAGGAAATGATCGTCGTCTGCCGTCCGGAGGAATCCATGGACTGGTACAACAAGCTCTGGAGCTACTCGGTCGAGCTGTTCCGCAATCTGGAGATCCCGGTCCGGCAGCTCGAATGCTGCTCCGGCGATCTGGCCGACCTCAAGGTCAAATCCTGCGACATCGAGGCCTGGAGCCCGCGGCAGAAGAAATATTTCGAGGTCTGCTCCTGCTCGAACCTCGGCGATGCGCAGGCCCGCCGCCTGTCCATCCGCGTCAAGGGCGCCGACGGCAAGATGTATCTGGCCCACACGCTCAACAACACCTGCGTCGCGCCCCCGCGCATGCTCATCGCATTCCTGGAAAACCACCTCCAGAAAGACGGCTCCGTCACCATCCCCAAATGCCTCCAGCCCTACATGGGCGGCAAGGAAGTGCTGATCCCGAAGCACGGATAAGCTCCGGACGATATGTGCCAAAAGCCTTCCCCTCATAGGGGAAGCCATGGGCCGCTGCGGCGGGCTAACCCCTC
>DHKK01000114.1:4259-4418 GCA_002404795.1 Clostridiales bacterium UBA4696
AGCCTTGGAATGCGCACCCCATATCGCCTCCCCTTGTCAAGGGGAGGCGCCGAGCAAAGCGAGGCGGAGAGGTTATTCCCCCGCGAGAAGGTACAACTCATCAAAGCTTCCCCGGCACCTTCTATTGACGGCAATCATTCTAAGGCAACTAGTGGTATA
>DHKK01000102.1 GCA_002404795.1 Clostridiales bacterium UBA4696
CCCATCGGCATCAACGTCCGCTCGACGGTCGCCACCTACGCGGGCGTCCACGACGAGCTGCGGAAGCTGTATGCGAGATCTGCCGACGCAAAGGAAAGAGGCTATCAGGCGAGCGACTTTTCCTACAACACCGGCTCCCTCCGCTGCCCCGGCTGTGACGGGACGGGCGAGGTGAGCCTCGACGTGCAGTTCCTGCCGGACGTCAACATCCCGTGCCCCGACTGCCGCGGCTCGCGCTACGCAAGAGAAGCCTGTGAAGTGCGGCTGACGAACCGGGAAGGGGAGTCGGTCTCGTTGCCGGAGCTCATGGATATGGATGTGAGCTCTGCGCTGGACTTCTGCAAAGACATGAAAACCGTCAGCCAGAAGCTTGGCATTCTGAAGCGCCTCGGCCTCGGCTATCTGACGCTCGGCGAGGAAACGCCGAGCCTCTCCGGCGGTGAAGCACAGCGGCTGAAGCTCGCCAGCGAGATCGGCAGAACGCAGACCGATTCCGTCTTCGTCTTCGATGAGCCGTCCATCGGCTTGCACCCGCTGGACGTGCGGGTGTTGCTCGGCGTCTTTCAGGCGCTGCTGGACAGCGGCGCGACGGTCGTCGTCATCGAGCACGATCTGGACGTCATCCGCAACGCCGATCACATCATCGACATGGGCCCCGGCGGCGCAGACGCCGGCGGCCGCATCATTGCAGCCGGTACGCCCGACGAGATCCGGCAGGATCCCGCCAGCATCACCGGCCGGTATCTGTAAACCGGAAAAGGAGGCCCGCCATGCGATCGATGAGACCGGATCCGGACATTTGTGCCCGCCATCTCCGCATTCCGACCGCGCAGGGCAGCATCCCCGCCCTCGTCCTCTCTCCGAAAGCTGCGCCGGAGAACGCGCCCGGCATCCTCTGGCTCCACGGCGGCGGCTACGTCGCCGGGATGAAGGAAATGGTCCATATGTCCCGCGCCGTGGAGCTGGTGAAGCGCTTCGGCGCGGTGGTGCTGTCTCCGGGCTACCGGCTGGCGCTGCAGGCGCCGTATCCCGCAGCCATGGACGACTGCTATGCGGCGCTTTTGTACCTGTGCAGTCACGCCGCGGCGCTCGGCGTGCGGAGCGACCAGCTCATGGCCGGCGGCGAGAGCGCGGGCGGCGGGCTGTGCGCCGCCGTCTGCATCCGCGCGAGGGACGAGGGAACGGTGAACGTCGCCTTCCAGATGCCTCTCTACCCCATGCTCGATGACCGTGACACCGAGACCTCCCGCGACAACCACGGCCGCGTCTGGAACACCCGGCGCAACCATCTTGCCTGGCGGCTCTACCTGCGCGGCAGGGACCGGGCGGACCTGCCGCCCTATGCCGCGCCCGCACGGCTGACGGATTTTTCCGGTCTGCCGCCCGCGTACTCGTTCGTCGGCGACGGCGAGCCGTTCTACGCCGAGACTGTTCGCTATTTCGCGCAGCTGCGCGCCGCGGGCATCCCGGCGGAGCTGGACATCTACCATACTGACGTGCACGCCTTCGATATGATGCAGCCCGAGACCGCCATGAGCCAACAGGCCGCCGCGGCCTTTGACCGGCATTTCGCCTGGGCGCTGGCGCACTGTTTCGCGCCGCAGAAAACCGAAAAAGGAGCATAATTATGCCATATCCCTGGATCGACGCCTATCTCCTGCAGAAGCCCGGCGTCACAAAGGACCTGCAGCCGGACTGAAACTGGATCCGCTATCAGATTGGCGGCAAGCTGTTCGCCGCCGTCTGTCTGGAGGATCAGGACCAGCCGTATTACATCACCCTGAAGCTCGACCCTGCCGAGGGCGACTTCCTCCGCGGGCAGTATGAAGACATCCTGCCCGGCTACTACATGAACAAGACCCACTGGAACTCCGTCCGCGCGCAGGGCTCTGTCCCCGACGATCTGCTGAGAAACCTCCTCGACGAAGCCTACCGCCTGGTCCTCCACGCCCTCCCCAAAAAGAAACAACGGGAGATCACAGGCGAATAAAGAAAAGCATGAGCTGCTGCGAAAAAGGCACCGGGGCTATTTGCCACGGTGCTTTTCCTTTCGTTTCTGCTGCCGGCAGGTAAAGCGGCGCTGCTTTTCTTCCTCCCGCTGCTCGCGTGAGCGGGCCTGTTTTTCAAGCTTCTGCGCCTCGCGCTGCAGCTGCAGCGCCTGCTGCGACCGGGTGCCGACCACGCCTTCGGCGGTCTGCTTCCGGATCTGGCGCTGCATCCGCTTCGGATTTGCCGCGTCCGGCCGGATGGCCGCGGCAACAGACGGACTGAACCGCAGACGGCTGTAGTTTTTCAGCACATAGGCCAGGACCTCATAGTCCTTCGGCTCTGCGCCGAAGGTGACCTTGCAGACCGAAAGCGTGTCACCCTCGATCCGCTCAAAGATCCCGACCCAGAACGGCGCCTCAAACAAAACCGTCAGCCTGGTCAAATTGCTGTCCATAACGAAGCGTCAGCTGACAAGAGCACACGCGGTTTTTCACGGGGCAAAATGACGGCTGGCGTCGTTATCCTCGTCGATGGGCGTCAGCCCATCTTCCTCGTCTGCCTTGCCACCCGCCGTTTATCCTCCGTGAAAAACTCCGAAGGACTTGCCGGCCGGTCTGGAGCGTTGTCTGCAAGGCAGAGGACGCAGGCATGCCGTCGCATGTCAAGGACGATAACGCAGCAGACGGCGGTCCAGTCCGGCCTGCAAGCGCGTCTGCTCTTGTCAACTGACGCCAACCCTCCTGAAAAGAAATTCCGCAGGAACGGACGACCCGGAGGGGAGGGTTACTTACCTGCGCCGCGCGGGCGCAGACGGCTGGGCTACCTACCAGCTCTGGCAGGCCGGAGACCCGGCCCGCGTTGCGTTTTTATCCTGCGATTATATTAGGCGCAGATCTGCGCGTAATACCGGATTCAGCGGCCGAACAGAGCGGCGGCCTGCTCCATGCGCCGGGCGATCGGCACGCCGAACGGACAGCGCGCTTCGCACGCATGGCAGCCGATGCATTCGGAGGCCGTATGCCCCAGCAGCTCGTAGTGCGACTGGATGGTCGCCGGGACCTCGGGCTGCATGGTCGCAAGATCGTAGAACTTGTTGATCATCGCGATGTCCAGCTCCGCAGCGCACGGCTTGCAGTGCCCGCAGTAGGTGCACTGGCCGCGGTAGGAGTGGAACGGCGCGTTGGCGAGCACCGACGCGTAGTCCTTTTCCTCTGCCGACGCAGTCTCATAGGCGACGGCCGCGTCGACCTGCTCCTTCGTGTCGTAGCCGCACAGGATGGAACAGACCGCCGGACGCGTCAGCGCGTAGTGGATGCACTGCACCGGCGTCAGACAGACGCCGAACGGCGAGCGCTTCTCATCGAACAGCCGCCCGCCCGCGAAGCCCTTCATGACCGTGATGCCGACATCGTTCTGCTCGCAGACGCTGTACAGATGCGCGCGTGCCGCGTCGATGCCCTTGAGACCCTCGTCAAAGCGCTCGGCGAACATCGTGTCGATGTCCTCGCTCGCCGGGAGCATGTCAAAGGCAGGGTTGACGCTGAACAGGATCATCTCCACGAAGCCGGACTCCGCCGCCTTCACCGCGACCTTCGGGTTGTGCGAGCTGAGGCCGATGTGGCGGATGACGCCGGTCTTTTTGAGCTCCATCACATAGGAAAGATAGTCAGAGTGCAGGATCTGCTCCCATTCCTCCTCGGAGTCCACGTAGTGGATCATGCCGAGGTCGATGTAATCGGTCTGCAGGCGCGTCAGCAGATCCTCGAACGCCGGGCGCACATAGGTCAGATCCCGCGTGCGGTAATACTGCCCGTTTTTCCACGTCGAGCCGAGATGGCCCTGAATGTACCAGTGGGCGCGGTCATCCCGGATGCCCAGGCCGATGATGTCCCGGGACTTCGGGTCCGGCATCCAGCAGTCGAGAATGTTGATGCCGGCTTTTGCTGCGTAGTGGATCAACTCCGCGCCCTCTTCCTCCGGATGACGCTCGAGCCATTCCGCGCCGAAGCCGATCTCGCTGACCTGCAGCCCTGTTTTTCCCAGTCTTCGCGTTTGCATCTGCGTTCCTCCTGATCATATGTTATGTAAACTGATAACAGATCCATGTACAGCTGCTTTCACTATAACAGAAACCATCGGAAAAATCCACCACGCGGCGCGAAAGCGGCCCGCTGCAGGCACAAAAAACATTAAAAAAATTTTTTCTCCGAAAATCGCATGATTCTTTATCTATGCAAAGCTTAAAATCGCTAAAGTGATTCTTTCCGGAACATTTCACACCAAAACGCTCGGCAATGCCGTGTTTTGGGCACTTGACAAGTGAAATGCTGCGCGGTATTTTATGGGATATTAAAAAAGAAGGCGAGAAACATGACCCATTACAATCTCCTGAAGCTGAAGCCCGGCGCGGATGCCGGCGCCATCTTTGCGCAGTGCGAAGCGGTCTACGCCGCGCTCGAAGCGGAGCTGCCGTTCCTGCACGATGCAAAAGTCATCCGCTGCTGCACCACGCGTGATTCCAATGCGGATATCCTGATGATCATGCAGATCGACCGGCCGGAGCAGCTCGGCACGTATCTGCAGCACCCGAAGCACGTCGCCCTGGCGCAGGGGATGAAGGACAGCATCGCCGCCAGAATGTCGTTTGACGCGGAATAACCGCCGCGAATCCGAACAAGAGAGAAGAGAAACGTTATGCAGAAGAAAAAAACAGCAGTTCCCACCTACCTGGGCGTGGCCGCGGTCTGGATCGGCAGCCACTTCGGCCCCGGCTTCGCCACCGGCGCGTTCAGCGTCCGCTGGTACGTCAAATACGGCTGGGTCGGCCTTGTGACGCCTCTGCTCGCCATGCTGATCACCGGCGGCGTCATGTATTTCATGCTGGAATACGCCCGCGAGCACGGCACGCCGAACTACCGTCCCTTCGCCCGGTCCTGCTACGGCGAGAAGCTGGGCGGCGTGGTCGCCGTCCTGTATGATATCTGCTTTTTGATGACCATGATGTGCGCCGGCGGTCTGGCCTTCTCCGGCGAGGGCAAGCTCCTGCAGGGCTTCCTCGGCGTCAACTATTGGGCGACGGCCATCGTCACGATCCTCATTTCCGCTGCCCTCTGCCTCTATGGCTCCAAGCTGCTGGCAAAGTCCTCGGGCTACATGATGTACGCCATCGTCGGCGTCGTCCTGCTGATCACGGTGCTGGCCCTGACCTGCGGCGACAGCGACGTGCCCGGCGCGTTTGCCAACTCCGCAGCCAATGCCAAGGATCCCAGCTTTCTGGACGCGATCCTCAGCGCCATGCAGTACGGCTGCTTCCAGTCCACCATCGTCTTCAACGTCATGTCCGTCTCGGACGTGGTGAAGGACAAAAAGGAAGCGCGCAAGGCCATCGGCGCGGGTTACCTGATCACGATCTTGCTGATGGTCTGCCTGATCTTCACGCTGTTCAGCTATACGAACGTCTTTGACGTCTGCGCCGAGACGCTGCCGGTCATGTCTGTCCTGAATCGCCTGGGCATGAAATGGCTGCAGTGGCTGTACGTGATTTTGATGACGCTCGCCGTGCTCACGAGCGCGGCCGGGCTGGCGCACGCAGGCAACGTCCGGTTCGACGGCCTGTTCCGGTTTATCAAAAACGCGCAGCTGCGCCGCTTTGTCATCACGGCCATCCTGCTTGGCATTGCCGCCGTCGGCGCGGCCCTGGGCTTCCAGGCCATGCTGCAGCAGGGCACCTCCATCGTCGGCTGGGCCGCCATTCCCATCGTCGTCATCCCCGCCTTCACCATCGTCGCCTCTAAGGTGCGAAAAGCCAAATAAGCCTCAAGCCCCGCCCGGCCTCGCCGGGCGGGTTTTGTATCGCCGCCTATCTAATGCCTTCCCCTATGAGGGGAAGGCGTCACGGCGAAGCCGTGACGGATGAGGTGGACGACCTCCTGTTTACGCGACGCTGTCCACCTCATCAGTCAGCCTGACGGCTGACAGCTTCCCCTCATAGGGGAAGCCATTGGAGTGCACAGTTCCCAAGCCTCCCCTCCCAGGGGAGGTGGCTCGGCGGGACGTCGAGACGGAGAGGTCGTATCAAATTTGCAGCAACCTCTCAGTCACCTTCGGCGACAGCTCCCCTGAAA
>DHKK01000088.1 GCA_002404795.1 Clostridiales bacterium UBA4696
CCCCTGGGAGGGGAGCCTTTTCTGCCCTTTGTACAAGGGCGCTTATTGTCCGGCGGTGGTGCCGCGGAGGGGGTTTTTGGTGGCGGGGGAGTCGGCGGAGCCGGGCTGGTACCATTTGTTCTGGCCGAAGATCAAAACCGGCGTGCCGTCTTCAATGTTGTTGAAGATCTGCACCATCGCCGCCTCCGGGATGTTGATGCAGCCGTGCGAGCCGTTGAAGATGTACTGGTCGCCGCCGAAGACGCTGCGCCAGGACGCGTCGTGCAGGCCGATGGAATCGCCGATGACGCTGACCCAGTATTTGACGAAGACCTCGTAATCCGCGCCCGTCAGCGTGCAGTTCGTCTGCTTGTTGTGCGCCTCGTACAAGCCGGTCGGCGTGCGGTGGCTGCCGACCATGCCGGTGACGATGTCGGTGTTCACGATCACGGTCCCGTTTTTGATGAACGTCAACTGCTGGTTGTCCAAATCGACCTCGACGTGCGTCAGCGAGATATCAAACGGCGCGCCCCAGCGGTAACACGTCAGCTCTGCGGAGATCGTGCAGGGCTCCATGGCGCAGATGGCCTGCAGCAGCTGCTTTTTGACGCCCGCCTCGTCGATGCGGTAGTCGCAGGGGATAAAGTCGATGGGCGTGATGCCCTTGACGTAGGAATCAAAGCGGTAGGGCGTGTTGTATGTACCGTACTGCCCGGCCCAGCCGGAGACGAGCGCGTCCAGTTCGTTCGTCCGCACCGTCCCGTCCGACGCGACGAGCGCCCGCAGCGCCTCGCCGCTGAGCGTTTCCGTACCGGATCCAAGCTGCACCGTGATCTCCAGCTCCGCGCAGGCGCTGCGCCAGACCGCGGCGTCCAGCGTGACAGCCCCGTCCTTGACATGCACCGGGCTTTTGCGGAACGAGGCCTCAAGCGTCCGGGCGGCGTCCTGTTCGATGGCGCCGCGCGCAGTAAGACCTGCGAGCAGCGTGCCGCTGCCGTCCGCAGACGGGCACTGCAGCGCCAGCCACGTCATGAGCGCCAGATCCCCGCGCGTGAACGTGCCGCCGAACAGCGCGCGGCTGTAAAAGCCGCAGGCTTCGGCGAAGTCTTCGGTCTCGGTCCAGGCAAAGTCCGTGCCGTCCTGATAGCCCAGCGCGCGCAGCAAAAACAGCGCATAGTCCCGCGCGCGGCAGGGGGCGTCCGCACCGTAGCGCGTCTCGCTCACGCCGCGGACGAGGCCCTCGCTGTACAGCCACGCCAGATACGGCGCGGCCCAGCCGGACACATCCTCAAACGGGTGGGCGATCAGCCCCGCTTCATAGAGCGAGAGCGCTTCCTCCTCCGCGCCGTACAGGCGCACGAGCATGACGGCGGCCTCGCTGCGCTTCGGGGCACGGTCGAGCTCAAAGCCCGTGTCGGTCCCGCGGAAAACGTCGATGGCGGCCAGCTCCTCCGCGCAGCTTTGCGGGGAGACAGCGAGCGCCTGCGTGCACAGGCACACACAGAGCAAACATACCAGCAGCAAAGATCTGATCCGTCGTTTCATGGCAGACTCCTTCAGGCGTTTTCCATCATTATATCAGACCAGCTCGCGCCGGACAAGATTCAGTGTGTCTGGGCGGTGAGGAATTTTTTGGCGAGCTTGCGGTCGACGAGGAAATAGCAGACCATGATGGCCGCGCCGGTCAGCGCCCACGTGATGGGGTAGACGAGCATCAGCACGCGGTAATCCGGCCAGATGCGGCAGACCGTGAAGACCCAGATGAGCCGCAGCACGCACGTGCCCAATACCGTCAGCACGGCCGGGGCCAGCGAATGCCCGATGCCGCGCAGCGCGGCCCCGCCGACCTCATACAGCGGCACAAGGAAGTAAAACGGCAGGAGCGTGCACATACGGATGTAGGCAAATTCCGCGACGTCGGCCTCGGCGGTAAAGAAGCGGACGAACAGCTCCTTGCCGAACACAAAGCCCAGCCCCATCACCTCCGCGCACGCCAGCGACAGCAGCATCGTCTGCCGGAAGATCTTCCGGCAGCGGTCATACTGCCCGGCGCCGAAGTTCTGGCTGGAGAAGGTCACGGCCGCCTGCCCGAAGGCGACGACGGGGAAGTAGGCGAAAAATTCATAGTTGAGCGCCGCGGACGAACCGGCTACGGCCGCCGTGCCGAAGGAGTTGAGCGTCGACTGGATGCACACGTTGGAGAAGGTGAAGACTGTGCTCTGCAGACCGGCCGGCAGGCCGATGGCGAGCATCCGGCCGAGCAGCGCCCGGTCCATCCGCAGCGCGCGCCAGGACAGGCTGATCTCGCTCTTCTCCCGGCAGAGCATCCATACGACCACCACGCAGCTGACGACGTTGGACAAGACCGTCGCGATCGCGACGCCGTCGACGTCCATGCCGCACACGGCGACGAGAAAGATATTGAGCCCCGCGTTCAGAACGCCGGACACCGTCAGGCAGATGAGCGGCCGCGTCGTATCGCCGATGCTGCGCAGGATCGCAGCGCCGAAGTTATACACCATGACGAACGGCATCCCGGCAAAATAGATGAGCAGGTACAAGACCGCCTTGCCCAGCACGCTCTCAGGCGTCTGGATGAGCTCCAAAATCGGCCGCGCGGTCACGAATCCCACGAGCATCATCACAAAGCCGCTGATGAGCGCGATCAGCATCGCGGTATGCACGGAGGCCTGAATTTTCTCCTTGTCCCGCTGGCCGATGTACGTCGCGATGACGACGTTCGCGCCGACGGAGATGCCGAGGAACAGATTGAGGAACATGTTGATGACGGCCGACGTGCAGCCCACGGCGGCCTGGTCCTGGCTGGTGGCGAACTGGCCGAGGACGGCGATGTCGACGGCGTTGAACAGCTGCTGCAGGATGCTGCTGAGCGCCAGCGGCAGCGCGAACAGGACCAGCTTCCCGAGAAGCGGCCCGTGCAGCATGTCGACCTGATCATGTTTGCCTTTGCTCATAAAAAGATACCTCTTGACGATCATTTTTGCGCGACTATCATACGCTCCTGCCGCGGGGAATGCAAGAGGCGAAAACGGAAAAAGAAGCTTGAGTTCAGCCGTCAAATCTGGTAAAATAGCAGGAAATCGGACCGAACGGAGGCATTTTTATGGACGCGGTGACCCTGCGGCACGTGGACAAGGCCTATACATCCTACAGTACGGAGATCGTCATCACCGGCGAGCAGCGGCAAAGCCGCACGCGGCAGGTGCTGAAGGACCTCTCGGTGACGTTTGCTGCCGGACAGCTGACCGTCATCGTCGGCCGCAGCGGCTGCGGCAAGAGCACGCTCCTGAAGCTGCTGGCCGGGAAGGAGCAGCCGGACGCGGGCGAGATCAGCATCCCGCAGGGCTGGCACAGCGCCATGCTCAGCCCCGACCCCTACGTCATCACCTGGACGAACGTGCAGCGCAACGTCGCCATGGCCTGCGGCGTCGGCAAGACGCCGGAGGAGCGGTATGAAAAGGCCGCGGATTTCGTCCGTCTGGTCGGGCTGGAGGACTATGCCGACCTCACGCCCATGGAGCTTTCGACCGGCATGAAGCAGCGGCTCGGCCTTGCGCGCATCCTCGCCAGCCAGGCGCAGCTGCTTTTGATGGACGAGCCGTTCGCCTCGCTCGATTTTCTGACCCGCGGCGAGCTGCAGACGCAGCTGCTGGCCATCCAGCAGAAGCTCCCGCGCACCATCGTGCTGGTCACGCACCAGCTCGAAGAGGCGCTGCTGCTGGGCCAGCGCATCCTCGTCATGCACCCGGACAGCACCCTCCGCTCCTTTGACCTGACCGCCTTCTCCTACCCCCGCGACCCGGAATCGCCCGCCCTGCGCGAGCTCAAACGGGAGATCACCGATGAATGCAGAAAGCCTTCTGCCGAATAACGACGAAAAGCCGCCCCTACGGGCGGCTTTTTTGCGCGAAATCAGCCTTATTCGTACTCCACGCCGTCGTGCTTGTGGACGCCGGTGACGGAGAATTCGACCCACTCGGAGAGGTTCACGGCGTGGTCGCCGATGCGCTCAAAATACTTGGCGATCATCAGAAGATCCAGCGCGACCTCACCCTGCTCCGGCTCGCGGGCGATGGCGGCGATGAGCGCCTGCTTGACGGCGGTGAAGTCCTCGTCGACCAGATCGTCCTGCCCGGCGACGGAGCGGGCCAGATACACGTCGCGGCGCACGAATGCTTCGACGCTCTGCGTGACCATGGAGCTGGCCTGCTGCGCCATGCGGCAGACGAGCGCGCAGTCAAAGGTGTTGTGGCTGAGGAAGAAGGGGATGATCTCCGCGATGTCCGCGGCCTGATCGCCGATGCGCTCCATGTCGGTAATCATCTTGAGAGCGGCGGAGATCTGCCGCAGATCGCGGGCGACGGGCTGCTGCTGCAGAAGCAGCTTCAGGCACAGGGCCTCGATCGTGCGCTCCTGCTCGTTCGTCTGCTCCTCGAGCTGCCCCACAGGGGCTACAAGCGACATGTCCTGCTGCTCCAGCGCCTGTGCGGCCAGGCCGATGGCCTGCGCGCAGGTCGCGCCCATCTCGGTCAGCTCCTGGTTGAGGGCGGCGAGCTGCTGGTCAAATTTACTTCTCATTAGCCAAACCTCCCGGTGATATAATCCTCGGTGCGCTTTTCCTTCGGCTGGTAGAACAGCTTCTGCGTGTCATCGTATTCGATGAGCTCGCCGAGCAGGAAAAACGCCGTTTTGTCCGAAATGCGCAGCGCCTGCTGCATGTTGTGGGTGACGATGATGATGGTGTACTGCTCCTTGAGGTTCGTGGCGAGCTCCTCGATCTTGGAGGTCGAGATGGGGTCGAGCGCGCTCGTCGGCTCGTCCATCAAAAGGACCTGCGGCTGCACAGCCAGCGCCCGCGCGATGCAAAGCCGCTGCTGCTGGCCGCCGGAGAGACCGAGAGCACTCTTTTTCAGCCGGTCCTTGACCTCGTCCCAGATCGCCGCGCCGCGCAGCGACTGCTCGACGATCGCGTCGAGCTCGTCCTTTTTGCGCACGCCGTGTGTCCGTGGGCCGTAGGCGATGTTGTCATAGATGCTCATGGGGAAGGGGTTCGGCTTCTGGAAGACCATGCCGATCTGTCGCCGCAGCTCGTTCACGTCGACCTGCGGGGCGAAGATGTTCTGCCCGTTATACTGAACCTCGCCCTCGATGCGCACGCCCGGCACGAGATCGTTCATGCGGTCGAGCGTCTTGAGGAACGTCGATTTGCCGCAGCCGGAGGGGCCGATGAGGGCCGTGATGCTTTTTTCCGGGATGTCCATGGACACGTCCTTGAGCGCCTGCGTCTGGCCGTACCAGAGCCGCAGGTCTTTTACCGTGATGATATCGTTCATACGCGATCTCCTTTTAATACCGGCTCAAAGGCCAGCCCGTACCAGTGCCACGGCTGGCGCTTGACCGTTTCGTGGATGCAGCGGTCGCAGAAGTCCGCAGCGCTGTCCAGCGCGTCCAGCGGCGCTTTTCCGCACAGCAGCTCGCCGCACAGGGCGCTTGTAAAGACATCGCCCGCGCCGTGCAGCGTCAGCTCGACAAAGGGCCGCAGTACCAGGCGGATGCCGCCGTCCAGCCGCGCGAGATAGCCGATGCCGGTCTCGGTGCGGACGCTGGTGAGAATGGTGTTTTTGACCTGCTGCGCGTAGAGAAGCGTCTCGTCCGCGCTGGAGCAGGCGAGGCCTGCGAGCAGCGCCGCTTCCGTTCGGTTGGGCGTGATCACGTCCGCAAGACTGCACAGCTCGCGCATGGCGTCGACATGCGCGTCGGTAAAACCGCTATAGAGCTTTCCGTGGTCACCCAGAACCGGGTCGACCACGACGAGCGTCTGGTCGCCGGCAAAGCTGCGGATGAACTCCGCCGCAAGCCGGATCTGCTCCGGCGAGCAGCAGTAGCCGGTCGCGATGCAGTCAAACTGCACGCCGATCTGCTTCCAGTGCGCGGCGAACGCGCGCATGGCCTCGGTCGTGTCCTGCACGACGTAGCCGGTGAAGCCGCCCGTGTGCGTCGAGAGAAGGGCCGTCGGCAGCGGGACGGTCTCGATCCCGTAGCTGGACAAAATCGGCATCGAGACGCTCAGAGAGCACTTGCCGAAGCAGGACAGATCGTTGATGAGCGCGGCCCGCTTCAGGCCGCAGGGGTTGACTGCCTTCATGCCTGGCTCCGTTTCTGGATCTGTTTGCCGACGATCCCGGCTGCGAGGTTGATGAGCAGGGTGAGGATCATGAGGATGGCCGCGATGGCGAAGGCCACGTCAAACTCGCCCTCCTCCTTGGCATAGGCGTACAGGGCGACGGTCAGCGTCGCGCCGGGGCTGGCAAGGCCCAGGATGAACTTGTTGAGCGTGTGCGCGAAGCCCGCGGTGAACAGAAGCGCGGCGGACTCGCCGAGGATGCGCCCGGCCGAAAGAATGCAGCCGGTCACGATCCCGTCGATGCAGCCCGGCAGCACGACCGTGCGCACCACGCGCCATTTGCCCGCGCCGAGGCCGAACGCGCCCTCGCGGTAGCTCTGCGGGACGGTCCGCAGGCTCTCCTGCGTCGTGCGCAGGACGGTCGGCAGGTTCATGATCACGAGCGTCAGCGCGCCCGCGAGCAGGGAGGTCTGCATCCCTAAGAATTCACAGAAGAACAGCATGCCGACCAGACCGTAGATGATGGACGGGATGCCAGAGAGCGTCTCGGCGGCGTATTCGATGGACGCGACGAGTTTTTTGTTCTGCGCGTACTCCGTGAGGTACACGGCTGCGCCCACGCCGAGCGGCAGGACGATGAGCAGCGATGCGAGCAGGATCTGCACCGTATTGCAGATATCCGGCAGAATGCCGATCGTGCCGGAGACGTAACTCGGCTTCGTCGACAGCAGCGGCCACGTGACATACGGCAGACCCTTGCTGAGCACGTACACGATCATGAACACGACCAGCGCAGCCGTCAATACGGCGGCCAGCACCAGCAGCGCGCGCATGACGGTGATATAGATCCGCCGGGAGGCGGAAAGTCGATTCGTCAGCATACGGTCACTCCTTTTTGCGCTTCAGGAAGAAATTGAGCGCGGCGTTGATGAGCATGATGAACACATAGAGGACCAGCGCGATGGAAAACAGCGCCTGTCGCTGCAGGCCGGAGGCGTAGGACATCTCGCTCGCCACGGCTGTGGTGAGAAAACGCACGCTTTCAAACAGTGACGGCATGTTCGGCGCGTTGCCCGAGACCATCATGACGGCCATGGCCTCGCCGATGGCCCGGCCGACGCCGAGGACGACGGCGGCCGCGATGCCGCTCTTGGCCGCCGGGGCAGACACGCGGAACCAGGTCTCGACCGGCGTTGCGCCGAGGGCCAGAGATGCGTCTTCATACTCCTTCGGCACGGCGTCGAGCGCGTTGACGGAGACCTTGATGATGGACGGCAGGATCATGATGGCCAGCACGATGATGGCCGCGAGCAGGCTCGCGCCGTCCGGCACGTGGAATATCTTCCGGATCCCCGGCACCAGCACCAGCATGCCGACCAGGCCGTAGACGACCGACGGGATGCCGGCGAGCAGGCTGACCGCGGACTCCATGACGCTGCGAATCTTTCCAGGTGCCATTTTCGAAAGAAATACCGCCGTCAGAAACCCGACCGGCACACCGATCAGGATCGCGCCGCAGGTGCCGTAGACACTTGTGAGGATGAAGGGGAGAATGCCGTATTTGGGGTCTGCCGCCGTCGAGGCCCATTCGCTGCCGAACAGGAATTTGCCGAGCCCGATCCTTGAGATGGCGGGCAGACCGGAAACGATCAGATACACGGTGATCAGCAGCACGCAGCCGACCGTGATGAGTCCTAAGAAGAGGAAGACGCCGTGTACGACGTCTTCCATTGTCTGTTTCTTCTTCATATTAGCCGTTCACCGGAACCGCACCGGCGGTCGTGATGTACTGGGCAGCTTCCGCGCTCAGGGCGAAGTCGAAGAACTTCTGCGCATTGTCGGAGAGCTTTTCGCCGGTCTTGGTCACGAGGACGAACGGACGCTGGATAACGTAGCTGCCGTCCTTGACGGTCTCCTCGGTGGGAGCTACGCCGCCGACCGTCAGAGCCTTGACGGTATCCTTGAGGGCTGCGAGGGAAGCATAGCCGATGGCGTCCGGGTTCTGGGAGACGGTGGTGATGACGTCGCCGGTGGAGGTCAGCTCCTGACGGTACTGGCAGGCATCCTTGGTGCCCGTGATGGACTCAAAGCCATCGCGCGTGCCGGAACCGGCTTCACGGCCGATGAGGACGATCTCAGCGTCATTTCCGCCGACCTCGGACCAGTTGGTGATCTTGCCGGTGTAGATATCGGCAATCTGCTCGACAGTCAGGTCGGAGACAGGGTTTTCGGGGTTCACGATCATGGCGATGCCGTCAAGGGCAACAACGGTCTCGGTCAGGGTCGCCTTCTCATCGTCCTTCAGCGCGCGGCTGGACAGGCCGATGTCGCAGCGGCCTTCGGAGACGGCCTGGATGCCGGAGCCGGAGCCGGTGGGATTATAAGTGACGTTGATGCCTTCCTTTTCGGTGAAGGCTTCGCCGAGCGTGCCGATGACCTTCTCCATGGAGGTCGAGCCGTCGGTCGTGACGGGGGTGGTATCCTTCTTGGCGCAGCCGACGAGCGTCAGCGCGGCAAGGGCGATTACAAGAACAGTGCTAAGAACTTTGGTCATCTTTTTCATGTTGATGATCTCCTTTCATTTCGTTGTTTGACTTCTCGTCTACGAGCATCAAGATACCGCGGCAATCTAAAATATGAAAGCAGATTTCGGTAAAACTTCGGTCAAATCTTTCGGGAAATGTAAAAAGAAGATAAAAACCGCCGCGTTCTCCTGAAAAGAAGGCGCGGCGGCAGAATGCCGGGTTTATTCTCCCTGATAGTCGCGCAGACCGGCCCGGCCCTCCTCGGTGACGGGGCGGATCCAGCGCATGCTCTTGAAGTGGAGCAGGCAGAGGATGCTCTTCGGGATATCCTCGCCCAGATACGCGAAGATCACGACGCCGATAAACGGCAGCTGCAGCACGCGCGCGGCCAGCAGCGCCAGCGGGATCGACACGAGCCAGAGACTCCCGAGGTCGCACAGCATGCCCGTCAGCGTATCGCCGCCGGAGCGGAACACGCCCACGACCTGCACATAGGAGATGTTGCGGAAGCAGTATTCCAGCGAGCAGAAGATCGTCACGGCGTAGGCGGTCGAGATCGTCGTGGACGAGAGGTTGTCGCCCGCGGCGAACAGCGACACGAGCGGGTGCCGCGCCGCGATCATGGCCAAACCCACGAGAAGGCCCATCAGCGGCACCAGCACGGAAAACCGCCGCGCGTCGGCGACGCCGCGCCGGATCTTGCCCTGCCCGATGGATTTGCCGACCATGATGACGCACGCGCCGCCGAGGCCGACGTAGAAGGCGAAGGCCAGCTCCGAAAACGTCTTGAAGATGGTCATGCCCGCGTAATATTCATAGCCCATGTTGGCGTAGATGCGGTTGAGCGTCAGCATGCCGAGGGCCCACAGTCCCTCGTTCGACATGACGGGCAGCGCGCGCGTGCAGAACTCGCCCAGCTGCTTCCAGCTGAACGCGAACAGCTCCCGCACGGGTCCGATGAGCATGTTTTTCTCAAACAGGGAAAACAGCAGGATCAGCACCGGCCCCAGCCACGACGAGATGCACGTCGCAATCGCCGCGCCCTGCACGCCGAGCTCCGGCAGGCCGAATGCGCCGAAGATCAGGCCGTAGTCGGCAAACGCGTTGGCAATGGTCGTGACGATGGAGACATAGAGCGGCAGCCGGACATGCTCCGTGCCGCGCAGGACGTTGGACAAAAGATACGTCAGCGCGACGGCCGGATACGAAAAGCAGACGATCCGCAGATACCGGCAGCCCGCGTCCAACACGCCCGGGTCCTGGTTGAAAAGCCCCACGACCCACGCCGGGGCCGCCAGCGCGACGGCCAGAAACAGCAGCGACACGAACAGCGAGAACACCAGCCCCAGCCCCATGACGCGCCGGATCCCCTTGTGGTCCTTGACGCCCCAGTACTGCGAGATGAACACGCTCATGCCCGAGCACAGGCCGAAGTTCAGCAGGTTGCACAGCCAGCCCCACTGCGCGGCCATGCCGACGGCCGAGAGCGTCACGTCGCCGAGCCGCGAGACCATCATCGTATCGACCAGCTGGAACGAGCTTGTCAGCACGTTCTGCAGCGCCACCGGCAGCGCCAGCCGCGCAGTCACGCGCCAGAAGGGCTTATCGCCCAGATAATCAGTCAGTTTCATAGAAAAAATACTCCAAGGCAAAAATATGGGGATGCCGCCCCAAGGCGGTATCCCCACGAAGTTTTTTGATCGGTCGCGTGAGAGACCTTGTGTTCGCTTTGCGCCCGCAGGCGCACGCTGCAAATTTCAAAAATCCGATTCAGCCATCACCAACAATGGCGTGCTCTTTCGGCAGTCATTCATCGATCGGCAAAAGGGACGGCGTAAAAGTGTGTCTGTCCATTGAGCAGATACGTGATGGCGGTTTTTGAGTAATCAGCGTCCTTTTCTTCCATATCTTTTCCCACGCACGGGAAAAGATATGGCCGTCGGAGACATAGGGAAGTCACAAATCTGCGACAGCAATCCCTCAGTCACCTTCGGTGACAGCTCCCTTTACACAAGGGAGCCATCGGTATATGTAAGACTTGCCCGATCAGGCCATGCCGGCCGTGATGATGGCCATCTTGTAGACCTCGTCGGCGTTGCAGCCGCGGGAGAGGTCGTTGATGGGCGCGTTCAGACCCTGCAGGATGGGGCCGTAGGCCTCAAAGCCGCCGAGGCGCTGGGCGATCTTGTAGCCGATGTTGCCGGCTTCGATGCACGGGAAGATGAAGGTGTTGGCATAGCCCGCGACCTTGCTGCCCGGGAACTTCAGCTGGCCGACGACCGGGGAGACCGCCGCGTCAAACTGCATTTCGCCGTCGATGGCCATCTCGGGCGCGAGCTTCTGCGCTTCGATGGTGGCGTCGCGGCTGAGCTGGACGGTGCCGCCCTTGCCGGAGCCCTTGGTGGAGAAGGACAGCAGCGCGACCTTCGGGTCGATGCCGAAGAACTCTGCCGTGCGGGCGGACTCGACGGCCACTTCCGCCAGCTTCTGGGCTGCGGTGAAGATCACGGCGCCGGTCGTCTTGTCAACGGTGTCCTGATAGTCGATGTTGATGGCGCAGTCGCCCATGCAGTACTTCTCGTCGTTGCCGTCCTTGTCCTTGCGGAAGAGGATGAAGGAGGAGGAGACGAGGTGCGCACCCTTCTTCGTCTTGACCAGCTGCAGAGCCGGACGGACGGTATCGGCGGTGGAGTAGGTCGCGCCGCCGAGCAGCGCGTCGGCCTTGCCCATCTTGACGAGCATGGTGCCGAAATAGTTGCCCTTGGCCAGCGCGGCGCGGCAGTCTTCCTCAGACATCTTGCCCTTGCGCAGCTCGACCATCTTTGCGACCATCTCATCCATACCGGCGTAGGCAGCCGGGTCGATGATCTCGGCCTTGGCGATGTCGAAGCCGCCCTTGGCTGCGGCAGATTTGACCTCGTCGACGTTGCCGATGAGGATGACGTCCATCAGATCGTCCTTGATCAGGCGGTCGGCCGCTTCGAGGATGCGGGCGTCGGGGCCTTCGGTGAAGACGATGGTGCGGCGGGTCGCCTTGAGGGCGCTGATCAGTTTTGTAAACATGGTGTGTTACCTCCATTTTGCGGAAATCCCGCAATTATCTGATTTTCATTATACAACGCAGCTCTGCGCAAGACAACACCCCCGGCGGAAAAAACGAAAGTTTTTTGCCGGAGGCGCGCAGAATGGGCTTCAGGAATCGATGATTCCATCGGTTCCTTCACGGAAGAATCCCGTCAAAGGTCTCGTCGAACAGCTCCTGCGCATAGGCGCGGAGCCGGGTGCAGTAGCTGTCGTAAGCATCAAGCAGTTTTTCGCCCTCCGGCGTCAAAGACGCACCTCCTCCGTGTTTTCCGCCGGTTGTGGAATCGAGCAGCTTGAAGCCCAGCGACAGCTGGGCGTTTTTGAGGATGGTCCAGGCTTTCGAATAGGCCATGCCGATCGACATGGCCGCCGCGCGCAGCGAGTGCAGCTCACGGACTCTGCGCAGCAGCACGGCTACGCCGGGGCCGAAGCATTTGTCCTCGCCGAAGATCCGAATCGTCAGGACAGGCCGAAAGTTGTTTTCCATGTCTGAATTTTACCATGTTCGGTTCGGGATTGTCAACATTCTTCCGATATTCTTGACGAAGAACCGCGCGGGTGTTATCCTTTAAGAAAGGAAACAGAAGGGAGGCATGCGCTGTGAACTTGTCGGAAGCGCTGCAGATCAGACCCGGCGTGACGGCTATCATCGGCGGCGGCGGAAAGACCACGCTCATGGAGCGGCTCGCCCGCGAGCTTTCCGGGAACGCCCGCGTCATCGTCTGCACCACGACGCATATCTACCCCGAAAAGACCATGCTCTGCCTCGTCTCGCCGGCGCAGGCGCAGATCGCCGCGGCGCTGGAGAAAAGCCCCTGCATCTGCGTGGGCGCGTGGTCGGAAAACGGAAAATTCGGCCCGCCGGAGCTGCCGGCCGGGACGCTCGCCCGTCTGGCGGACCATGTGATCGTCGAGGCCGACGGGGCCAGGCGGCTGCCATTGAAGGCGCATGCGGCCCATGAGCCCGTCATCCCGCCGGAGGCGGACCAGACCATCCTGGTCGTCGGCGCGTCCGGCTTCGGACGGCCGATGTGCGAGACGGTCCACCGCGCGCCGCTCGCCGCACAGGCCCTCGGCGTGCCGGAGGATACGGTCGTGACGCCGGCGCTCTGGGCGCGGTTTTTGGAGCATGAGCACCTGCATACCCGCGTGCTCGTCAACCAGGCCGACGTGCCGCAGGGCAGGGAACTGGCCCGGCAGCTGGCGGCGCAGCTTTGCTGCCCGGTCTGCGCGGCGGCCTTACAGAAGGAGTGGATCGAATGCTTGTCCTGATCCGGGGCGCGGGCGATCTTGCCACGGGCATCGCCCTGCGGCTGTTCCGGTCGCATCTGCGCGTGGTCATGACCGACCTGCCGCAGCCGACGGCCATCCGCCGCACGGTCTGCTTTTCGCAGGCGATCTTATATGGAAGCTATCAGGTCGAGGACGTGACGGCAGAGCGGGCGGAGACGGAAGAAGACGTCCGCCGTATCCTCTCGGCCGGGCAGATCCCCGTGCTCGCCGACCCCAGGGCTGCCTGCCGCGCGTGGCTGCGGCCGGACGTGGTGGTCGACGCGATCCTCGCAAAAAAGAATCTCGGCACCGCGATCACCGACGCGCCGCTCGTCATCGGCGTCGGCCCCGGCTTCTGCGCGGGGAAGGACTGCCATGCGGTCATCGAGACCATGCGCGGCCATACCCTCGGCCGCGTCATCCGTTCGGGCGAGCCCATCCCGAACACGAATATCCCCGGCCTCATCGGCGGCTTCACCGGCGAGCGGGTGCTGCGCGCGCCGGACGACGGGATCTTCCATCAGCTCGCCGATATCGGCGCACGCGTGCAGGCGGGTGATGTGGTCGGCGAGGTGAACGGCAAGCCGATGGCCTGCACGATCGCGGGCGTCATCCGCGGGATGCTGGCCGACGGGACGCCGGTCTACAAGGGCATGAAATCCGGCGACGTCGACCCGCGCGGCGAGCTTTCCTACTGCTATACCGCCTCGGACAAGGCCATCGCCATCGGCGGCGGCGTGCTGCAGGCGATTCTGGAATATACGGGCGTTCTTTCGAACGTCACGGGACAAAATACATTGGAGGTATAGACATGAAAGACGAGATCAAGCTGACGAAGCTTGCCAAATGCGCCGGGTGCGGCGCGAAGGTCGGCGCGGGGATCCTTGCGCAGCTGCTGGGCGATATCCGCGTGCACAGCGACCCCAACCTGCTCGTCGGCTTCGACAAGAGCGACGACGCTTCCGTTTACAAGGTCTCGGACGAGCTTGCGCTCGTGCAGACCGTCGATTTCTTCCCGCCTATCGCCGACGATCCCTACGTCTTCGGCCAGATCGCCGCGACGAACGCCCTTTCCGACGTCTACGCCATGGGCGGCGAGCCGAAGCTCTGCCTCAATATCATGGCCGTGCCGGAGTCCATGCCGAAGGAGACGGTCCACGAGATCCTGCGCGGCGGCTACGACAAGGTCTATGAGGCCGGGGCGCTCATCACCGGCGGCCACTCGATCTATGACGACGAGCCGAAATACGGCCTGGCCGTGACCGGCTTCATCCATCCCGACAAGATCCTCACGAACTCCGGCGCGAAGCCCGGCGACGTGCTGTTCCTCACCAAGCCGCTTGGCATCGGCATCCTCACCACGGCGCAGAAGGCGGAGCTTCTGTCCGAGGACGGCAAACAGCTTGCCCAGCGGCTCATGACGACGCTCAATAAATCCGCGTGCGATGCCATGGTGCCCTTCCGCGTCCACGCCTGCACCGACGTGACGGGCTTCTCCTTCCTCGGCCACGCGTCCGAGATGGCGGCCGGCAGCGACGTGCAGCTGCAGATCGACACGGCGGCCATCGACCTCATCCCCGAGGCGCTGGACTTTGCCCGCATGGGCATCCTGCCCGCCGGCATGTACCGCAACCGCACCTTTGCCGAGCCCATGGTCGATGCCGGCAGCGTGGAGCTGGCCGTGCAGGATATGCTCTACGACCCGCAGACCGCGGGCGGTCTGCTCATCGCCTGTGACCCGGCCGACGCGGACGCGCTGTTCGCCGCGCTCAAGGATGCGGTCCCCAGCGCGCAGCGCGTGGGTACGGTGCAGCCCTACGCGGGCAGCGCAAGAATTTACCTGAAGTGAGGGGCAGCTTATGAATCGCTATGTTCTGATCCCGGAGGATACCCTCCGCATCCTCCCGCCCGAAGACGGCGCGGGCGCAGCCATCGAGATCTTCTGCTCGCGCACGGTCATTTATTTTGAGATTGCACAGCTCCGCGAGGTCTGCCTGCTGCATCATGTGCGCGCAGACCGGGAGCTGGTCGACGCGCTCTGCTTCACCGCGGCCGACCGGCTGCTGGAGCAGCCGCAGAAGGTGCTCATCCCGACGAACCGCCCGGATTACGCGGCCTTCCTTGCAGATCTCCGGCATTATGCGCCGCCAACGCTCGATTTTTCCAAAGAGGCGGACGATATCGCGCCGAGCTGCGACCACAACGGGCATCATTTCGAATAAAAGCTGCAAAAGCTGCGCATCCTGAAAGAAAACAGGAGGTGCAGCATGAAAAAACGGAAAAAAGACCGCGCGGACGCGGTTCAGAAGATCATCGACACGCCGCCCAGCTTCACAGACCCCCAGGGCAGCTGGACCGGCCTCCCCGCCGACGAACACGAGCCCCCCGTCCAGGACGCCGACGACCTCTAAAGGCTCCCCTCCCAGGGGAGCTGTCAGCGAAGCAGACTGAGAGGTTGTCGCAGATTTG
>DHKK01000034.1:0-2041 GCA_002404795.1 Clostridiales bacterium UBA4696
TTATGAAGCGCAGAAGCGGTATGAGGACTGTGCAGAAGAAAATCAGAAGCTGAAGGCAGCGCTGGAAGAGCGCAATCTGAAAATAGCATCTGCCGGCTCCATCGCGGAGGCCGCCCTTTCGGTCAGCCGCATTTTTGAGTCTGCACAGGCGGCTGCTGATCAATATCTGTCTTCGTTGCGGGCGGCGAATGAAACGGCACTGAGCAAAATAACCGACGCCGAAGAAAAAAGCCGACAGATCCTCGCCCAGGCGGAGAAGACTGCCTCCGACATCATTGCCGAGGCGCAGGAAAAAGCCAGAACGATCACGGCACAGGCTGAGCAGCAGTCGGGGAAAACATGGCAGGCGTTCCGGCAGAAAGCAACCGAGCTAATCAACGCCCATGAAGCGCTTCGACTTCTGGCGAAAGAAGACGGACTGCTAAAAAAATGAAAAGGAAACAGAGAAAATCCGTCGAGCTTCCGAGTCTGGAGCAGATCGAAAACGAACGAAAGCGGCTTCGCTACCGCAGCCGTTATGGCCGCACGCTCAAAAGTACGATCGCGATCCTTATGGTCGTGGCCGCAGCGGCGGTTCTGGTGGCGACGCTCTGGATGCCGGTGCTGCGGATCTACGGCAGCTCCATGGTGCCCACACTGTCAGATGGGCAGATCGTGGTGTCCGTGAAGACGACCGATTTCCGCCCTGGCGATATCGCCGCCTTTTATCACGGCAATAAGCTCCTGATCAAACGCTTCATCGCCGGCCCTTCGGACTGGGTGAATATCGATGAGGATGGAAGCGTTTATATAAACGGCATGGAGCTGGACGAGCCGTACCTGACGGAGAAGGCCTTTGGCGAAACAAACATTGATCTTCCGTATCAGGTTCCCGACAAGCGGTATTTTCTGATGGGCGACAACCGCAACGCCTCCATTGACTCCAGAAATACGGCGGTCGGCTGCGTTGCAGCGGATCAGATCGTCGGAAAGGTCGTTTTCCGGATCTGGCCGCTCAGCGAATTCGGGCCTGTAAGCTGAAGCGGGGGTACATATATGCAAAACGCATTGCCGGAAAAAGCCGGCAGCTATATCAAAGCGCATATCCGGCGAAAACGCTGGAAGCGCGTTTTGACGATCCTGGCCTGTGTGGTCGTGTTCTGCACGACCTATGCGCTGATTCTCCCGGCGATCACCATGACGGGCGAGACCTTCTGCGGAAAGCAGGCGCACCGGCATACCGATGAATGCTACGAAACCGTTCCGGTGTGCGCTTTGGAAGAGTCGGCAGATGCACAGGCGGAGGATGCTCCGTCCGAAGGCGGACAGAGCACCCAGGGTCACACGCATACGGAAGCCTGTTATGCGGTGCAGCGGGTCCTGTCCTGCGGACTGGAGGAAACGGAAGGTCATGTGCACACATCCGACTGCTACGGCGAAACGCTGCTCTGCGCCCGGGAAGAAGCTGCGGGTCACACATATGACGAGACGTGCTTCGATGCAGACGGCAATCTGACCTGCGGTCTGCAGGAATCCGAAGGTCATGTGCACACGGACGACTGCTACGGCGAAACACCGCTCTGCGGTCAGGAAGAATCCGAAGGCCATGTGCACACGGACGACTGCTATACGGAGCAGTCCGTCCTGATCTGCGGACAGGAAGCGTCAGCTCTGCCGGACGAGACGGACAGCGAGCAGATGCCGGAGGGGCATTTCCACACGGAGGCCTGCTACGAAAAGCGGCTCATCTGCGAAAAGGAAGAGCACGAGCATACGCTTGCGTGTTACTCCAACCCGGACGCAGATACCGACGCGCCTGCGCTGCCATCGCTCAGCGGTAACGCGGCAGCCGATGCGGCGGCGATCGCAAAGGCACAGCTCGGCTATACGGAAAGCAGCAAAAATTTCGCGGTCGCGCCAGACGGTGAGATGACATACGGCTACACCTGCTACGGCGCGGCGTATGGCGACGCTTATGCGCCCGACTGGTCGGCGCTGTTCGCGCGCTATTGTCTGGATACCGCCGGTGTGAGCGAGGGCTTCCCGCGCGCGGATACCTGCG
>DHKK01000034.1:2104-6113 GCA_002404795.1 Clostridiales bacterium UBA4696
CTGTATCACGAGGCAGCAAGCTACACCCCGAAGCCCGGCGACGTTGCATTCTATGATCTGGACGGCGACGGCGCGGCGGAGCATGCCGGTATCGTACTGGACGCGGAAACGGCAGCCGTGGGCGATGTGAACGGTGCGGTCGCGGAAGAATCGCTGGATGCCGCACTGGGCTTCGGCGTGCTTCCGACCGACGCACCCGCGAAAGCGCCGCTCTTACAGGCCGGCGATACCCGCCCGACCATCACCGTTACAACGGATCAGACTGCGCTCAAGACCGGAGAAACCGCCACGACGACCCTTTCCATCTCCAATCCGGAGAGCGCACAGATCGCGCAGGACGATGGCACGGTCATTCGGCTGTATATGGAGTTTGCAAAGACCGCCCTCGATGAAGGAAAGCTCGCCAGCGCAGACGGCACGCCGAGCCAGAATGAGGGCACCTATACCATCAAGGCTAACGGCAGCAATCGGGAATATCAGTATACCGTCACCCGTATCCCGGGAAATGATGACAACCACTACACCTACTGCTTTGAGATCCAGCGCCCGCTGCAGGGCGACACCATCTCCCTCAAGCTGCCCAGCAGCTACCCCAGCCCCACGTCTGCCGGCGGCACGAATACCGTCTGGGGCGCGGTGCTGACCAAGGCGGAAAAAGAAGAACTGGACAAGAAGACCGGCACGGACGGCAAGCCCGGCATCGCGGCAAAGCCTGCAGACGGCACAAATACGCAGCAGGCCGTCACCTGGACGACCCAACCGGACGCCTTTGCAGTTGAGAAAAAAACGAACACCGGTGCGCAGATCTCCGGTGACGGCAAGGGAAACAGCTATATTCGCGCGCTCAACTATACTTTTACCACGAGCCGCACCATTGCGGTGACGCAGGAGGGCGTGGGCAAGGACCATGTGACGCAGGCCGAGGCCATCGATACCTTTACGCTGCCGGATGGCGTCAGCTTTTCTCAGGAAGTCGCGACCGCGCTGAGCAGCGGATTTGCAAAGAAGAACAATACTGCGCAGCAGATCCTTCTGGACAGAGTCAAGCTCGGAACCGGCTGGTGGTACCAGGCCGGCGGCAAAGACCTTCTCGCGCTTTATAACGCGGGCACGGACAACATGATCCCGGAGGTCGAAAGCATCTTGCTGTCCGATGACCAGAAAACCCTGACCGTCAAGTGGAAGCTGACGAACACCTCCCAAAAGGACGCCGCCGCGCCGTCAACGGAGATCGGCGGGGAGAAGCTCGGCCTGCTGTTTGCGGACAATGTCCTGAAAATCGACAACCCGGACAATCCGGAAACAACGAGCTACACCCTGAACAACAAGGTAAGCTACACCTGGCATTACAGCTGGAGCGACAGCAAAACCGGCGATGATATCTGCGAAAGCACGGTCGCGCTGGGCAAAGCGGAGCTCGAACTGAAAAAGAGTTACGATTCGCGTCCATACCGGTACGGCGATCCCCAGTCTTATACGATCACGGCCAAAAATACCGGTGCTCTGCCGTACAACAAGCTGGCGTATGTGACAGACACGCTGCCGGACAAGGTCTACCTCCGCGCGGAGGACATTCTGAAGCTTCTGAACGATGAAACCTGGGGCGAGAAGCTGACCATCACCATTTCGGACGCGGTCATCTGCTCCGCAGAAACGCGCACCGTCAAGGACATGAACGGTACTGAGGCGGGCAGCACCGCTGTCCGCAATACCAGCGCCTACGAGGATGACAAGTACCACGGCATGAGCGATTCCGCACAGCACCTGGAGACAAATAACAACACGATCACAATCAAAAAAGAAAATGGGAAAATACGGATCGCATTGAACGGCGGCGAGCCACAGGAGGTTTCCAATTCCATCCAGTCCACGCTGGACGAGCTATGCTTCCTCGTCACGTCCGGGACGAGATACACCCTGCGGTGGGATACAACGGGCGCTGACGGAAATCCCACGCCGATCCAGGGCGGCCAGACGCTGGAGTGGAAGATCCCCTGCACCGTGAAGGACACGTTCATGCTGCTGGGCACGGACGTGAAACACACACATCCAGCAGAGCGGTACTCCATCGACGCAAACACCGCCTATGCCTATGGAAAACCCAAGGAAGGCACGGAAAAGGATGAGCTGCTGGCCAGCGCCGGAAGCGGCAGCGCAAGCGCCGCGAAGGAATTTACGCTTTTCAAGGACGCGAAGCTGAAAGACGGCAGCGAGATGGACGAAGCAAACGCACCCAGAAACGGCGAGACCATCGACTATTCCCTGCACGTGACGCACAACAGCTCAGCACGCTATGGCCTTCTGCCGCTGACCGACCATATGTCCGGCGCGCAGGTACTGCTGGCGGAACAGGACAGGAACAAGGATGCGGATTGGGCGAAAGACTGCGAAACCGTCCAAGTGGATGGCGTTACATATTACAAGCTGACCGCCGGGACCTATTCCGGCGTATGGCTGAACGGCAAGTACGCGGACTCCGTCACCGTCTCGGGCGAAACCGGCGCGTATGATACCCTCATCAAATGGTATTTCAAGGACTACGGCGGCACGCGCAATGATACCGTCTCCTATAAGGCGCTGGTGGAGCTGCCGGAGGCGCAGGCGGGGCAGAGCGTTTCCTATGACCTGAACAACGAGAGCTGGCTGAACGACCACCAGACCCACCGGCTCTATGCGCCCGTCGGCACAAAGGGCAGCCTGCTGGACTTTGACAAGAAGATCGTCTCTAAGGACGAGATGACTGCCGAAAACAAAGCGGAAGGCGAAACCGGCAGCACCGTTTCCGAAGGCCAGACGGTGTATTACCGCCTGACGATCTTCACCACGGCGGACAGCACGATGCTCAAAGGTTCTCAGCTGCGGGATACCCTGCCCCTGGCGCTGAAAAACAAGAACATCCAGTGGAAAAAGGGCAGTGCGAACGCGGAAAACGCCCAGCCCGGCGATGTGTGGATCGAAAAATACGAAAACACGACGAGCATCAGCAGCCAAGATGGCAGCGAGTGGAACATCGAAGACACCACGATGGCGAACACGCAGAGCATCCAGTGGAGCGACGGCTTCTCCGTGACCTTCGGAAAAGACAAGCCCCTGTATATCTATGTCCGCCTGACGTTCCCAAAGGACGCGCAGTGGCAGGAGTACGCCGCCCAGTACGGCACCACCACGCTGACCAACACGTTCTATCTCGATGGCGTGCCGAAGACCGTCACACACACGCTGGGCCTCAGGGCGCAGGCCTATCTGCAAAAGGGCGTTTACAGCACCGAGGCCATCGACCGTGTCAACTCCTACAACACAAAGGACATTCGCGACACCGATACGGACAGCCTGTGGCACTATGCCAACGATGACGCTTATCTGCGCGGCGTGGTCTATTACGCGCTGGTCTACAACGGCGGCGCGACCCGGCTCTATTTACAGGATCTTCAGGACGTGCTGCCCCAGGGCTTTACGTACCGATCTCTGATCAGGAGTTTGTTGGGTGATCGTCCGGTCAATAACGCGTATAAAGGCCCGGTAAATATGATCGCCTCGAACATCAGTGCGGATGCATCTTACCAGCTCGTCACGCCGCCGGACGGAACCGAGGTTACCTGGGTGGACGCGACCGTGACGGCGACGCCGACGGATGACCGCAGCAAGGTCAGCTTCCGTCTGACGGCCGGTACAGAGACGAGCCGGACGCAGCTTCACTACGATGCGGCGCGGGAGATGTACTATCTCGATCCCGGCGAGGGTGTCAAGTTCCTCTACCTCTGCGCCACCAATGATGCGAAGGACACGCTGGACACGGCGGAAAACAGCATCGCCATGCCCTATTACGACTTCAACCACAGCGGTCTGGTGGTCAGCCAGACGCCCTTCACACGAGTCAAGCAGGACTTCCGGGACAAAAACTGGTACCACACCAACTACACCCCGAACGATGGCAGCTGCTCCGTGATCGACAACGAGCAGGCGCTGGCCTCCGGCCGCACAGGCGCGGAGAATGACACCCAGTGGCTGT
>DHKK01000153.1 GCA_002404795.1 Clostridiales bacterium UBA4696
AGTGGCGCATGATCCAGTGGGCGGTCGAGACCGGCTGCCGGATCTACGACTTCCGCGGGGTCTCCGGCAATGTGTCGGAGGATAACCCGCTCTATGGCCTGTTCCGCTTCAAGCAGGGTTTCGGCGGGGCGTTCACCGAGTTCGTCGGCGAGGAGGATCTGGTCCTCTCCCCGTTCATCTACTGGGCCGTGGAGCACGGCACGTCGGTCTTCAAGGACCTGCGCAAGACCGTCTATCTCATCAAAAACCGTGGAAAAAAGTAAGGCAGGAGGCGCAGCATGAAAGCGTATGTCGTCGATTCCGCCGCCGTGCGGAGCAATCTGCAGCAGCTGCAGACCCGCGCGGGCAGCGCGGTTTTGTGGGCCGTCCTCAAGGGGGACGGTTATGGGCTGGGGCTTTTGCCGATGGCCGCCATCTGCCGGGAGGCCGGGGTCACGCACTTTGCCGTGACCGAGGTCAGCGAGGTCAGCCGTCTGCGCACGGGCGGCTTTGCCGACGCTTCGATCCTGATGCTCCGCCCGACGAGCGAGCAGGACGAGCTGCGGCAGCTGCTGCAGCTCGGCGCGATCTTGACCGTCTCGAGTCAGAATGACGCGGCGGTTTTGAACGGCGTAGCCCAGGAGCTCGGCGTACAGGCCGAGGTCCACGTCAAGATCGACACCGGCATGGGCCGCTACGGCTTTTTGCCGGACGAGATTGATCAGCTGCTGCCCATCTTCCGCTACATGCCCGGTCTGCACGTGACCGGCATCTACACCCATCTGCATTCCGCCTTCTGCAATCAGAAGGCGACGATCGCGCAGGCCGAGGCCTTTCAGGGCGTTCTCGATCAGCTGCACGCGGCCGGCTGCAAGACCGGCATGGCGCACATGCTGAACTCCGCCGGGCTTCTCAAATATCCGCAGTACGCGATGGACGGCGTGCGCGTGGGCTCCGCCATTCTCGGGCGGGTCAGCGTGCGCGGCAATTTCGGCCTCACGCGCATCGGCGAATGCCAGGCGACCATCGAGGAGCTGCGCTGGCTGCCGAAGGGCCACAGCTGCGGCTACGGCGCGGGCTGGACCGCGAAGAAGCCCACCCGCGTGGCCGTTTTCTCCGTCGGCTGGTATCACGGCTTCGGCGTCGAGATGGGAAACGACCTGTTCCGCTTCCGCGACTGCCTGCGCGGCGTGCTGCGCAATCTCAGACAGATGATCTTCAAAAAGCACATCACCGTGACGGTGAACGGGAAAAAGTGCCGGGTCCTCGGCCACATCGGCATGCTCCACACCTGCGTGGACGTGACGAACGTCCCCTGCGCCGTCGGCGATCCGGCGGTATTCGATCTCAAGCCTTTGCTGCTCAAGGGCATCGAGGTCGTCTACCGGTAAGGAGGCACTATGGCAGAAAAAATCGCCGCCGTCGCCACCGGGCACGCCCGGACCGGCATCGGCATTCTGCGCCTGTCCGGCGACGGGTGCATCGAGGCGGCCGGACAGGTCTTCCATCTGCAGTCCGGCAAGCCGCTTTCCGCCCTTCCCGACCGTAAGCTCGCCCTCGGCACGCTCTTTGACGCGCAGGGGCGGCCCATCGACCACTGCATGGCCTTCATCTCCCGCGCCCCGCACTCCTACACCGGCGAGGATACCGCCGAGATCCAGTGCCACGGCTCCCCCGCCGCGCTGGCCGCGGGACTCGAGGCGCTGTTTGCCGCCGGGTTCCGGCAGGCGCGGCCGGGCGAATTTACACGCCGTGCGTTTCTGAACGGCCGGATGGATCTGACCCAGGCCGAGGCCGTCATCGACCTCATCGACGCCGAGACCGCCGACGCCGCGGCCAACGCCGCCGGGCAGATCGCGGGCGCGATGCGCAAAAGGATCGACCCGGTCTATGACAGCTGGGTCGATATCTGCGCGCACTTCCACGCCGTGCTCGACTATCCCGACGAGGACATCGACCCGTTCGAGCTCAGCCGGCAGGAGGCTGAGCTTCAGTCGAGCAGCCGGACGCTCTCCGCGCTGCTTTCCTCCTGTCACCGGGGCCGGATGGTCCGGTCCGGCGTCAAAATCACCATCCTCGGCAGCCCGAACGCGGGAAAATCCAGCCTTCTCAACGCGCTCTCCGGCTTTGACCGCGTGATCGTCACGGACATCCCCGGCACGACGCGCGACACCGTCGAGCAGACCGTCACGCTCGGGCGGCATCTGGTCCGCCTGGTCGACACCGCGGGCATCCGCGACACGGAGGACGTCATTGAAAAGATCGGCGTCGACCGCTCGGTCGAGGCCGCGAAGGACTGCGACGCGGCCCTGTTCGTCGTCGACGACTCGCGCCCTCTGACCGATGAGGACCGCCGCGCAATGGACGCCGCACTCGAAGCGCCGGAGGCCATCGCCGTTCTCAACAAGCAGGATCTCGGCGCTGTGATCGAGCCGTCCGATCTGCCGTTTTCGTATATCGTCCCCGTCTCGTGCAAGGACGGCACGGGCTTCGACCTGCTCGAGCAGGCGTTCGACATGCTCTTCCCGGACGATGTGCCATGCGACGGGTCGCTTTTGACCAACACGCGGCAGGCCGACGCGATCGTGCGCGCGAAAAAGTCCGTAGACGCCGCGCTGCGCTCGCTGCGGGCCGGCTTTACGCCGGACGCCGTGCTGGTCGATCTGGAGGCGGCGATGCGCGCGCTCGGCGAGGTCACGGGGCGCACGATGCGCGAGGATATCACGAACCGCATTTTTGAGCGCTTCTGCGTCGGAAAATAAGCTGATAAAGGACCGATATTATGATCTATCTCGATAATTCCGCCACCACGCAGCCCTGTGAGGCCTGCGTGCGGGCGATGACAGATCTTCTGACGGACTGCTGGGGCAATCCCTCGTCCGTGCATGCACACGGCATCGCGGCCCACCACCGTCTGCGCCAGGCGCGCGAGCAGGTTGCTTCCGCCCTCGGCGCGGAGCCGGACCGTGTCTTTTTCACCTCCGGCGGCACGGAGGCGGACAACTGGGCCATCTTCTCTGCCGCCGAGCGGCTCGGCAAGCGCGGCCATCACATCGTCACCACCGCCGTGGAGCACCACGCCGTCCTGCACCCCATGCAGAAGCTCGAGGCGAAGGGCTTCGAGGTCACCTATCTGCAGCCGGACCGCGAGGGGAACATCACGGTCGACGCGCTCAAAAAGGCGCTCCGCCCCGATACCATCCTCGTCTCCATCATGATGGTCAACAATGAGACCGGCGCCGTCATGCCCATCGCCGACATGGTCAAGGCCACGCGGCGGCTCTCGCCGCTCGCGCTGTTCCACACCGACGCGGTGCAGGGCTTTCTGAAGGTCCCGTTCCGGGCCAGAACGCTCGGGGCGGACATGATTTCCGTCTCCGCGCACAAGATCCACGCGGCCAAGGGCACGGGCGCACTGTACATCCGGCCGGGCCTGCCGCTGCCCCCGTTCCTCTGCGGCGGCGGACAGGAGAGCAATTACCGCTCCGGCACGGAAAACATGCCCGGCATCTGCGGCTTCGGCGCGGCCTGCGCCGATACGGATGCGAAGAGCGAGATCGCGCATATGGCGCATCTGCGCGATCTGACGCGCGAGGCGCTCGCCGGGATCGACGGGCTCGTGCTGATCGGCAGCCAGCAGGCGCCGCACATCGTGAATCTCTCGCTGCCGGGCCTGCGCTCGCAGGGGATCATCAACTGCCTGCAGTCGGAGGGGATCTATGTCTCGGCGGGCTCCGCCTGCTCCAAGGGTCACCGCAGCCACGTGCTCGAGGCCATGGGCCTGCCTCCCGCCGTCATCGACGGCTCCATCCGCGTCTCGTTCTCCCGCGACAACACCGAAGCCGACGTCGCCGCCCTCTGCCAGGCCCTCGCCCACGCCAAACAGACCCTGAAGGGCTGAAGGCTCCCCTCCCAGGGGAGCTGTCAGCGGAGCTGACTGAGAGGTTGTTGCAAATTTGATACCACCTCTCCGTCTCGGCTTCGCCGAGCCACCTCCCCTTTCAGGGGAGGCTTTGGATCTGCGCACCCCCAAGGCTTCCCCTATGAGGGGAAGCTGTCAGCCGAAGGCTGACTGATGAGGTGGACAGCGTTGCGTAGACACAACTGCCTCCACCTCATCCGTCACGGCTGCGCCGTGCCACCTTCCCCTCATAGGGGAAGGCTTTTTCTTCCCCCCGGAGCTTCGCGCGTTTTTTCGTCCACTTATGCACATTTTCCACACAGTTTTCCACATCTTGTGTTTCCCGTCTATTTCCCGCCACAATTTATTGTGGCGGATGGGCAGGATTCGTGCGTTTTTGCGTCCGGGCTGTCCTACAATAGCTGCAAGAAGTCCTTGCAGAGGAGAGATGCTATGGCAAAGACAAAACGCCTTTCGGTGCTGGAATCGGGCCGGGTCCTCTATCTGCCGGCGGCGCGGATCCGGCCGAATCCCCTGCAGCCGCGCAAGCATTTTGACGCGGGCGCGCTGCAGGAGCTGGCGGAGAGCATCCGGCAGTACGGCGTGCTGCAGCCGCTCACGGTGCGCAGGCTCGCGGGCGGCTATGAGCTGGTGGCGGGAGAGCGCCGGCTCCGCGCCGCGCGGCTGGCCGGGCTCAGCGAGGTCCCGTGTCTGCTTGCCGATGTGGACGAGGAATCCTCCGGCATGCTGGCGCTGGTCGAAAATCTGCAGCGCCGGGACCTCGACTACATCGAAGAGGCCGAGGGCCTGCAGAAGCTCATGCAGCAGTATCACCTGAGCCAGGAACAGGCCGCCCGCCGCATCGGCAAGAGCCAGTCCGCCGTCGCCAACAAGCTGCGCATCCTGCGCCATCCGCCGTCGGTCTTGCAGGCGCTGCGCGAAAACCACCTGACCGAGCGCCACGCCCGCGCGCTGCTGAAGCTGCCGGACGAGGCCGAGCGCCTGCGTGTCATCGGCCTCATCGCGCAGGGTGAATGGACCGTCGCAAAGACCGAGCAGTACATCGATTCCCTCCTTGCCCCGCGCACGCCGCAGCGCCGGGAGCTCGGCGGGTTCGTCCTGCGCGACGTGCGGCTGTTCCTCAACTCCATCGACCACCAGCTCGATCTCGTCCGCGCCGCGGGTGTCGGCGCCAGCCGCGAGCGGCAGGAGACCGAGCAGGAGATCGTCCTGACCATCCGGATCCCGAAATCCAAAGCGCCGCTTTCCCGCAGCCGGTGACCGGCGGCGGGATTTTTTTGCAGCCCGGACGCCCGTTTTTCCCTCGCGTGCTGCGTTTTGCGAACGATATGAAGTCTGATATCCGGCCAAGCCTCTCTGATATGGCGTTTTGCCCAAATATCTCCGCGCCCTTCCGTTCGGAATCTTACTTTTTTTTAGCCGAAACAAAAACTTTTCAGTTTGCAAACCCCAGGAAATATGGTATAGTATGTATTTGTCTGAAGAATCTGAAGGTATAAAAAAATGACAAGGCTGCAAAACGAAAGATGTTTTGCTCCACACTGGAAAGGGGTTTACCAAATGTCTCACAAGTACGTCTATCTGTTCTCCGAGGGCAACGGCAAAATGCGCGAGCTGCTCGGCGGCAAGGGCGCGAACCTTGCGGAAATGACCAACATCGGTTTGCCCGTTCCCCAAGGCTTCACCATTTCTACCGAAGCCTGCACTCAGTATTATGAAGACGGCAGACAGATCAATCCCGAAATTCAGGCGGAGATTTTGGAATACATCGACAAGATGGAAAAAATCTGCGGAAAGAAGTTCGGCGACAAGGAAAACCCTTTGCTCGTTTCCGTGCGTTCCGGCGCGCGCGCTTCGATGCCCGGCATGATGGACACCATTTTAAATCTCGGCTTGAATGAAGAAGTGGTGAACGTGATTGCGGCGAAATCGAATAATCCCCGTTGGGCGTGGGACTGCTACAGAAGATTTATTCAGATGTTCTCGGACGTGGTTATGGAAGTAGGCAAAAAATACTTCGAAAAACTCATCGACGAGATGAAAGAAAAGAAGGGCGTTACTCTGGACGTTGAGCTGGACGCGGACGATCTGAAAACGCTTGCCAACCAATTCAAAGCCGAATACAAAAAGCAGCTCGGCAAGGAATTCCCCAACGATCCGAAAGAACAGCTTTTCGAAGCGATCAAGGCGGTGTTCCGTTCGTGGGATAACCCGCGCGCGAACATCTATCGTATGGATCACGACATTCCTTACAGCTGGGGTACTGCCGTGAACGTACAGATGATGGCGTTCGGCAACAT
>DHKK01000195.1 GCA_002404795.1 Clostridiales bacterium UBA4696
ACGCGCCTGACCGCCGGCATCGTCCAGCTGAAGCTCGAGGAGCATCAGCTGCAGAATACCGTCCACCTGTTTACCCATGAAGCAGGGGAGAAGGTCAAGGCCGGCTGCTTCACCGTGGAGTTCATCCACGTGAACCATTCCATCGCAGATGCCGTTGCGTTCGCCATCAAAACGCCGGTCGGCACCATTGTCATGACGGGCGACTTCAAGATCGACGCCACCGCGGAAGATGGCATGATCGACCTGGCCCGCTTCGGCGCGCTCGGCAAAGAAGGTGTGCTGGCGCTTCTGTGCGACTCGACGAACGTCGAACGGCAGGGCTATACGCCGTCGGAAAAGACTGTCGCGGCCAATTTTGAGCGCCAGTTCTCCGGCTGCAACAAGCGCATCATCGTCACGACCTTCGCCTCGAACGCCTTCCGGCTGCAGAGCCTGATCGCCACGGCGAAGAAATTCGGCCGCAAGGTCGCCGTGACCGGCCGCAGCATGGAAAACATCCTGAAGGTCTCCACGGAGCTCGGCTATCTGAAGATCCCGGCAGGCACGCTCGTCGACATCACGCAGATCAAGCAGATCCCCAACAACAAGCTCGTTATCGTCTCGACCGGCTCGCAGGGCGAAAATATGTCCGCCCTCTACCGCATGGCCTTCTCCGGCCACCGGCAGGTGGAGATCACGGCCTCTGACCGCGTCATCATCTCTGCTTCCGCTATCCCCGGCAACGAAAAATCCATCGGTAAGATCATCAATGAGCTCTACCGTAAGGGCGCGGAGGTCATTTATGACAAGCTCGAGGGCCTGCACGTCTCCGGCCACGCCTGCCAGGAGGAGCTGAAGATCATCCACGGGCTTCTGAAGCCCCGCTTCTTCATCCCCGTCCACGGCGAGCAGCGCCATCTGCAGGCGCATTCCCGTCTGGCCCAGTCGATGGGCATGGATCCCAAGAACATCTTCATCTCCGACATCGGCAAGGTACTCGAGCTCACTAAGACCACCTGCAAGTGGGGCGGCACCGTCCCGTCCGGCAAGATCCTGGTCGACGGCACCGGCGTCGGCGACGTCGGCAGCGTCGTGCTGCGTGACCGCAAGCATCTGGCGCAGGACGGCATGCTGGTCGTGGTCGTCAACATTTCGAGCGAGGACGGCAGCGTCATCAGCGGGCCGGATATCATCACGCGCGGCTTCGTCTATGTCAAGGAGTCGGAAAACCTGATGGAAGAGCTGCGCGTCATCGCCGCGCATGCCATCGACCGCTGCAGCCAGAACGGACGCAGCGACTGGAGCGTGCTGAAGGCCAACATCAAGAACGATCTGTCCGGCTACCTGTTCAAAACGACCAAGCGCAACCCGATGATCCTGCCTGTCATCATGGAGATCTGAGCAGAACGGCAGAAAGATACGGGCAAGGGTCAAGAAAAAACAGAAAAAATGTCAAATTGGCCTTGTCAAAACAGGCAGGATGGGGTTATAATAACACAGTTGCGCCGATGCGCAGCAATGTTACCAGATAAATGAGGATGAGCGATAGAATGGCTAATACGAAGAATCCGAAGCCCTCGACCGAGGATGCAATGGCTGCGGTATCCGCATTGATCGCAAGAGCAAAGCAGGACGGGAGCATTCAGGCGACGGAACTGACCGCAGAGCTGGAAAAGCTGGATCTGCCGGTCGAGAAAATTGAGCATATTTATGATACCTTTGACGCCATGGGCATCCAGATCGTGAGCCCGGAGCTGGAGCTGGACGTGTCCGACGATCTCGGCATGGACATGGACGAGGTCCCCGAGAGTGACGACGAAGAGCTCGTCGACCCGCTGGAGCTCGCTGCGGAATACAATCTGGATGATCCGGTGCGCATGTATCTCAAGGAGATCGGCCAGGTCAAGCTGCTGACCGCCGACGAGGAGATCGAGCTGGCCAAGCGCGTCTCCGAGGGAGATAAGGCCGCCAAGGACCGTCTGACGGAGGCCAACCTGCGTCTGGTCGTATCCATCGCCAAGAAATATTCCGGCCGCGGTCTGCACATTCTGGATCTCATCCAGGAGGGCAACACCGGCCTTATCCGCGCCGTCGACAAGTTCGACTATACAAAGGGAAACAAATTCTCTACATATGCAACCTGGTGGATCCGGCAGGCCATTACCCGCGCGATCGCCGATCAGGCGCGGACCATCCGCGTCCCGGTGCATATGGTCGAGGTCATCAACAAGGCGACCCGCTGCAACCGCAAGCTTGTGCAGGAGCTTGGCCGCGAGCCGACGCTCGAGGAGATCGCCGCGGAGCTGAATCTGCCCATCGAGAAGATCATCGAGGCCAATCGCACCGCCGCCGACACCCTGTCTCTGGACATGCCGGTCGGCGACGAGGAGGATACGACCATCGGCTCCTTCGTCGAGGACGACAATACCCCCGGCCCCGTCGACGCCACATCCAACGCGATGCTCTCCGAAGCGCTGACCGAGATCCTCGGCACGCTGACCGAGCGTGAGGCAGACGTGCTGCGCATGCGCTTCGGCATGTATGACGGCCGGACGCATACGCTCGAGGAGGTCGGACAGATCTTCGGCGTTACCCGTGAACGCATCCGCCAGATCGAAAACAAAGCCATCCGCAAGCTCCGTCACCCGTCCCGGGCGAAGAAGATCAAGGATTTCTATTGCTGATACCAGAACGCCCTTGCAGAGTCCCTGCAAGGGCGTTCTTTTTGATCTGAATCTTCCAATTCATGCAACCAACGTTCCCGTAATCCGTCTTTTATCATATCAGAGAAAACAGGAGGGAAAACGATGCGAAATATCCGAAAGATCCTGGCGCTGCTCCTTACATTCCTTTTGACTGCCGCACTTTACGGCTGCGCGGCTCCCGGTTCGGACGCCGGGCTTGCCGGTACGTCCGGCAGCGATTCTGTCAAACCGGCAGACGCGACAGACTTTATGTCCTACGCGGGCCCAATCTTCCCGCTGACGCTGGTGCAGGCCGCTCCGGCGCTTTCCGCCGACCGGGAGACCCTGCTGGACTGTGCGCCCTATGCCGAGGAATACGGGGCCGCAGTTACCGTGACGGACCGCTATACGATCCAAAACAGCTCCGGGGAAGCCTGTACGGCGACGGTGCTCTATCCCTTCGTCTCCAGCCTCAGCGATCTGGAGACGCTCCAGCCGCAGCTGACCGTGGATGGGACCGGCGCAGAGACTGCCGTCTATCCCGGCGCGTTCCCCGGCTGGTTCGGCCCGGCCAGCCCGGAGCCGGAGGACGCAGAAGAACGCTGGAATATCCGTCATGCAGAAAGCTGGACAGAGTATCAAGCGCTGCTATCTGGCAGCGATCCGGCTGATGCGCTTGCACCGAAAACGCTGCCGGAGCAGACTGTTTATGTCTATTCCTTCACCGCCTCGGGCGATACAACGGCAAGCGCGGCGACGCTTGCGATCACAGTCGACGCAGACCCGGAACAGACGACGATCCTGACCTACGGGATCAACGGCTATGGGCAAATCGAAGCGACAGGACATTCGCAGTACAGTTTTTTTACAAAGGTACATGATCAGTCTCTGCATCTGCTTGCCGTGCTCGGGCAGGATCTGTCCGGCTGCGCCATGCAGGGCTATACCGACGGAAGCTGCGAGCCGGGGAAGGAGCTGGATGCGCTCGAAGGAACCGCAACACGCACGGAAATGACGCTTGCGGAATTGCTTCGCCAGATCGCCGCCGCACAGCTCGGCGAAGGTGCTTCCGAGGAATCCATCGACCAGCTTGCAAATGCTGCCGCAGAACTTCTGATTGGATACGGTGCCTGCTCCGCCGCACCTGCCGAGCGTTACAGCGAGGGAATGCTGGATGCTCTGTTTCAGGATGCGTACGTCGTGCGGCGCGTCTGCTATGCCGCAGCAGAGGTGACTATCCCGGCCGGCGGGATGGTCTGCGTTGAAGTCGGCTCCCGGAAACCGCACAGCTTCGATTTCTTTGGCTTCTATGACAATGCAGTTGACGGTTATGGAATTATGACAACTGAAAGCATACTGACACTGAAAAACCAGACCGCGCGTCTGGATACGCACGGTCTGGTCACGATCTACGGGCAGAATTTCGGGTTTGCGGAGCAGGGAAGCGCCGTCCCGCTGTCCGCGGAGACCGAATATTACTATCTCAATCTGTCAGCTGCGGCCGGGGAGTCATAACCGCACGACGGGCTTGATGAGGTCCTGCGGCTTGTCCTTCATGAGCTGCAGCGCCTGCGGCAGCTTGTCCCAGCCGTCAAATACGTGGGTGATGAGCGGCTTCACGTCCAGCCGCCCGCTCGTCATGAGCGCGGCGAGCTTCTCCATCCGCAGCCGTCCGCCGGGCATGAGCCCGCCGTTGATCAGCTTGTTGCCCATGCCGACGCCCCAGTCCGCGCGCGGGATCTTCACATAGTCTCCGCTGCCGAGATAGTTGACGTTGCCGATCCGCCCGCCGGGCTTCAGGACCCTTACGACGGGGATGAATGTGTCTACGCCGCCGCCCGCAATGATCGCGCAGTCGACGCCCTTTCCGTCGGTCAGCGCAAGTACCTGTTCGTCGATCGGGCCTTTTTTGTAGCTGATGAAGTCGGTTGCGCCGTATTTCCGCGCCGCCTCCACGCAGACCAGCCGCGTGCCGACCGCGAGGATCCTCGCCGCGCCCCGCAGCGCCGCACCGGCTACCGCCATGAGCCCGACCGGCCCGATACCGACGACGAGCACTGTATCGCCGAACTGCACGTCCGCCAGCTCCGCGCCGTGGAAGCCGGTCGGCACCATGTCGGAGAGCATGCATGCTTCCGTGATGTCCATCCCCTCCGGCAGATGCGCCAGGTTCCCATCTGCGTCGTTGACGTGGAAAAACTCAGAAAACACACCGTTTTTGATGTTGGAGAACTTCCAGCCCGCCAGCATCCCGCCGGAGTGCATGGCAAACCCGGCCTGCGCCTCCAGCGAGCTCCAGTCCGGCGTGATGGCGGGCACAAGCACCCGGTCGCCGGGCTGAAAATCCCGCACGAGCTCGCCCACGGAAACGACCTCCGCGCAGCACTCGTGCCCCAGGATCATCTCATGCCGCTCGCCGACGGCGCCCTCCCAGACCGTGTGTACGTCTGAGGTGCAGACCGCCGCAGCCAGCGGCCGGCAGATCGCATCCATCGGCCCACAGACCGGCTTCGGCTTCTCCACCCATCCGACCTTCCCGATCTCCAGCATCGCAAAGCCCTTCATTTACAGATCCCTGCCTTCCATTCAAGTCAGGATAGCTTTTACCAAAAACCCGATATTATGTAAAACAGCCGGATCCTGTCCGGCTGTTTTTTCGCAAAAACAACATCGCAGCCCAGCGGAGCGGTTGCGATGTTGAACGAAGAAAGGCCTTTGCTGAGCGCTTATCGTAATTAGAGAAAAACAACAGCGTAACCCAACGAAGTGGTTACGCTGTTGAGAGGAGCTGCGACGGAATGAGTGAGAAGTGACTTTTCATGCGTATCATAAAAAGTCGCTGCGAACGATGTAACCATTCCAAAGGATTTG
>DHKK01000083.1:0-2316 GCA_002404795.1 Clostridiales bacterium UBA4696
GCGTAGAGGATCTCCAGCTGCGTGCAGTTTTTGAGGTTGGCGAGCGAGGTGATGGGGTTGTTGGTCAGGTGCAGCTCCTTGAGCGCCTGCAGGGCGGACAGAGCCGTAAGATCAGAGATGGTGTTGTTGGAAAGGTCGAGGAACTCCAGCTTCTGCAGGCCGATCAAGGCGTTGATGTCGATGACGGCACAGCCGGAGAGGTTCAGGCTCGTCAGCTCCGGCAGGGAGACGATGGTGCTCATCGCCGCCGACGAGAGTGTGCAGCCGGACAGGTCCAGCGTGCGAAGCGTCGGCAGCTGGGCGAGGACCGACAGGTCCATCGACGCGCTGCTGTGGTGCAGCGAGAGCGTGCGCAGGCCGGTGAAGTACGGCAGATCCTCCAGCGAGGCGACGGTATCGGGCAGATCCAGCTCCTCGATGGCCCAGAGCTCATCCGACATCAGCGTGCCGCCCGCCGTCTTGCCGAGCAGCTCGCGGACGTAGCTGTCCAGCCCCGCGTCTGCCAGCGTGACCGGCTCCACGACGCTGCCGACGGTATAGCCGGCGTAGACCGCGTCGCTCACGAGGCCGTTGTCCGCCACGCTCAGCGCGACGATCTTGCTCTCGCCCGCGGTCAGGGAGATGGGGCCGGTATAGATGTCCGTCTCCTCGGCCGGGAAATCGCTGTTGCAGACGGCGTAGACGGTGCCCTCGGTCCCGGTGATGGTGACGTCGATGTATTCCGTATAGGTGCCGCTCTCCGGCTCGATCACGGGTGCGGCGGGGCGCAGAGCGTCGATCTCGGTGCGGACGGCGTCGTTGGTGATGCGGCCGAGCATGGTCTCCGCGTCAAGGAGCTTGTCCTGCTCCACATAGGTCTTGGACAGGGCGATATAGAGGTCGGCCGCGTCGGGACTCTGCGTGATGGCGTTGACGAGGGTGTATTCGGCCTTCGTGTAGTTGCCGCTCTGCTTGTAGGCGTTCGAGAGCCAGATGGCAAGCTCGGCGTCCTTCGGGGCGAAGTGCATGGCGAGCTTGTAGCAGGTGATGGCGCGGCCGTAGCGGCCGTTGTTATAAAAATGATTACCCCAGTAGGTAAACACGCTCTCCGTCAGATCGCGGCGGGCGATGAGGAAAAAGCAGCACGCGCCGATCAGAAGCGCGAGGATCAGCAGGATCGGGATCAGTATCTTCAACGTGTGTTTCATACGGAAACTCCATTCTCATGGTGTCATTTTGTCATATTATACGACCTGCACGAGGGGCTGTCAAGATTTATGTAAATCTATCTGCCGCGCATACCGGGAGGCCCGGGCGCATAGACTTGCCCGAAAGGAAGGTGCGGACATGTCTGTGTTGATCCGGGCGGGGATATTGGCGCTTGGCGCAGTGCTGCTGATCCCCTCGGGAAGCGCCCGCGGGGAGGCTGCCCCGCAGGAGCCGCTTCTTTTGGTCGTGGAAGCGCCGGATACAAAGGAAACGATCACAGTTTTGCAGGACAGCGGCGCGCAGAAGGAGGACTTTGACACCTATCTGACGCAGGTCGTGCTCTCGGAGATGCCGGCGGACTTTGCGCCGGAGGCGCTGAAGGCGCAGGCCGTCGCCGCGCGCACGTTTGCGCGGCGGCAGATGTCGGGCGGCAAGCACGCGGACGCAGACGTCTGCAGCCAGAGCGCCTGCTGTCAGGCCTGCCTCAGCGCGGACGCGCTGCGGGAGCGGTATGGCGCGACGTTTGACGCCGCGTGGGACAAGGCAGCGGACGCCGTGCGGCAGACGCAGGACGAGGTACTGACCTACGGCGACGCGCTCATCGACGCAGTGTATTTCTCCTGCTCCGGCGGCTCGACGGAGGCGGCGGCCGCGGTCTGGGGCACGGACGTGCCCTATCTGCAGGCGGTGGACAGCCCTGGCGAGCAGGACGCGGCTCCGTATGCGAGCACCGTCACCTGCTCTCCTGCCGAATTTGCCGAAACGCTCGGGCTGGCCGCGGACGGCGATCCGGCCGGTTGGCTCGGCGGCACGTCCTACACGGCAGGCGGCGGCGTGGACACCTGCACGATCCGCGGACAGGCCTACGCCGGTACGCGGCTGCGGCAGCTGTTCGGGCTCAACTCCACGCGCTTTGCGCTGCGGTACGCGGACGGCGTCTTCCGCTTCGACGTGCGCGGCTACGGCCACCGCGTCGGCATGAGCCAATACGGCGCCAACGCCATCGCCCGCCTCGGCTTCGACTACCAAACGATCCTGCGTTACTATTACCGCGGCGCAAGGATTGAGACCCAAAGGCTCCCCTCCCAGGGGAGCTGTCAGCCGAAGGCTGACTGAGAGGTTGTAGCA
>DHKK01000083.1:2379-2675 GCA_002404795.1 Clostridiales bacterium UBA4696
TCTTTTCTCTCGCAAGAGAAAAGATAGGGGAGAAAAGAGTGCTTAGGGATGCGGGGTGCTTTCTGCATCTGAATTTAGGCGGGAACCTATTTTTTAGTTGTCCTTCCACTCGATGGTCACCTTACGTATGTCTTGGTGCGCGCCGCCTGATATGGGGGGTATCAGATTTGTAACTAGTTTCCGTAGAATATTTGCGGTCAATAGAAGGTGCGGTGGAAATTTTGATGAGCTGTACCTTCTTGCGGGGAAATAACCTCTCCGCCTCGCTTCGCTCGGCACCTCCCCTTGACAAGGGG
>DHKK01000083.1:2699-3137 GCA_002404795.1 Clostridiales bacterium UBA4696
GAGGCTTATGGGATGCGCATTCCAAGGCTCCCCTTGTCAAAGGGAGCTGGCGCGCAGCGCCTGAGGGGTTAAGCCCGCCGCAGCGGACCCATGGCTTCCCCTATGAGGGGAAGGCTTTGGTGCTCAAAAAACAGAAAACCTCCCCGCAAAAAGGTGCAGCCTGACGGAATCAGACTGCACCTTCTATTTGCTGCAAATATTCTAAGGCAACTGCCCACAAATTCGGTGTCCCGTATCAGGCGGCGCGTAGTCAGATGCTCGTAAGGTGAGTATCGTGTGGAACGCCAGACCGAAACATTGGGGCTCGCCTGAATTCAGAGGCAGACAGCACCAAACGCATCCAAGCGCCCTTTTCTCCCCTATCTTTTCCCGCGCAAGGGAAAAGATAGGGCCGCCGGAGGCAACAAGCAGTCGCAAATCTGCGACAACCTCTCAGTC
>DHKK01000083.1:3190-13758 GCA_002404795.1 Clostridiales bacterium UBA4696
TCGGCTGCGCCGAGCCAGCTCCCCTGGGCGGGGAGCCTTTTTAGCCGCAGATCATTTGGAAGAGGGCGTCGCTGGTGGCGTCGGCTTCGGGGTGGAACTGGACGCCGAGCATCTGCTCGCCGTATTCAAGCGCCTCGATCGTCCCGTCTGCCGTGCGGCCGGTGACGCGCAGGGCTGCGGCCGGGTGGGTGATGCGGTAATTGTGCATGGACGCGCCGAGGATCTCCGGCCCGCCGAGCAGGCGCTCGATGCGGCTGCCGGGCTCGACGCGGATGGGATGCTTGAAGCTGTCGACCGCGTCGCGCGTGATATGGCCGTTCCAGTGGCCGTCCACGGGTTCGGTGAACATATAGCGTTCCTTTTTCATCTGGTCAAACAGCGCCAGCAGCGTCCCGCTCCAGCCGCGGCGCTGCGCCTCCTCGGCGACGAGGAAATACGTGTTCATCATCTGCATACCGAGGCAGATGCCGAGCACGGGCTTGCCGGACCGCGCCGCATAGTCCATGACCTCAAAATGATACGGATAAAACCGCGCGCCGCCGCAGAACACGAACGCGTCGCACAGCTCCAGCGCGCGTTCGATCACATAGCCGTCGCTGCTCAGAATGCCGATGGGCGTGCCGCCGCAGGCGCTGATGCGCTTGGGATAGCCGTTGACGAACAAATACTGATCCGCATACAGATCCTCCGAGCCGAACAGCTTCGCGCCCGGTACAACTCCAATGATTCGCATGGGGGTACTCCTTTGTAGGACTATAATGAAAGATCCCGTACGCTTTCGCGTTCCGGAAGGCTGCATGCCACGAACGAGCCGGAGCAGAAACAAACCAAGATCCAACATCGCGATCCAGCGTCAGCGATCGCGATGTTGAGAGGAGGAGCGACGAAGCGGGTGAGAGATGACTTTTTGATGCGCAGCATAAAAAGTCGTCGCGAACTAGCGCAGTCCGCGACGACGATGGTGCGAGAGATGAGACTTGAACTCACACGACGGTTGCCACACGCCCCTCAAACGTGCCTGTCTACCTATTCCAGCACTCTCGCATGCAATTTTCATTTGCTCGATTATTATACTCAGCTGCTCGCCGTTTGTCAAGTGTTTTATTTCTTTTTGCCCGGATGTTCCATCACTTTTTTACTTGCGCTTCGCTTCGACATCTGATATAATATCATTTGTATGTACGTGAGGAAGGCGGGCGATGGGGTTGCCGAAGTTCTTTGTTGCGCCCGGGTCGGTCCGGGGCAGCTTTCTGACGCTTGAGGGCGAAAACGCCGCGCACGCCAGGGTCCTGCGCCTGCGTCAGGGCGACCGTGTGCTCGTCTGCGACGGCTGCGGCACCGACTACAGCTGCACCATCTCCGACATCTCGCCGCAGCAGGTCTGCCTGGTGGTCGACAGCGCTTCGGCCTCCGCGTCGGAGCCGCGCGTACAGTGCAGCGTCTACATGGCCTACGCCAAGGCCGACAAGCTCGAGCACGTCATCCAGAAGGCGACGGAGCTCGGCGCGTATGAGATCGCCGCGTTCCCCTCTTCGCGCTGCGTGATGCGGCTCGACGCCGCCGGGGCGCAGAAGAAGCTCGACCGCTGGCAGAAGATCGCCGCGTCCGCCGCGGCGCAGTCCGGCCGCGGGCGGATCCCGCAGGTGCTGGCGCTGCCGTCGTTCGCCGATGCGGTCAAGCGTGCCGCCGGGTGTGAGCTGGCGCTGCTGCCGTATGAGAACGAGCACGCGCTCTCGCTGCGCCGCGCCGTGGGCGAGGCCGCGTTTGAGACCGTTTCCATTATGACCGGCCCGGAGGGCGGCTTCTCCGAAGACGAGGTGCACCTGGCCCAGGAGGCCGGGATGCAGATCTGTACGCTCGGTCCGCGCATTCTGCGCTGCGAGACCGCCCCGCTGTGCGCGCTGAGCGCCGTGCTGTATGCCGCGGGCGCGCTGGACTGAACGGAATTTCAATCAAAGGACAGAAGATTATGACGAAGAACAAAACTGCTGCAAAAAAGACGGAAGATCAGTCTGTTGTCTATAAAGTTCCTGCCGCGTTCGCGCTGATGGTGCTCGTGGTCTACGGCTTCTGGAAGCTCGGGTCGTATTACGCGACGATGTCCGGCTTCTCGGCGCTCTACCCGGTGTTCACAGTCACGAGGTTCGTGTTCCTCGCGCTGTTCGCGGTGCTGACTGCGCTGGCAATCGTGCTGCGCGCGCCGCTGGCGAAGGCGATCTGCCGCTATGCGGCGGCCGCGTCTGCGCTGCTGTGCGTGTCGGCCTGGATCCTCTCGATCTTCTGGACCGGCAACATGATCGCCATCTATCTCATGCACGCGCTGGTCTACTGCCTGTACATGGTCTGGCAGCTCTACCGCTCGGAGTTCTTCACGTTCTCGCTCGTGACGGCCACGGCCGGCGTCGTCTTCTTCCTGACGGCCCGCACGTCCTATATGGTCAACCGCATCGGAGGCAGCATCCTGCTCGCGCTCATCCTGATCGGCACGGCGCTCGTCGTGTTCCTGTGCGCGAAGAACCGCGGCCGGCTGACGGTCGGCGGCAAGACGCTGCAGCTGTTCCCCGACGGTTTCAATTCGCTGCTGTTCTATTTCATCTGCGTCCTGTGGGCCATCGTGCTGATCGCGTGCCTGCTGTTCGGCTCGGGCTTTGCGTATTACGCCATGTTCGCCGCCATCGCGGTGGAGCTGATCGGCGCCGTCTACTACACGTTCCAGCTCAAGTAATTTCTGCATACTGCCGCCCTCCGCTCCGTATTCTTGGAGCGGAGGGTGATTTTTTGTTCACTGGCCGTCAGATCCTGAAAAATACGTTTCTGCTGACCGCTGCGGCCCTGCTGCTGCGGCTGCTTTCGATGCTGTTCCAGGCGTATCTGGCCGGGCGGATCGGCGCGGAGGGCCTGGGCGGCGTGCAGCTCGTGCTGTCGGTGTCGGCGTTTGCGGCGACGCTGGGGCTCGCCGGGGCGCGGGTCGCGGCGAGCTGCCTGTGCGCCGAGGCCTACGGCAGGCGTGACAGCGCCGGACTGCAGGGCGCGGCGGCACACTGCCTCGGCTATGTGCTGCTGACGAGCACGCTGGCGGCCACAGGGCTGTCTTTTGCCGCGCCGTGGATCGCGCGGTATGCGCTGCGCCTGCCGGAGGCGGAGGGCAGCCTGCGGCTGCTGGCGGGGCTCGTGCCGGTCGGGTGCGTCAATCTGGCGCTGGGCGGATATCTGACCGCTGCCGGGCAGGTGCTGCGGCTGACAGCGGTGGACGCGTGCGAGCGCGTATGCTGTCTGGGGCTGAGCGCGCTGCTGCTCCGGTCTGCGCCGGAGGGGCTGGGTGGGGCGTGCTTCGCGCTTCTGGGCGGGGATCTGCTCGCGTCCTGCGGGGCAACCGCCGTGCTGTACGGGTTTTACCGGCAGGGCTGGCGCGGCGTTTCGCCGTCTGAAGAGCCGCCGGGACTTGGGCGGCGCGTGCGGAAGCTTGCCGCGCCGCTGGCGCTGAGCGACTTTCTGCGCGCCGCGCTGCGGACGCTCGAGCAGCTGCTCATCCCCTGGGGACTCGCGCAGGCGGGCGCGTCGCAGCAGCGCGCGATGGCGGCCTACGGGACCGTCACGGGGATGGTGTTCCCGGTGCTGATGCTTCCGGCGGCGTTTTTGTATGCGCTCATCGACCTGCTCATCCCGGAGCTGGCTGCCTGCCGCGCGCAGAGGCGCGCGGAGCGGCTGCAGTCGGTCACGCGGCAGTGCCTGCGGGCGGGTCTGCTGTTCGGGAGCTTTACGGCGGGGCTGCTGTTCGTGCTGGCCGGGCCGCTGGCGCAGATCTTATACCGCAGCGCGGAGGCCGGGCGGCTGCTGCGGCTGTTTGCGCCGGTGGCGCTGGTTTTGTACCTCGACGCGCTGGTGGACGGGATGCTGAAGGGCCTTTCGGAGCAGGTCGCCAACGTGCGCTACAACACCATCACGTCCGCGCTGGATGTGGCGCTGCTGTTCGTGCTGCTGCCGCGGTACGGGCTGGGCGGATATGTCTTCACGTTCATCGCGGCGCATCTGGTCAACTTCGCGCTGAGCCTGCGCAGGCTCCTGCGCGTGACCGGGCTGCGGGCCTCGGCGGGCGCCGCCGTGCGGACGGCGCTGCTGGCCGCGGGCGCGGGCGCGGCAGCGCTGCTGACGCCCGCGCCGGGTCCGGAGGCGGCGGAGCTGCTGCTGCGCGGGGCGATATATGCCGGGACATACGGGCTGGCCGCGTGCGTGAGCGGCACGACAGAGCTGTGCGTGCCGGAAAGCCTTCGACCGGCGCGGCGCGCGGAAAAAGCGCGGGCGCTCCGTTGACTTTTGCGCGCGGAACCCGTACAATCAGAGCAGAATGTGACGAAAGGAAGACGTTTCCCATGATCTCTTTCCGCAATGATTATTCCGAGGGCGCGCACCCCAAAATTCTCGCCGCGCTGGAACAGAACAACCTGACCACCACCTGTGGCTACAGCATGGACCCGTTCTGCGACGAGGCCCGCGCCGCCATCCGCGCCCGCTTCGCCTGCCCGGAGGCGGACGTGCATTTTCTCGTCGGCGGCACCATCGCCAACACGACCGTCATTGCCGCGGCGCTGCGGCCGTGGGAGGGCGTGATCGCCGCGGACACCGGCCACATCAACGTCCATGAGACCGGCGCGATCGAGGCCTCCGGCCACAAGGTCTGCGCCATCGAGGCACCAAGCGGCAAGCTGACGCCCGCGCTCGTGCGCGAGGTCATGCGCCGCCACTGCGACGGACAGGACGAGCACATGGTGCTGCCGCGCATGGTCTACATCTCCGACGCGACGGAGCTCGGCACGATCTACACGAAGGCGGAGCTCGCCGCCCTGCACGAGGTCTGCGGGGAATATGGCCTGTACCTCTTCCTCGACGGCGCGCGCATGGCCGCGGCGCTGGTGGCCGAGGGCAACGACCTGCAGCCGGAGGATTTTGCAACGTACTGCGATGTCTTCTATCTCGGCGGGACGAAAAACGGCCTGCTGTTCGGCGAAGCCGTCGTCATCACGAACGAGGCGCTCAAGCCGCATTTCCGCAACATGATCAAGCAGCGCGGCGGCATGTTCGCCAAGGGCTTCCTGTTCGGCACGCAGTTCACCGCGTATCTGCAGGACGAGCTGTGGCTCACGATGGCGCGGCACGCCGTGACGCAGGCGCAGCGCATCCAGACGGCCGCCGTGAAGAAGGGCTACCGGCTCTTCGCCGTCTCCCCTACCAACCAGATCTTCCTCGTACTCAGCCACGCGCAGATCGAGCGGCTGCGGCAGGGCTTTGCCTTTGAGATCACCAGTCACGTGGACGACGACCACGAGGCCGGGCGCTTCGTCTGCTCGTGGGCGACGAAAGAAGAAGCGGTCGACGCGCTCATCGCTGCACTGTGATGGAACGGATCGACCACCCGATCCCGCCGCTGTACGACGGAAGCTCCCGGATCCTGATCCTGGGCTCGTTTCCGTCGGTCAAGTCGCGGGAGGCGATGTTTTTCTACGGGCACCCGCAGAACCGGTTCTGGCCGGTGCTGGCGGCGGTGCTGGGCTGCGAACGCCCGGCGACGATCGAGGAAAAGAAGCGGCTGGCGCTGACGCACCACATCGCGCTCTGGGACACGATCGCCAGCTGCGAGATCGAGGGCTCGAGCGACAGCTCCATCCGCGGCGTGGTGCCGAACGATCTGACGCCCATTCTCCGCGGCGCGGATATCCGGCAGATCTACTGCAACGGCGGCACGTCGTACCAGTATTTCCGCCGCTACCAGCAGCAGCTGACCGGCCGCGAGGCCGTCAAGCTCCCCTCGACCAGCCCGGCCAACGCCGCCTGGAGCGCCGAGCGCCTGACCGCCGCCTGGCGCGTGATTTTGGAAGCGCTGGAATAAGCATAAAAAACCGCCCCGGTGGGGCGGTTTTTTCTCGTTTTTATCAAAAAGTACGGGCAAGCGCCTGTGCCTGGTCGATGGCGGCGGCGAGGGAGGCCGCTGCGTCGAAGCCCGCGACGTCCATGCCGTCGGCGGCGATGCAGGTGTATGCGCCGATGCCGAAGAAGGTATGCAGGGCACCCAGATACCGGCTGCCTATCTCCATGGCATCACCGGTGTAGAAGCCGCCGCGCGTGGTCAGGAAGACGAGCTGCGAGGCCCGGCAGAGGCCCTGCAGGCCCGACTCTGTGGAGCCGAAGGTAATGCCGTCGACCGAGACCTGCTCGATGTAGACCTTCAGCAGGGCCGGGAAGGACAGATCCCAGAACGGCGCGGCGATGACGATGCGGTCTGCCTGCGCGAACTGGTGCGCGTAGCGGAAGCGCGGATGGTCCCGCTCCCCTGCCGCGAGCAGCTGCTCGCGCTGGGCAAAGTAGCCGTCCTTGAAATAGGGAAGCGCCTCCGCCATCAGGTCCAGCCGCGTGACGCGGCAGTCGGGCGGCAGGGCTGACAAAAACGCGTCCGCGAGCTTTTTCGTGCGGGAGGCTTCGCCGCGGATGCAGCAGTCGACAAACAGAACGTTTTTCATCGGCCTCTCTCCTGTTCCAGCCGGTACAGCGCCTCGAGGGCGACCCGGATCTCATTTTGCTCGCCGCGGGCGGTCAGGCTCTCGCCGTCTACGTAGCCGCCGATGGCGTCGGCAGTGTCCTCTCCGTAGACGACAACGTTATTGAGGATCGACGCCGTCTTCATCCCGCGCAGGCGGCCGATGGTGAACAGCGCCGCGGACTCCATATCCGCGCCGAGCGCGCCCTTGCGTGACCAGTAGGCGCTTTCCGCGTCGTTTTCCTCGTGATAGAAGCTCTCGTGGCTGTGGATGATGCCGACGTGGCTGCGGCAGCCGAGGTCCTTTGCCGCGTCCACGCAGAAGCCGAGCAACCGGTAGTCCGCCACGGCGGGGTATTCGGTATGGACATAGGCCTTCGACGCGCCGTCGTCGCGGATGGCGCCGCAGCCGAGGATCAGATCGCCCAGCCCGATGCCCTTCTGCAGCGCGCCGCAGGAGCCGATGCGGATGGCAGCCTCCACGCCGATGTTGTGCAGCTCCTCCACGCAGATGCCCGCGGACGAGCCGCCGATGCCCGTGGAGACGGTGAGGATAGGGACGCCGCGGTACGTGCCGGTCAGGCTGCGGAACTCGCGGTTGTAGGCGAGTTCGCGCACACCCTCCAGCTGCTGCGCGATGCGGCCCAGCCTGGCGGGGTCGCCGGGCAGGATGGCATAGCGGACGCCCAGCGTCTCATCCAAACAGATATGCGGCTGCTTCATGCAGGACTCCTCCTTCTCAGACGATCAGATCGTCCGGATCTCGATATGGTAATGGTTGCGGCTGCACAGCGCGTGCTCCACCTCGACGCGGTATTCCAGGTCGAGCACGCCGCCGTGCTCGTTGAGCAGAATGGTCATATCCTCCGTCACGACGCTGATCATCATGGCGCCGAAGCCCATGTCGTACAGCGAGTCGTGCGTCTGCCCGCGGACAAAGCGCATCTCGGCGTTGAGCTTGCCGGTGCGGCGGAGCGTGACGGTCTTGCCGTCTTCGACGGTGAAGGAGGTCACGACGCCCTCAAGCCCGGTCATCTCCGACTCGACGTAGGAGACGATGGCGAGCCCCGGCTCATAGCAGTACGAGCCCTCGGTCACAAGGCCGAGCGTCTCGGGCTCGACGCCCTCCATGCGCTGCGTGCCGGTGATGGAAATTTTGGCTGCCTGTACCATCACGCCTCCAGCGCGAGCGCGATCAGATCGTCGATGAGCTCGCTGTAGGGGATGCCGCTGGCCTCGAAAAGCTTGGGATACATGGAGATGGACGTGAAGCCGGGGATGGTGTTGATCTCGTTGAAGACCGTGCCGCCGTCCGGCGTCACGAAAAAGTCGACACGCGACAAACCCCGGCAGCCCATGGCCGTATAGACGCGGACCGCCTGCTCGCGCACCTGCTCGGCGGTCTGCTCGGCGATGCGGGCGGGGATGTAGAGCCGGGCGGAATCGGAGATGTATTTCGCCTCATAGTCATAGAACTCCGCACCGGAGTCGATCTCGCCGCAGACGGAGGCGAAGGGGTTTTCGTTGCCGAGCACGGCGACCTCGACCTCCTGCCCGCGGATGAACTCCTCGACGAGGACCTTGCGGTCGTACTTGAGCGCGGCCTCGATGGCCGCCTCCAGCGCTTCGCGGTCGAGGGCCTTGGCCACGCCGACGGACGAGCCGGTCCCGGCGGGCTTGACGAAGACCGGGTACGGGAATTTCGCCTCGACCGCGTCCAGCACGGCTGCGCGGCTGCGGGCAAAGCCCTCGCGCGTGACGAGCTGCCAGTCGGCCTGGCGCACGCCCGCCTGCGAGGCAATGAGCTTCGTGATGGTCTTATCCATGCAGGCCGCGGAGGCCGCGACGTGCGGGCCGACATAGGGGATCCCTGCGATCTGCAGCAGACCCTGGATCGCGCCGTCCTCGCAGTTTTCGCCGTGCATGACGGGGAAGACGACGTCGATGCGCTCACGCACGACACAGTCGTTTTCAAAGCTCAGCAGCCCCTGGCCGCGTACGGGCGAGATGGCCGCGCGGCGGTTTTCCTCGCAGTTCTGCCAGGTGCCGGCGGGCAGCATGCCGTAGTCCTTGCCGCCGAACAGGATCCAGTCGCCGTCCTTGGTGATGCCGACCGGGAAAATGTTATATTTGTCTTTGTCGATATGGTTCAGCACAGACTCGGCTGACCGCAGCGAGACCTCGTGCTCCGACGAGACGCCGCCGAACAGAATACAGACACTCAGTTTTTTCAAAACAGGACCCTCTTTTCCGCCGCCGCATCCTAGCAATCGCAGCGGCATACCTATCATATGCGAAACTGCCGCAGAACTCAAGTATCTTTTTCCATAATACTGTGATTTTAACAGTAGAAAATCCGGTGCAACCTGTATATAATGTTTAGAGCGTTATTGCAGAGGAGGCTTTGGGCATGCAGATCGATCTGTCAAAAAAGGAGTTCCGCCGGCTTCTGGATATGGTCTATATCGGTAACTGGATCCTCAACTCGACCCGCGGCGACGACCGCTTCGCAGATTATGATGATTTGGAATCGAAGCTCTTCGCCCTTTGCCGCGGCAACGGCATGGACGCGCTCGTCGAGCGGTATGAGGGCACGGACGTTCCGTCGCGCGCCTTCTCCGACGGGGGCATCCACGAGGCCATCATGGATTACGAGGACACCGTCTTCTACGAGATCCTGGCCGAGGAGCTGGCCCGGCGCGACATGGACTATCAGCCCGTCTCCAACGACAATTACGAGGCGCTCGTCTCCCGTATGGACGACTACATCGCCGAATTTGAGGCCCACGGCACCGACAACATCTCCATCCCGGATATGGACCTGCCGTGAGGCGCGGCAGCCGGCAAAGCAGACAAATACCCCTCCGGCGGTTCCCGACGCCGGAGGGGTATTGTGTTGCTGACAGGCGTTTGCAGAGGGGGATCTGCGCACGCTGCCCGGAAAGCACATGGGGTGTGCAGCTTTCCAAGCGGCGGCAGGCTCCGGGGGAAAATGGAGCGCAGCGCCAGATAAAAAGTCCGCACAGCCACCAGCCGTGCGGACAAACATTCGTCCATCGACTCCCGGTGACGGCAGGAGCACAGGTCTGGTCCTTACGTATCTGACTTAGCGCGGCATGCGCGCATCACAGTGACCCACTCGCGGGGCTTCGCACCCCATTCCGCTTCCGGCTTCCGTTCAAAACCGGGCGGACCGACCCGCCTTGTTTACTTTCCACGTTCATTATACCATGTTTTTTCCGCTTTGCAAGCCCTTTTGTGCCGCTTTTGTGCCGTTCGTTTTTTAACACCAAATTAACGACCTCCTGCGGTATAATAGCCCCGAAAATCGGAGCGCGCAGGCGCTTTGTGAGGAGGAAGAAACATGTTTCTGGTAAACGCCGCGATGGAGAAGATCTCCATCGGTACCGCCGCTTTGATCGTCGTGCTCGGCATGGCCGTCGTCTTTTTCGGCCTGATCCTTCTGATGTACGTCACGAAGATTGCCGGCGCGATCATCAACCGCAAAAAATCCGCGGAGCCCGCTGCCGCGCCCGCCGCAGCCCCCGCTGCGCCCGCTACGAAGACGGTCCCTGCCCCCGGCACCGCCGGCAAGATCGCCCTGCACGACGTGCCCGACAAGACAGCCGCCATGCTCATGGCCATCGTCGCCAGCAAGACCGGCAAGCCGCTCAACCAGCTCCGGTTCATCTCCATCCGCGAGATCAAGGACTGACACCATTGCTACATAGGGACGCGCACGGTTCGTGCGCGTCCCCTTTTTTGCGCCTTTTTGTGCATTATGCTCATTCATAACGTTAACATCTCGTTAAGATTAGGCAGTTTGTCTTTACCGGCTATCCGTTTTATGGTATGATGAGTGCAATCTGAGGGATATCCTCAAAAAAGAAAAGGAGAAGGAAAGCATGAAAGAAAAGAAGACGCTCAGCTTGCCGGCATGGATATTCATCGGCATGCTGGCCGGTATCGTCGCCGGTCTCATCTTCGCATTCGCCGGTCTCGGCGATTTTACCACGGAGTGGATCAAGCCCATCGGCAC
>DHKK01000049.1:0-5999 GCA_002404795.1 Clostridiales bacterium UBA4696
ATGAACGAGAACGTCCCCGGCATCGCCGTGCCGCAGGATATGATCGACCGTCTGGCCGCAGCCGCCGCCGAGGGCAAGGAGAAGGGCGTCAAGGGCCTGCCCATGCAGCTCGGCATCGAGATGGCCGCAGAGATGATCGCCAGGATCAAGGATGAGCACCTGTGTGACGGCGTGCACATCATGGCCATCGGCGCGGAAAAGAACGTCCCTGCCATTCTCGAAATGGCTGGCGTGACGATTTGACCCCAGCTATATTTCAGCTTCCATCCGTCCAAATGGATCGCCTGAGTTTTCGATACAGACCCAGAATATAGCACCAGCGGCAGCCCCAAGTCCAGGGCTGCCGCTTTGTGTTGTCTGTTTTCTTTTGTGATCTCCGGTCAGTCCCACGGGTCGATGCTCGGGCCGGTGGGCTCGGTCGGCTCCGTCGGGATGTCGGTGCCGGGGTCGGTCGGATCGGTGGGATCCGTGGGATCGGTCGGATCGGGTTCATCCGGCTCCTCCGGGACCTCCGGCTCGACGTACGGCGTGCACTTGTACGACGTATCGCGGTGCTTATAGGTATCGGTATGCAGCAGCTCGGTCTTCAGGACCTTGCCGTTTGCGTCCACGTAATCGCGGTAGGCCTTGACGGTCTTGCCGGTGTAGGCGTAGTTGACCATCTCGCCCTTGACGTACTTGTTGCCATCCTTGTCGACGACGAGATTGACGGTGTTGCCGTTCTCGTCCACGCCGGTCCCGGCGTCGGTGATCTCGGTCTCCGTGCCGTCGATGACGGTCTTCGGCTGGCGGGTGGCGATGACCTCGTTGTGCAGGACGATGTGGTCGTAGCTCTTATCCTTCGGCGTGGTGCCCATGAGCTTGATGTGGACATAGCCGCCGGAGACCGACGCGTCGATGCGCAGCGGATGGTCGGTGCTGTTGACGAACTTATAGTCGAGGCTGCCCCAGTAGATCGTCGCGTCCATGCCCAGCTGGACATAGGTGACGGTGAACATGTGCGGGGCCCGCTCGGTGACCTTGAGGTCGGCGTAGAGGCAGGCGGTGTAGATGGTCGAGGCGACCTGGCAGACGCCGCCGCCCTCCTCGGCCTCGCTCTTGCCGCCGGTCTGGTAGACGATGGCGGGCTGATAGCCCTTCTCCGCCGTGCGCTCGCCGACGATCTTGTTGAATGAGAACTCGTCGCCGGGGTTCAGGATGGTGCCGTCGATGGCCTTGCAGGCGAGCTCCAGGTTCTTGGTGCGGCCGGCCTGCGCGGTGTGCGGGCTGTCGCAGGAGCCGAGCACGTCGGCGAAGTATTCCTTCTCTAGATCCGCCAGCGTGACCTCCGGCTGCATTTCCTCGGCCTGGATGGTGATCGTCGTGCCGGGGTCCGCCATGGCGATCTGCTGCGTGTAGTACGACACGTCAAAGCCGAAGCCGACCTTCTCGGCCACGAGCTCCTTCTTTTCCTCGTCGTAATACGCGTCCTTCATCTCGGTGGCGAACTGGTCGTAGTACGTCTGCAGGTCGACCGGGGCGCAGGGCTCGGTGTCATAGTCGAATTTCAGGTCGGAGAAATCGCCGCTTTCAAACCGCGCGACGACCTCGTCGTAGAGCTTGTCGGCGTCGAGCGAGATCTTCGGCGAACCGGTCACGACCGTGACGGTCTTCGCGTCGGCGTCAACGGTGACGATCGGGTCGATCTTCTCCGAGGCGCAGGCCCGGGCGGTCTGGTCGATCAGGTCGCGGATATACGTCGTGTCCAGATTCTTGCCGGACTCCAGCGCGATATCCTGCCGGTCCTTTTTCGCCTTCTGGTAGGTGATGAGCGCCTTGATGGGGCCGCCGTCGCGGCCGTAGTTCATGGCGGCGTCGGCCGCCTCATCCGGGTTCAGGGCGACGTTCGTCACCTCTGGGGTGAATTCGATCGTCCGGTCCGGCAGGACGACAGTCAGCGTGTCGGCGGCAGTCTCCTGCTCGACCGCGAGCTTCACGGCGTTGATGGCCGCGTCGCGCTTGAGCCCGCCGACGTCGACGCCCGCGACATACACGTTCGGGAAGATCGTGTCGCTTCCCTTCAGGATAAAGCCATAGGTACAAACGCCGAGCACCGCCAGCAGTGCTACGCACCCGGCAATGACCGCGATCTTCTTTCCGGAGGCGGCGGACGGTTTCTTCTTGGGGGACGCAGCGGCCTTCTCCGCCGAAGTCTTGTGCGTGGCGGGGCGGCTGGCCTCAAATCTGCCTTTCTTTCTGATAAGGATCCCTCCTATTCAAGCGCCACAGGGCGACATAATCTTTTTTGTGTCTGTATTATACATAAAACGTCGGTTTTTTGCAACGGCATTCCCGACAGGAACGGGCCCCGGAATTCTGAATTTTCTATGAATAATTTCACCCTTCGGCCGTCTGCGCGCGCATGGCGGCATAGGTCCCCACGAGCTGCGTGGCGAGCTTCAGCGCATCCTCGCCCTTTTTGAGCTTCACGGACAGCATCGGGACCTTGCCCGCCGAGAAGAAGATCCGGCCCTTGAACTGCGCCTCGGCGCAGCAGGCCGAGATGGCCGCAAAGTCCATCGTGGCGAGGGACAGAAGAATGGCGCCGTCCTTCTGCGTGATCTCGGTGATGCCGGCGGCCGCCGCGCGTGCGCGCAGCAGCGCGATGGCGATGAGGTTCATGACGCCCTTCGGAGGATCGCCGAAGCGGTCGACGATCTCGTCGAGCAGCTCGTCGGCGTCTTCCTTGGTGCGGATGGCCGCCATACGGCGGTAAAGGTCCATCCGCTGCTCGCCGGAGGAGACGTAGTCCTTGTTGATATTCGCCGTGACGGTGAGATCCGCCGTGCACTCGGGCTCCTTCTGCGCTTCCTCGCCGCGCTCTTCGAGCACGGCGTCCTCGAGCAGCTTCAGGTACATGTCGTAGCCAACGGTCATCATGTGGCCGGACTGCTCCGCGCCCAGCAGATCGCCCGCGCCGCGGATCTCCAGATCGCGCATGGCGATCTTGAAGCCGGAGCCGAACTCCGCGTATTCGCGGATGGTGTCGAGCCGCTTCTCTGCGATCTCCGAGAGGACCTTGCCCTTGCGGAAGGTCAGGTAGGCATACGCGTGGCGGCTGGAGCGGCCCACGCGGCCGCGGATCTGGTGCAGCTGGGCAAGGCCGAGGCGGTCGGCGTCCTCGATGATGAGGGTGTTGACGTTCGGGATGTCGATGCCGGTCTCGATGATGGTGGTGCAGACGAGGATCTGGATCTCGCCGTTCGACATCGACTGCATGACGTCGCCGAGCTGCTCCTCGTTCATCTTGCCGTGCGCGACGGCGATCTCCGCCTCCGGGATGCGCTGCTTGATCTTCGCGGCACACTGGTCGATCGACTCGACCCGGTTGTGCAGGTAATAGACCTGCCCGCCGCGCGCAAGCTCACGCCGCATGGCCTCGTCGAGGATGCCGTCCTGATGCTCGAGGACAAAGGTCTGCACGGGATAGCGGTCCTGCGGCGGCTGCTCGATGGTGGACATGTCGCGAAGGCCGGACAGGGCCATATTGAGCGTGCGCGGGATGGGCGTTGCGGATAAGGTTAAGACGTCCACGCCGCGGGAAAGTTCCTTCAGCCGCTCCTTGTGCGTCACGCCGAAGCGCTGCTCCTCATCGACGATGAGGAGGCCCAGGTCCTTGAAATGGATCTCCTTCTGCAGCAGCTTGTGCGTGCCGACGATGAGGTCGATCTTGCCGGACTGCAGGTCAAAGAGCGTCTTTTTGATCTGCGCGGGCGTGCGGAAGCGGGAGAGCACGTCGATCGTGACCGGGAACGTCGCAAAGCGGCGCATAGCCGTGAGATAATGCTGCTGGGCAAGGACCGTGGTAGGCACGAGGATGGCGACCTGCTTGCCGTCGAGGATGCACTTCATGGCCGCGCGCAGCGCGACCTCCGTCTTGCCGAAGCCGACATCGCCGCAGAGCAGCCGGTCCATGGGCGACGGCGACTCCATATCGCGCTTGATCTCGTCGATGCAGCGCAGCTGATCGTCGGTCTCGGCGTATTCAAAGCTCTCCTCAAATTCCTGCTGCCACGGCGAATCCGCCGCGAAGGCGAAGCCCGGCAGCCGCTTTCTTTCGGCGTAGAGCTTGATGAGGCCCGCGGCCAGATCCTTGGCCGCGGCCTTGGCCTTCGCCTTCGTCTTCTGCCACTGGTCGCCGCCGAGCTTGTTGAGGCGCACGGGCGTATCCTCACCCGCGCCGATATACTTGCTGACAAGATCGAGCTGCGTGGCCGGGACGTACAGGCAGTCCGTGCCCTGATAGGCGATCTTGACGTAATCCTTCGTCACGCCGCCGACCTTCAGCTGCTCCATGCCGACGTAGCGGCCGATGCCGTGGTGCTCATGGACGACGAGGTCCCCGGGCGTGAGGTCGGTGAACGAATCGAGCTTTTTGCGGTTCGTAGCCTTTTTCGGGGCGCGCGTTTTCTTCCGCTCCTGCCGGACGGCGATCTGCCCCTCTGTTAAGATGGCAAATTTCAGCGTCGGGTATTCAAGCCCCGCGGGAAGCGAGCCCGGCGCGAGCAGGATCTGCCCCGGCTGCGGCAGCTTCGTGAGCGGGAACGCAAGAAGCGCGTTCAGCCCGTTCTGCGCCAGCAGGTCCTTTAAGATCTCCCCGCGCCGCTGGCCGCCGCACAGGACGATCGAGCCATACTGGTTGGCCGCGTAATTTTTCAGGTCCGACGCCGCCGTCTCCAGACTGCCGCCGTAGCCCGGCAGCTGCCGGGCCGTGAACGACAGGAGCTTTTTGGGCGGCAGGCTCTCGGGATACCGGGCCGCGAGGAAGCCGTCGCAGTAGACGACCGCCCGGCCGCGCAGCTGCGCGGCCAGATCCTCGATCGAGCCGTAATAATCGCAGAGCTCGCCGAACAGCGTGCCGGAGGTCAAAAACGAATCGAGCAGCAGGCCGAATTCCTCCGCCTTTTCCTTCTCCGCACGCTGCAGATTCCCGTGGTCGCAGAACGCGACGACCGCCTCCTGCGACAAATACGCGGCGGCCGTGGTGAACTCCGGATAGATGAGCGCCATATAGCGGTCGGCACTGGCAAAAAGCGTCTCATTTTCGAGCGCCTCGCAGTCCTTCTGCAGGGTGCCGATCAGCGCCTGATTGGGCGTTTTCCGGCGCTGCTGGCGCGCGATGATCGCGCGCAGATCCTCGCACAGGCCCGCCGTGCCCTGCGGGTGCAGATGCGCCTCCGTCTCCGCCACGGGCAGGAGGACGGCCTCTTCCACGTTTTCCGTGCGCCGCTGGGTGATGGGGTCAAAATAGCCCATGGTGTCGAGCTCGTCGCCAAAAAACTCCGCGCGCAGCGGGTTTTCGCACGCGGGCGAATACACGTCCAGAATGCCGCCGCGCAGCGCGAACTGCCCCACGCCCTCGACGAGGCTCGCGCGGGTATAGCCCGCCCGCGTCAGCCGGGCGACCAGATCGTCCACGTTGTATTCCGCCCCACACCGCAGCCGCACGGAGGCCGAGAACAGGACCTCCCGCGGCATCGTGCGCAGCAGCAGCGCATCCAGGCTCGTCACCAAAACCGGCACCTGCCCCTGCGCCAACGCATACAGCAGCCGCAGCCGCTTCTGCTCCCACTGCCGTGAGACGCCGATGGCCCCCGCGAGCGTCAGCTCACGCGACGGCAGCACCGGCGGCTGCTCGCCCAGAAACGCGCCGAGCTCCGACGCGAGCCGGGAAGCCGCCAGATCATCCTGACACACCGCGACGAGCGGGCGGCCAGAATGCTCGTGCAGCGCCGCGAGCACATGGCTCCGCGGCGCCTGGCTCAGGCCCGAGACGGCAGCGGCCTGCTTCGCCTCTACGGCCTGAAGCAGCTGCATATAATCCGGGCTCTTTTGCAGAAGCGAAAGCAGAACGTTCATGGTCTTCTCCTAAAAAACAAATTAAGGCAACACCGCACAATTGCGTCTGCGCGCTTCGACGGATCTTTTCCGCCAATTCTGCGGTTTGAAAAGCTTGAAAT
>DHKK01000049.1:6076-12166 GCA_002404795.1 Clostridiales bacterium UBA4696
CGAATTGTGCGGTGCTGCCTCAGAAATTTCAGACAAACAGGCAACGCGCATAGGAGAGCTTCTCCTATGCGTCATTGTTTTTCTTATTTTTTATCCGGCAAATCGCTTAAAACCGCTTACCGTTATATTCCGCGGCCGCCTTTTCGCAGCCGTTTTTCACGATGCACAGCGCCGCCTCCGCCGCGTGCTCCATCGCGTCCTGATAGTCGGGCCACTCGGTCTTCGACACGGTGGAGAGCACCCAGTCGGCCAGGTCGTAGTCCGGGTGCGGCTTGGCGCCGACGCCGATCTTGACCCGCGGGAACTGGTCGGAGCCCAGGCAGGAAATGATGGACTTGAGGCCGTTGTGGCCGCCGGCCGAGCCGTTTTTGCGGATGCGGAGCTTGCCGACGGGGAGCGAGATATCGTCAAACAGGACGAGTACCCGCTCCGGCGGGATCTTGTAGAAATGCGCGGCGGCCTCGATGGCGATGCCGGAGGCGTTCATATATGTCAGCGGCTTCATGAGAAACAGCCGCTGGCCATCAAAGTCCGCCTGCGCGGTGAGCGCCTTGAAGCGCTCCTTGGAAACCTTGACCTGCAGGCGCGCAGCCAGCAGGTCAAGGGTCATAAAACCGGTATTGTGTCTGGTCTTCTCATATTCGGCGCCCGGATTGCCGAGCCCCGCGATCAGCCAGTCATAATTGGGTCTTTGAAACAGCATAAAAATCAGAACAGAACAGACATCGAGTTTTCTTCGTAAATTCTCTGGATGGCGTCGGCAAAGATCGGGGAAACGTCCAGATACTTGATCTTGCTGCATGCGCCCTCGAGCGGCGGGATGGTGTTGAGGAAGGTCAGCTCCTTGATGCAGCTGTTGGCGATGCGCTCATTGGCCGGGCCGGAGAGCACGCCGTGGGTCGCACAGGCATAGACCTCGGTCGCGCCGCCGATCTCCACGATGGCCTTGGCCGCGTTGCACAGGGAGCCGGCGGTATCGACCATATCGTCAAAGAGGATGCACTTCTTGCCCTTCACGTCGCCGATGACGTTCATGACCTCGCATTGGTTGGCCTTTTCGCGGCGCTTGTCGACGATGGCGAGGTTCATGCCCATCTTGTTGGCGAAGGTCCGGCTGCGGGCGACGGAGCCGACGTCCGGGGAGACGACGACCATCTCTTCCGGATGCTCGAACTTGGACATGTAATACTTCACGAAGATGGGGTTGGAGAGCAGGTTATCGACAGGGATGTCGAAGAAGCCCTGGATCTGGGCTGCATGGAGATCCATGGTCAGCACGCGGTCGGCGCCCGCGGCCTCGATCATATTGGCGACGAGCTTTGCGGAGATAGGGTCACGGCCCTTGGCCTTGCGGTCCTGGCGGGCATAGCCGAAATACGGGATGACGGCGGTGATGCGGCCGGCGGAAGCGCGGCGGCAGGCGTCGATCATGATGAGCAGCTCCATCAGGTTGTTGTTGACCGGCTTGCAGGTCGACTGGACCAGGAACACGTCGCTGCCGCGGACAGATTCATTGATCGTCAGGGAGACCTCGCCGTCGGCGAAGGTGGTCACGGTGCAGTCGCCCAGCGGCAGCCACAGCTTGCGGCAGACGCCCTCAGCAAACGGGCGGTTGGCGTTCGCGCAGAATACCTTGACGTTCTTACCATGAGAAATCATATGAAATTACCCTCTCTCTTGTGTGATTCGCTCTGTTCTGTGTTGTTCTGTATGTATTTGAAGGCGGCACGCGCCGCCGGGAAAACATAGTTGCCTCTCCAATCAGGCCGTAGGGGCCGATGCCTACATCGGCCCGCGCAGAATGCACGCCCGAAACGAAAGGCCCTGCGGCAAATTCATCGGTACCGGACGGGCCGATGTGGGCATCGGCCCCTACGCGGCATATCTGCTTGCCGCCGCTGCGTTTTATTTATTTTCTTTCAGCTTATGCCGGTTCGCCCAGTCGCGTTTGTTCTGCTGGCGGGCGCGGGCGATGGCGAGCGCTGCGGGCGGCACATCGTCGGTCACGGTGGACCCGGCGGCGATATACGCGCCCTCGCCCACATGGACGGGCGCGATGAGGTTCGTATTGCAGCCGATGAAGGCGTTGTCGTCGATGACGGTGCGGGATTTGTGGACCCGGTCATAGTTGACGGTCACGGTGCCGCAGCCGAAGTTGATGTTTCTGCCCACGTCGCTGTCGCCGACGTAGGTCAGGTGCGAGATCTTCGTGCCGTCGCCGATGGTGGAGTTCTTGACCTCCACAAAATCGCCGCAGCGCACGTGGCTGCCGATCCGCGAGCCCGGACGGACGTAGGCAAAGGGTCCGACCGTCGTGTCGCTGCCGATCTCGGAATCGTAGACCTGCGAGGCGTTGATTTTCGTCCCCTCGCCGACCTTGACGTTTTCCAGATAGCTGTTCGGCCCGATGGTGCAGCCGTCGGCGATGGAGGTCGTGCCGCGCAGCACGGTCCCGGGCAGAAGCTCGGTCCCGGCCCCGACGAAGACCGTCGGCTCGACATACGTGTTGTTATAATCCCAGATCGACACGCCTGCGGCGGCGAGATTGTACAGAACGCCGCGGCTCAGCAGCGGCTGCCACTCGGCCAGCTGCTGCATGGAGCAGACGGCGTACACGCCGTCCCGGTCAGTATAGGGCACGCCGTGGTCCTTGAGGAAATCGGTGAAGATAAACGTATCGTCCAGCGCATCCATCAGCGCCTGACGACTGACGGCGCTCACGCCGCTCTCGACCGGCACGCCGGAGAACGAATCCTCATCCACGGCGAACGGATCGATGACGGCAGGGCCGGTGACGACGATGACGTCCTCCTCCTGCTCGTCGGCGGTGGACAAAAAGACGTGGAGCTGGTCGGCCGTCTCCTCGAGCTTGGCACAGCTGAGGTCGCAGTCGCCGGGGAAGCACTGCCGCGCCTCCGATAAAAACCGCTCGTGGCAGACCAAAAAGAAGCGCCCAACCCCGCCGGCGGCTAGAGAACGCGTCAGCCACGCAAGCAGCGGCGTCCCCATGATCGCCTGCAGCATCATTGGGCGGGAATATCCGGTTTTACCAGTATCATCGGGCACAAAGACCACCGCGGACAGACCGGACATGCGCACCACACTCCTTTCTCAGGCCATTCGTTATCAGGTCATTCTGCCTGTATTATAGCAGACCTTGCGTCGGCTGGCAAGGGCACAGGCGCTTTTTCGCCGGACAAAACAGGGCATGTTTCGCGGTTTTGCGTAAAAACCGCCGATTGCCCCGCAGGATTCCGCCTGCGCCGGGGCGGCTCGCCGGTGTCTTTCGAAAAAACGGAGAAAATTTTTTGGAAAAAATGGCTATTCGTTGCGCAAATGAACAAACTATGGTATAAATATGATAACTATGATTCAGAAAAAGAGGATCCTACATGCTGACACTCAAAAATCTCAGCCTGACGGCCAGCGACGCGCAGGGCCGCACAGACATTGTCAAAAACGTCAGTCTGGACGTTGAGGACGGAAAGTTCCTCGTGATCACCGGCCCGAACGGCGGCGGCAAGACGACGCTCGCCAAGCTCATCATGGGCCTTGCCGTGCCGACCGGCGGCCAGATTTTGCTTGACGGCGAAGACATCACGCCCCTCTCCATCACCGACCGCGCCCGCCGCGGCATCTCCTACTCCTTCCAGCAGCCGCCGCGGTTCAAGGGTCTGAAGGTCTCGGACCTGCTGACCATCGCGGCCGGAAAGACGCTCTCGCACGACGAGGCCTGTTCCTACCTGACGCAGGTCGGCCTATGCGCGCGGGATTATCTCGGCCGCGACGTGGACACGAGCCTGTCCGGCGGCGAGGTCAAGCGCATCGAGATCGCCACGCTGCTGGCCAAAAATTCCCGGATTATGATCTTCGACGAGCCGGAGGCCGGCATCGACCTGTGGTCCTTCGCCCGCCTGACCGAGACCTTCCGTGACCTGCATGAGAAGGGCCGCCACACGATCATCATCATTTCCCATCAGGAGCGCATCATCCGCCTGGCCGACGAGATCGTCCTGCTGGCAAACGGCGAGATCGCCGGCCGCGGCACGGCGGACGCGCTCTATCCCCGCCTGTTGTCCCAGACCGTCGCAGGCTGCAATCTGCTGGAGGTGAACGGAACATGCTGAACGACATCCAGAAAAGCATCCTGCAGACTGTCTCTGACATGGTCTCCATCCCCGACGGTGCGGTCAACATCCGCCTCGACGGGCAGAAGGAATTCCGCCAGAACTCCGAGCACATCCAGATCATCTCCAAAACCGACAAGGACGGCATCGACATCCGCATCGCCCCCTTCACCAGGAGTGAAAACGTCCACATTCCGGTCATCCTGAGCAAGTCCGGCTTCCATGATCTGGTCTACAACGACTTTTTTGTCGGCGAGGGCGCGGACGTGACCATCGTCGCTGGCTGCGGCATCCACAACTGCGGCGACTGCGACTCCGAGCACGACGGCATCCACACCTTCTACATCGGCAAAAACGCAAAGGTCCACTATATCGAAAAGCACTACGGCGAGGGCGAAGGCAGCGGCAAGCGCATCCTGAACCCGCAGACCATCGTCTATCTCGAGGAGGGCGCGTCCATCGTCATGGACACCAGCCAGATCGGCGGCGTCGACGACACCAAGCGCTATACCAAATGCGAGGCCAACGGCGCAAACTCCGAGGTGCAGATCAACGAAAAACTCTTGACCGCGGGCGATCAGCACGCCGTCAGCGAGATGGATGTGATCCTGAACGGCGAAGGCTCACGCACGCGCGTCGTGTCGCGGTCGGTCGCCAAGGAAGCTTCCACACAGATCTTCTATCCCCGCGTGCAGGGCAACGCCCCCTGCTTCGGCCACGTGTCGTGCGACTCGATCATCATGGGCGCGGCCAAGGTCCGCTCCATCCCAGAGATCTCCTGCAACCATGTCGACGCCGCGCTCATGCACGAGGCCGCCATCGGCAAGATCGCGGGCGAGCAGCTGCTCAAGCTCGAGACGCTCGGCCTGACGCCGGAGGAGGCGGAGGAGAAGATCCTGGAGGGATTCCTCCGCTGATCGTCAGACTTCACAACTTTTTACGGTTAAATTTGTGTAAAATCACTTGCTTTTCCGTGTTTTCTCCCATATACTGAACCCGTGATCGAATAAAAAAGATACCCTGCCGATGGAGCAGGAAGAGAGGAGTCAAGAGATGAATCTGGAAGAATTACGCGCACGCAAGGGCTTTATCTGCGACATGGACGGCGTCATCTACCTCGGCAACCAGCTGCTGCCGGGTGTGGCGGAGTTCGTCAACTGGCTGAATGAAAACGACAAGCGGTTTTTGTTCCTGACCAACTCGTCGGAGCGGTCGCCCAAGGAGCTGCAGCAGAAGCTGCAGCGCATGGGACTGGACATCGGCGAGGAGCATTTCTATACCAGCGCGCTGGCCACCGCCGCATTTCTCAAAAAGCAGGCGCCGGGCTGCACCGCGTTCGTGATCGGCGCGCCGGGGCTTCTGAACGCGCTGTACGACGTGGGCGTCACGATGAACGACGTCGACCCGGATTATGTGATCGTCGGTGAGACGGCAAGCTATAATTACGAGGTCATCACCAAGGCCGTCCGGCTGGTTCTGAACGGCGCGCGGCTGATCGCCACGAATTCCGACCTTACGGGGCCGACGGAGTTCGGCGTCGCGCCCGCCTGCCGCTCGCTCGTCGCACCCATCGAGCTTGCGACGGGCAAAAAGGCCTACTTCATGGGCAAGCCCAACCCGCTCATGATGCGCACCGGCCTGCATCTGCTGGGTGTCCACTCGGAAGAGGCCGCCATGGTCGGCGACCGGATGGACACCGACGTCATCGCCGGCATGGAATCCGGCCTCGCCACCGTCCTCGTCCTCTCCGGCTGCACGAGCCGCACAGACGTAAACGACTACCCCTACCGCCCGACCTACATCCTGAACGGCGTCGGAGACATCCCCGGCCAATAACCCCAAAAGCAGCCCAACCGGGCTGCTTTTTCGTTCCCCCAGGCTCCCCTTCCAGGGGAGCTGTCACCGAAGGTGACTGAGAGGTTGCTGCAGATTTGCATAGAAAAAACCCAAACCGCAAATTCAG
>DHKK01000166.1 GCA_002404795.1 Clostridiales bacterium UBA4696
CCGAGCCAGCTCCCCTGGAAGGGGAGCCTTTGGGCTTTCATCAGAAAGGATACACCATGAACAAACTTTGGGCGGGCCGGTCGGAGGCGGAGACTTCGGCGCTGGCCGACGCTTTCAACTCCTCCATCGCCGTCGACGGCCGGATGTACCAGCAGGACATCACCGGCTCCATGGCCCACGCCGCCATGCTCGCCAAATGCGGCATCCTGACGCAGGCCGACGCCGACCAGATCATTGACGGTCTGGCCGGGATCCTCGCAGACCTGCAGTCCGGCGCACTGCAGCTCGACATGCAGGCCGAGGACATCCACATGTTCGTCGAGGCCGAGCTCACCAGCCGCATCGGCGACGTCGGCAAAAAGCTGCATACCGCCCGCTCGCGCAACGATCAGGTCGCGCTCGACCTGCGGCTGTATCTGAAAGACGAGATCGCCGCGCTGCAGTCGCTCGTGCTGGCCGTCATCTCGTCCCTGCACGCGCAGGCCAGCGCCCACAAGGATACCATCATGCCGGGCTATACCCACCTGCAGCGCGCGCAGCCCATCACCTTCGGCCAGCAGCTGCTGGCTTACGCCATGATGCTGGAGCGCGACTATGGCCGTCTTGCCGACGTCGGCCAGCGCATGGACGCCTCCCCCATCGGCTGCTGTGCCCTGGCCGGGACGACGTACCCGACCGACCGCGTCTGGGAGGCGCAGAAGCTCGGCTTTTCCGCCATCTGCGAAAACAGCCTCGACGGCGTGTCCGACCGCGATTTCTGCGTCGAGCTCATGAGCGCCTGCGCGCTCATCATGATGCACCTGTCCCGGCTTTCCGAGGAGCTCATCCTGTGGTCGAGCTGGGAATTCCAGTTCATCGAGCTCGACAGCGGCTTTACCACCGGCTCGTCCATCATGCCGCAGAAGAAAAACCCCGACATGGCTGAGCTCTGCCGCGGCAAGACCGGCCGGGTCTACGGCGATCTCATCGCCCTGCTCACCACGCTCAAGGGCCTGCCCCTCGCCTACAACAAGGACATGCAGGAGGATAAGGAGGCCGTCTTCGACTGCGTCGACACGACGAAGCTCTGCCTGCAGATCATGGCCCCGATGCTCGCTTCCATGAAGGCTAAACCCGAAAACATGCTGCTGGCCGCGCAGAAGGGCTTCATCAACGCCACGGATCTGGCCGATTACCTCACCAAGAAGGGCGTCCCCTTCCGCAGCGCGTACAAAATTTCCGGCCAGCTGGTGGCGTACTGCATCGCGCACGACACCGTCCTCGAGCAGCTGCCGCTCGAGACCTATAAGACCTATTCCGACGTCTTCGAAGACGATCTTTACACCGAGATCTCGCTCAAGACCTGCGTCGCCCGCCGCATTTCCGCCGGCGGCACCGGCCCCGCATCGGTGCAGGCCCAGCTCGATTCCGTCGCCGCCTTCCTCGCGGCGCATCCGTAAAAAGGAGAACTGCATGAACATCAAAGGACAGAGCTTTCTCAAACTGCTTGATTTCACCCCGGAGCAGATCGCGGACTTTCTGACGCTGGCCGCCGATCTCAAGGCAAAGAAAAAGGCCGGCATCCCCCATCGCCTGTGCGAGGGGAAGCAGGCCGCGCTCATTTTCGAAAAGACCAGCACGCGCACGCGCTGCTCGTTTGAGGTCGCCGCGCACGATCTGGGCATGACGGTCACGTATCTCGACCCGTCCGGCTCGCAGATCGGCAAAAAGGAGTCGATCGCCGACACCGCCCGCGTCCTCGGCCGGATGTACGACGGCATCGAGTACCGCGGCTACGGCCAGTCGATCGTCGAGGAGCTGGCCAAATACGCGGGCGTGCCCGTCTGGAACGGCCTGACGAATGAGTTCCACCCCACGCAGATCCTCGCGGATTTCCTGACCATTCAGGAGCACTTCGGCGCGCTCCAGGGCAAAAAGCTCGTCTACATGGGCGACGCCCGCTACAACATGGGCAACTCCCTCATGGTCGGCTGCGCGAAGATGGGCATGCACTTCGTTGCCTGCGCGCCGCAGGCATATTTCCCGGACGCAGCCCTGATCGAGACCTGCCAGAAGATCGCCGCCGGGACCGGCGCGACGCTGGACTTTGACTCCGATCCCATGCACGCCGTGACCGGCGCGGACGTCATCTATACCGACGTCTGGGTCTCCATGGGCGAGCCGGACGAGGTCTGGCAGACGCGCATCCACGATCTGCTGCCCTATCAGGTGAACGCCAAGCTCATGGCCCAGGCCGGCCCGCAGTGCCGCTTCATGCACTGCCTGCCCGCGTTCCATGACCTCGGCACCACCATCGGCAAGCAGATCAGCGAAAAATACGGCCTGACCGCCATGGAGGTCACCGACGAAGTCTTCGAAAGCCCCCAGTCCATCGTCTTCGACGAAGCCGAAAACCGCATGCACACCATCAAAGCCGTCATGGCCACCACCCTGGCATAACCAAAATCCCGCCTTCTCCGCAGGAGAAGGCGGTTCGCATCTTAAAAGCCTTCCCCGCAAAAAGGTGCAGCCTGACAAGTTCAGGCTGCACCTTCTATTGATAGCAAACATTCTACGGCAACTAGCTGCAAATCCGACACCCCCGTATCAGGCGGCGCGTAGTAAGACACCCGTAAGGTGAGTATCATGTGGAACGACAACCAAAAACTAGGATTTTACCTAGTGGTATAAAAAGTTTGA
>DHKK01000098.1 GCA_002404795.1 Clostridiales bacterium UBA4696
AACCGTCTCCACATGCGCGCAGCGGGGGAAGAGGTCGAAGGCTTCGGCGGTCTGGAGGGTGTAGCCGGCGGCGGTGAGGAGCTTCAGGTCCCGGGCCAGCGTGGCCGGGTCGCAGGAGACGTAGACCACGCGCTGCGGCGCCATGGTCCCGATCGCCTCGATGACGTCGGCGCTGACGCCCTTGCGCGGCGGGTCGACGACGATGACGTCGGGCCGGGTGTGCCGGTCCGCCAGCATTTTCGCGGCCTGACCGGCGTCCATGCAGAAAAACTCGGCGTTTTCCATGCCGTTCTGCGCAGCGTTGAATTTCGCATCCTCGATCGCCTGCGGGACGATCTCCACGCCGATGGCCTTTTTTGCGTGCCGGGCCAGACAGAGCGTGATCGTGCCCGTGCCGCAGTACAGGTCGAGGACGGTCTCGTTCCCGGTCAGACCGGCCAGCTGCACGGCTTTTTCATACAGCCGCTCCGCCTGCGCGTGGTTGACCTGATAAAACGCCGGGGCGGACAGGCGGAACTGCAGCCCGCAGAGCGTATCGGTAATGGTCCCGTCACCGTAAAGCGGCTGGAATTCCGTGCCGAGGACGGTATTGCCCTTTTTGGTGTTGGGCGAAAATACGATTGTCGTGATGCCAGGCTCGGCGGCAAGCAGGGCTGCGACGAGCTGCTTTTTTTTCGGCAGCTGCGCGCAGTTGGCGACGATGCAGACGAGGATCTGCCCGCTTTCCGCGCCGAAACGGATATAGATGTGGCGGATATAGCCGGTGTGCGTCTGCTCGTCATAGGCGCGGATGTGATACTGCTCCATCCAGGATAGCACCGCGCCGCGGATCGCGTCCGCGCAGTCCGGCTGGATGCGGCAGTGCCGGACCGGGATGACCCGGTGCGTCTTACCGGAGAAGAAGCCCGCGGCCGGGCGGCCGTCCTGCTCCTGCACGGGGAACTGGACTTTGTTTCGATAGCCGTCCGTCTGCGCCGCGCCGGTGATAGGGAGCGCAGAGATCGTCTGCCCGCCGATGCGGGTCAGGCAGCTCTGGACGTGCGCCTGCTTGAGCGCAAGCTCCTGCTCGTAGTCCATATGCCGCAGGGTGCAGCCGCCGCAGCGGGGAAAATACGGGCAATCCGGCTCCACGCGGTGCGCGGACGGAGTCAGAACGGAAAGAAGCTGGGCAAACACGGCCGAACGGCCGACGTGCGCAATGCGGACGCTGCAGCGCTCGCCCGGCAGCGCCCCGGGGACAAAGACGACCTGCCCGCCCACCCGCGCGACGCCGGAGCCGTCGACGGTGGCGGTCTCGATGGATACCTGCAGCGGATCGCCGCGTTGTAACTCGCTCATAGTCCATAGGAATGTTTCACGTGAAACATTCACTCCTCCTTCAAAAGCTCGCCGGTGGAAAGATCGATGGTATAGATGTGCGTGAACTGCTGGTCCGAGGTCTCCGTGGAATAGGAGACGGACAGCGTATAGTCGACGACCAGCGTTCCATCCGCCTCGCTGATGCTGTAGCCGCCGTTGACGTAGCCGATGGCCTGCTTTTCCTGCGCGGTGGGATAGACGGTCTCCTGCGCGTAGGAGAGGACGGTCTGCGACAGCGTGTCAAAGACCGCGTTGGCCGCGGCGGAGGCCTCGTCCGTCTCCAACGTCAGGTGCGGCAGCGTGTAGGTGCAGGTCACGATCTCTTCCAGATCGGTCTGGACGGTATCCGGCTCGTCGAGCCAGGCGGCGTCCGACGGGGTGGCACTCCCCTGCTGGTTGGGCGTGATGCGGATGGGCTCGGTGGGCTCCTGCGCGGGGGCATCCGGCTGCACGGCCGGTTCCTGCGTGACGGGCTGGGCCGGTTCCGGCGTCTGCTGCGGCGAGGGCTGCCGGGCGCAGGCCGTGACGGTAAAGAGCAAAAAAGCAGCCAGCGAGGCTGCGAGAATTTTTTTCATGGCATGTTCCTCCTATATGTGATTTCAATTTTATCACAGATCGGAACTTGTGTAAAGTCCGCAAAGCCGCTATACTGGGCGTATCACAACTGCTTGGGGAGAAGTTTATGCTGGATTATCGTCATTGCACCCTCTGTCCGCGCCGCTGCGGCGTTGACCGCACGGCGGGGCAGCTCGGCTTCTGCCGGATGCCGGATCAGATCCATGCCGCGCGTGCCGCCCTGCATTACTGGGAAGAGCCGGTCATCTCCGGCAGCTTCGGCAGCGGAGCGGTCTTCTTTTCCGGGTGTACGCTGCGCTGCGCATTCTGCCAGAATGGGGTGATCTCGCAGGAGAATTTCGGGAAGCCGCTCTCCCCTGCCGACCTGCGCGCCGCGTTTGAGCGGCTGATCGACGAGGGCTGCCAGAATATCAACCTCGTCACGCCGACGCACTTTCTGCCCTCCATCCTCCCGGCCCTGACGCCGAAGCTGCCCGTGCCAGTGGTCTACAACTGCGGCGGATATGAGTCGGTCGAGACGCTGCGGCAGCTCGAGGGGCTGGTCGATATCTACCTGCCGGACTTCAAATACAGCGATGACCGGCTGGCCGCGAAGCTCTCCGCCGCGCCGGATTACGCGGAGACGGCGGCTGCCGCCATCCGGGAGATGTACCGACAGGTGGGCGGCGCGGTGATCGAAGACGAGCAGATGACGCGCGGCGTCATCATCCGCCATCTGGTCCTGCCCGGCTGCATCGACAATTCCCTCGGCGTGCTCGACTGGATCGCGGAGACGTTCCCGAAAAAGGACGTGCTCGTCAGCCTCATGAGCCAGTACGTGCCCATGGGCCGGGCGAAGACCATGCCGCCGCTGGACCGCCGCATCACGCAGGAGGAATACGACGCGGTCCTCTCCTACCTGTATCTGCTGGAGCTGGACAACGGCTACACGCAGGATTTTTCCGCGGCGACGGCGGAGTATATCCCGGAGTTTGACCTGGAAGGTTTGTAAAACAAACGTTTGCTTTTTGCGACGGGATGTGCTATACTGGTCCCAGCAATGAAAAAGGGGCGTTCAGCATGGGTCGTACAAGCAACAAACGCGAGGAGATTCTGCGGTTTCTGACGCAGTTCGTCGCAGAAAACGGATATGCGCCGTCCGTGCGGGAGATCTGCGCGGCCGTCGGCCTGCAGTCTACGGCGACGGTCCATTATCATCTCGGCGCGCTGCGCGAGGCCGGGCTCATCGAGATGGACGATATGAAAAAGCGTGCCATCACCCTGCCGGACGCGCACCGGGCCGACCGCATTCCGGTCGTCGGCGTCGTGACGGCCGGCGTGCCGATTCTGGCGGTCGAGAATATCGAGGGCTACATCCCGTGGGAGGGCGAGGCCGGGTGCTTCGCGCTGCGCGTGCGCGGCGATTCGATGATTGGCGCGGGGATCCTTGACGGCGACGAAGTCGTCGTCCGTCCACAGCAGACCGCGACCAACGGCGAGATCGTCGTCGCCCTGCTCGAGGATTCGGCCACGGTCAAGCGCTTCCAGAAGACCGGCAAACAGGTCTGGCTGCTGCCGGAGAACCCGGCGTATCAGCCGATCAACGGCAATGAGGCGCAGATTTTGGGCAAGGTCAAGGCTGTGATCCGGACGTATTGATATGATATAGAAAAGGGGCTGCCTCCGGCAGCCCCTTTTTTATCCCGCCGCAGCGGAAAGAAAAGGC
>DHKK01000167.1 GCA_002404795.1 Clostridiales bacterium UBA4696
CTTAAGTTGATGACATTGCCCCGAAAGGGAAGCTGGCGCGGAGCGCCTGAGAGGTTCTCTCCCGCCGCAGCGGATAAAAAGGCTCCCTCTGACGAGGGAGCTGTCAGCGAAGCTGACTGAGGGATGGTACTCGCCGCAGGCTGACTGATGAGGTGGGCGCATCCCGACAAACCAAAACCTTCCCCAACCGGGGAAGGCTTTTTTCTTATTTACTCTGTTTTCCATACTGTCCCGGCGTGCAGCCGACGCTCGCCTTGAACACTCGGATGAACGACTGCGGAGAGGAGAAACCGGTCTGCTCCGCCACCGCGTTGACTGACAGTCCCCGTTCGAGCAGCTCGCGGGATCGCTGGACCCGGTAGCTGCGTAAGAAATCAATGAAATTCAGATTGATACTGGTCGTGAACAGTTTACTCAGGTAGTTCGGGTGGATCCCGAGCGATTCCGCAACAGAGGCGAGTGAGAGCGTCGGATCGCTGTATTGCTCCTGTACCAGCTTCTTCGCGGCCAAAATGTATTTGTTCTGAGACTTCAGATAGCAACTGCTGCACAGTTGGATGACCTGCCCCAGCAATTCCCGACAGTCCGCGTCCGGGATCGGCTCCGTCGTGCCAAGGCGCTGCGCCAGCTCGATCCCGGATGCTTCCGCTTCCGAAACGGAGAACGCGAGGAAGAGCTGGTAGATCCACGCAGCAATCAGATCGTTGCGGTATAGTCCAGGGTCCTCACTGAGACGCTCTTGCAGGAACTGCAGCACTGTCTCCTGCGCCAGCGGCAATTTGCCGCTGCGGATCTGCTCTGCGACTGCCTTCAGATGCGCCTGTGTCTTCTTTTCCGCCGGGAGATATGGGGCTGACGCCTCCGCCGGAGGCTCCGCCTGCTGGGGAACACGGCTGAGCTTCTCCGTGAGATAGTCGTCGACCGAGTGCAGGTCGAGCAGAGAGGACCGAGCGCTGCGTCCCGTCTGACAGAAGCGTCTGCAACCGGTTAGACGTGTTCTCGTAGATGACGGTACCGGCCGGGTCCATGATATAGAGTGCGTTGCGCCCGGACTGCAGTGATTCGGGCAGCACGGAGAAGATCGTATTCAGATCCAGCTCAGCAAAAACCAGCGCCGGTGCGCTGCGGACAAGCTCATAAGCAATATAAAAATGAGAATCGAATGGAAACAGGAATCCAATCCGACCATCCACGTCCAGCGAATAAATAGTCGTTTCCTGGTTGGTATAGGCCTGCACGGCAGCGTAGAAAGGGGAGTTCTGTGCCGCTCGGGCGGCACTGTGCGCGGAGAGGATGACATTGGTGTCCGGGTAATACAGATAATAGTTGACAAGATCCGGGTTGTTCTCTGTCGATAAATAAATATAGTATGTCAGCTCTACCTCTGCCTGCAGATCACGTTCTGTGACAGAGGCGTATTTTTTCAGATCCGGATTATTGATGAACTGCGCGATGGTGCTGCAGCAGCCGGATAGCTCTGCGTCGACGCTCTGTGCCGCGGCGGCAAGGGCGTCGTTCTGCTGCTGCAGCTGGAGCTCGGCGCGGTTTTTTTCACGCAGAACAAAGCTGATGAGCAGGACCAGCGCGGCCGCCGCGATCCCCAGCAGATACAGCCGCATGCTGAGCTTCAATACGCTCTGTTTTTTCAGTGCACCTGACAGCCGTCCAATGGCCGTCGTTCTGTTCTGGACATCCATGGGCCGCTTCCTCCATGCTCTGAAAGAAATTGTTCATTTTCTTATGCTATGTTTATTATATCAAAAATAAGGCCGCGCACAAGGAAATAAAAGGATATTTTTTGAGCACTTTTCTCGGAAATGAACAATTTCTAACCTGAATAGCGAAAATAATTCAAAGCAGTGACAATTATCAATTTACAATCGGGGATTTGGCGTTTACGCTTGAGACAAGCAAAACGCATGGCGGCCGCCGCACCGTTCTCTGGACCGTCATACGCATGCAAGCCCGCAAAAGCATACACAGCAACAACGCAGACAACACAAAACAAGATGAAAAGGAGAAACCAGAAATGAAAAAGATCCTCGCATTCTTATTGGCCGCTATGCTGCTGCTGTCCATTGTCGGCTGCGCAGCACAGGCACAGTCCGACGCGCACCCGGCTGCGGCAGAACCTGCAGCCGACACGTCTCAGCCCACGCAGGATACCGCGCCTGCCGCCGACGGCGACACGGTCACCATCGGTTACTATCTCCCGCTGTCCGGCGCGAACGCGACCTATTCCCCGTATTACCTCAACGCCATCAACCTTGCTATCAAGAAGATCAATGCAGAGGGTGGCCTGAACGGCAAGCAGATCGTAACGGCTTCCTACGATACGACCTCCTCCACCGAGGAAGCGGCCAAGGTCGCAACAAAGCTGGTGACGGTCGACAAGATCTCCATCTGCATCAGCAGCCCGATGTCCAGCGAGGTGCTCGCTTCGTCCAAGACGCTCAACGACGCGGGTGTGTTCACGATGGTCATGGGCATTTCCAGCGCGCTGCTCGATCCCGAAGGCTTTGAATATGGCTTCCGCGGCTCGTTCAACACGGATAACACCATTCCCGCCTGCCTGAACATGATCGATACGCTGGGCGCCAAGAGCGTGGCGATCCTCTTCAGCCAGGGCGATGCTTCCATCACCAATGCGACCCAGTTCCGCGATCAGAGCACCGAGCTCGGCTATGACTGCACTGCCTTTGAGACCTTCGACCTCGGCGAGATGGACTATTCCGCACAGTGCATCAACATCGTCTCCACCAATCCGGACTGCGTGTTCCTTGCAGTCGAGGGCGACTACATGTCGGCTTCTGCCTGCGTTTCTTCTTCGCAGTCCAAATTCACGACTTGCCCGCAGTATCTACACGTACCGAATGTCATTCTGTTACCTCCGGGCTTTCCGCCGCTGCCTGATCGCCGCCTGTGTGCGCTTCGCCGGTTGCCCGCCTGATCGCTGCCGTCAGCGCTGCAACCGCCGACGCGATTTGACCGCCTGCCGCTTCCGGCTTCGGTCTGTCCGGGTCAGCGTTTTCCGCCATCTTGCAGACAATAGCCGCTTGCACAACTTCGCCAATGAACGCGCCGACTTCCTGCATCGTCAGCGTTTCGGCGGACGTGCGGACAACAAACGCGCCCGTCGTAAACTTGAATACCGCGTA
>DHKK01000012.1 GCA_002404795.1 Clostridiales bacterium UBA4696
GTGGAATGACAACCAAAAACTAGGATATTGCCTAAATTCAGAGGCAGAATGCACCAAACGTCACCCAGCGCCCCTTTTCTCCCCCTTCTTTTCCGGCAAGACGGAAAAGAAGGGGCCGCCGGAGGCAACTGCAGTTGCAAATCTGCGACAACCTCTCAGTCAGCCTGCGGCTGACAGCTCCCCTGGAAGGGGAGCCTTTGACCCGCTGAGGCGGGGAACAATCCCTTAGGCGCTTCGCGCCAGCTCCCTTTACACAAGGGAGCCTTGGAAGGGCTCTGTGGGGAGGCGGGTGTAGCGGTTTCCCTGCAGACGGGCGGCGAGGAGAGACTCCGGGTCCGCTTCCCGGCGGACGAGCGCCAGCTTCTTTTCCCGCGGCAGCTGCTTGATCAGCGCCTCGAGCCGCGCGGCGGCCGCGTGATCCTCCGCCTGCCAGAGAGCCGCGAGCGCCTCCGGCGGGTGGGCGCGGGTGTATTTGGCGCAGGCCGCGCCGCCGGACGCATGCTGCCGCAGGCGCTTTTCGATGTCTGCCGCGATGCCGGTATAAAGACTCCCGTCCCGGCAGCGGAGCATATAGATATAGTACATGCCTTACCGGTCCGCCAGCGCGTTGGCGATCGCGGCGAAGCCGGGGATATCCAGCGTCTCACCGCGCACCGTGGGCGCGAAGCCGCACGCGGCGATCACGTCCGCGAGCGTTTGCTTGTCAAACTGCGAAAAGCCGGAGGCCAGCGCATTGAGCAGCGTCTTGCGCCGCTGGGCGAAGGCCGCGCGGACAACCTTGAAAAACATCCCCTCGTCGCGGATCTCGCAGACCGGCTCCTTGCGCATCGTGAGCTTCAGAACCGCGCTCGTGACCTTCGGCTGCGGGATGAAGCAGCTGGCCGGAACGTCAAACAGCAGCTCCGGCTCGGCGTAATACTGGCAGAAGACGCTGAACGCGCCGTATTCGCCCCGGCCGGGGGCCGAGCAGATGCGCTGCGCGACCTCCTTCTGCACCATGACGGTCACGGCCTCGAACGCCCGGCTCTCGAGCAGGGCCGCCAGAACCGGCGTCGTGATGTAGTACGGCAGATTCGCGCAGGCCATCGGGCGCAGGCCCGCGAATTCCTCGCGGACGAGCGCGGGGATGTCCGTCTTCAGGATATCGCCGAAGATGATCTCCAGATTCTCATTTCCCACCATCGTCTCGGCCAGCACGGGCTGAAGCGTCCGGTCGACCTCGACCGCGACGACCTTTTTTGCGTGCCGGCACAGCTGCTGCGTGAGCGGCCCGATGCCCGGCCCGACCTCAAGCACGCCGCAGGTCCCGTCGACCCCGGCCTCCAGCACGATATTCTGCGGCACCCAGCTCTGCGTCAGGAAGTTCTGCCCCTTGGCCTTGGAAAAATGGAACCCATGCCGGGCCAGCAGCGCCTTGATTTCGGTGATATTACAAAGATCCATAAAAAATCCGCCTTTCATACCGGTATCATACCAGACGAAAGGCGGATTTTCAATCAGGATCCTGCGTCCTTCTCCACATACACGCGCACGCGCTTCACGCCCCACTCGATGCAGGTGTCGTAATCTGTGCCCATGTAGATGTCGATGACGTACGGGTGCTCGAGCATGTTGCCGCCGGTGTCCTCGGCGTAATAGTCGCCGACGAGCGTCCCGTCCTCCAGATACAGCCACACATGCGTGCCATAGGGGATGACGCCGGGGTTGACGGCCAGCGTGCGGCCAACGGTCGTGTAGGTGCCGGTCGCCGTGGTGCCGGTCTGGCAATAGGCCGTGGCGAGGAATGTGTCGAGCAGCTCCAGATCGTCCGGGACGGCGTTGGGATCCGCGGCCGCAGCATCCTCCGGGGCCGCGGCTTCTTCCGGCGCAGGCGCTTCTTCCGGCGCTTCCTCCGGGGCGGGATCGTCGGCCGGGGCTTCGGCTTCTTTTTCGTCCGTCTGCGGCAGGGGGACGAGGGTATAGCCGATCGTCCGGACCGGCGCGGCGGCCGATGCCGCGGTCTGCACGGCCGGGGTGTCCGCGGCCTGCGGCTTCGGCGCGGCCTGGGTGGCGAGCCACCCGCCCGCCAGCACCGCCGCCGCGGCCAGCGCCAGGCAGAGGCGGCGGGCCTGTAATTTCAGCTTCATCTCAGAGAGCCTCCTTTCGGGTCTTGCGCGCGCACAGCGTCTCTGTTTACAAATTCATAACATCCCGGTTACAGAATGTTATGTGCGCTATTATAGCGCATTTTTTGAAAACGTCAAGAAAAACAGGCGGAATCCCGCCGCGCCGCCGGAAAACGACCGGCTCTGCGGGAAAATCCTGTCCATTTTTATTTACGGAATGGCATTGACAGAACCCGGGAAACGTGCTATTGTAAAGTCCATCAAAAGGCAGCGACGAAGACACGTCCCGGCAGCGGCAATGCAGCAGAGAGAGGCTCACATGGTGCAAGAGCTTCGGCATGGCCCGCCCGGATACCGCTTCTGAGCCGCGGCGCGGAAATGCGCCGCCGGGTTCTCCCGTTACAGAGATCACGAGCGACGGACACGAAGTCCGTAAGCAGGGTGGAACCGTGGAGCGTACAGCGCCCCACCCCTGAAATGACAGGGGTGAGGCGTTTTTGCTTTGCCCCAGATCAAATGAGGAGGCATATGTTATGTCCGAAAACAATGAATTCACATTCGAAAACCCGCAGTACCGCAAGACGTACTGGCACACCTGTTCCCACGTGATGGCGCAGGCCGTCAAGCGTCTGTACCCGGAGGTCAAGCTCGCCATCGGCCCGTCGATCGACAACGGCTTCTACTACGACTTTGACGCCCCGTTCAACTTCACCCAGGAGCATCTCGACGCCATCGAGGCCGAAATGCGCAAGATCTGCAAGGAAAAGCTGAAGCTCGAGCGCTTTGAGCTGCCGCGCGAGGAAGCCATCAAATACATGCAGGAAAAGGACGAGCCGTACAAGGTCGAGCTCATCAACGACCTGCCCGCCGACGCGCACATCTCCTTCTACAGGCAGGGCGAGTTCACCGACCTCTGCGCCGGCCCGCACCTCGACTCCACCGGCCGCATCAAGGGCAACGCCATCAAGCTCACGCAGTGCTGCGGCGCCTACTGGCGCGGCGACTCCAAGCGCAAGATGCTGCAGCGCATCTACGCCGTCGCCTTCCCGAAGAAGGAAGAGCTTGACCAGTACCTCGCCGAACAGGCCGAGGCCCTCAAGCGCGACCACAACAAGCTCGGCCGCGAGCTGGAATTCTTCACCACCGTCGACTGCATCGGCCAGGGCCTGCCCATCCTCCTGCCGAAGGGCGCGCGCGTCATCCAGCTGCTGCAGCGCTGGGTCGAGGACGTCGAGCAGGCGCACGGGTATCTGCTCACCAAGACCCCGCTCATGGCCAAGCGCGAGCTCTACAAGATCTCCGGCCACTGGGATCATTATCTTGACGGCATGTTCGTCATGGGCGACCCGCAGGATGAGACGAAGGAATGCTTCGCCCTGCGCCCGATGACCTGCCCGTTCCAGTATCAGGTCTATCTGAATCGTGGCCGCAGCTACCGCGATCTGCCGATGCGCTTGGGCGAAACGTCCACGCTGTTCCGCAATGAGGATTCCGGCGAGATGCACGGCCTCATCCGCGTGCGCCAGTTCACGATCTCCGAGGGCCATCTGGTCCTGCGTCCGGATCAGCTTGAGGACGAATTCCGCGACTGCCTTGATCTCGCCAAGTACTGCCTCGGCACGGTCGGTCTGCTCGACAAGTGCACGTTCCGCTTCTCCCAGTGGGATCCTGCGAACCCCAAGAACAAATATGAGGGCACCAAGGAGCAGTGGGATCATGCGCAGGCTGCCATGGCCAAGATCCTCGACGATCTGGGCGTCAAGTACGACATCGGCATTGACGAAGCCGCGTTCTACGGCCCGAAGCTCGATATCCAGTACAAGAACGTCTACGGCAAAGAGGATACCCTCGTCACCATCCAGATCGACATGCTGCTTGCCGAGCGCTTCGGCATGTACTACACCGATGAAAACGGTGAGAAGAAGCTGCCGTACATCATCCACCGCACCAGCCTCGGCTGCTATGAGCGGACGCTCGCCTACCTGATCGAGCACTATGCCGGCGCGCTGCCCACCTGGATGGCCCCGGAGCAGGTCCGCTTCCTGCCCGTCACCGACCGCGCCGTCGACTACTGCAAGGAGCAGGCCGCGAAGCTCACCGCGCAGGGCTACCGCGTGACGGTCGACACCCGCAGCGAGAAGATCGGCAAGAAGATCCGCGACGCGCAGACGGAGAAGATCCCCTACATGCTCGTCGTCGGCGACCGCGACATCGAGGCCGGTACCGTCTCCCCGCGTCACCGCGCGGACGGCGATCTCGGCGCCATGACGCTCGATGCCTTCACCGCGATCCTGAAGGACGTTGTGGACAACAAGCTGCAGAAGTAAGATCCCCCAAAACGCAGGCCCGCCCTCCGGCATCCCGGAGGGCGGGCCTTTTGCGGGCAGTCACTCCGCTTTCTGCAGATACGCTTCCTCGCAGCTCTGCTCCGCCGCGATCAGAAGCCGTCTGGCCCGGCCGTAATCGGCGGCCTCGATCGCCTCGATCGCCTGTTCGGCCGCCTCGACCATCTTCGCGTAGAGCGCTTCGTAGTCCATCTTTCATCCTCTTTTCTGAATAATATCCCCGGAACCCCGGTGCTCCCATTATATTATACTTATATAAGCATGTAAATTGTTGGAATTTCACAAATATATACTTATTGAATTATACATTCCGCCTCATACTTACAGTAGTATAAACATGAGGTGAGAGCATGGCATACTCGGATGCGCAGAAGGAAGCGACCGCGCGCTACAATAAAAAAGCATACGATTTTATCAGCGTCGTCGTTCCCAAAGGCAAGCGGAAGCAGATCTCCGACTATGCCGCCTCGCAGGGAAAGAGCATGAACCGCTTCATCAACGACGCCATCGACGCCCAGATGCCGCCGGAAAAGACAGAAAAATAACCGCTCTGCCATATGGCCATATGGCAGAGCGGTTTTCTTTGCATACAAAATAGACTGTGTTTTTCTATTCAAAACTTCCGATCCATGCGTAGGGGGCGATGCCCACATCGCCCCGGCAGAGCTGGCCGTTTTTACGAAAGTTTGAGGCGGATACGTACTGCCCTTCGGGCCGATGTAGGCATCGGCCCCTACGTGAAGCACGCATATTATGTGTATTGCTTTACAAAAATCGAACGTTTGGCGGTTTTCTTATTTTGCATTTACACGTTGAACAGGAAGTTGACCACGTCGCCGTCGTGCATGACGTACTCCTTGCCCTCGCTGCGGAGCAGACCCTTCGCCTTGGCGTTGGCCAGCGTGCCGCAGGCCTTGAGATCGTCAAAGGCGATGACCTCGGCGCGGATGAAGCCGCGCTCGATGTCGGAGTGGATCTTGCCCGCGGCCTGCGGGGCCTTGGTGCCGTTCTTAATCGTCCAGGCCCTGCACTCGTCCTCGCCGTAGGTCAAAAACGAGATGAGGCCGAGCAGCGCGTAGGAGCACTTGATGAGGCGGTCGAGGCCGGATTCCTGAATGCCGAGCTCCTCGAGAAACATCGCGCGGTCGTCGCCGTCGAGCTCGGCGATGTCCTGCTCGAGCTTGGCGCAGATGGGCAGCACCTCCGCGCCCTCCTTTGCCGCCAGCTCGGCAACGAGCTTGTAGTACGGGTTGGAGTCCTTGTCGGCAAAGCCGTCCTCGTCCATGTTTGCAGCATAGATGATGGGCTTGAGACTCAGCAGGTCGGCGGTGGCGATCAGCTCGGCGTCCTCCTTGCTGTCGGCTTCAAAGGTGCGCGCGCTCTTGCCGGCGTCGAGATGCGCGGCGAGCGCCTTGAATACCTCGGCCTCGTGCAGGAACTTCTTGTCGCCCTTGCCCATCTTCGTGGCCTTTTCCACGCGGCGGTTCACCATCTCGAGGTCGGCCATAATGAGCTCGAGGTCGATCGTCTCAATGTCGCCGATGGGATCGACGGGCACGTTCGTGCTGGCGTCTGCGACAACGTGCATGATGTTCTCGTCATCAAAGCAGCGCACGACGTGAACGATGGCGTCCGTGCGGCGGATGTTCTCCAGAAACTTGTTGCCGAGGCCCGCGCCCTGGCTCGCGCCCTTGACAAGGCCCGCGATGTCCACGAATTCGATGACCGCGGGGGTCTTCTTCTTGGGGTGGTACATCTCGGCGAGCTTGTCCAGCCGCTCGTCGGGGACCGCGACCATGCCGACGTTCGGCTCGATGGTGCAGAACGGATAGTTGGCGCTCTCCGCGCCCGCGTTGGTGATGGCGTTGAACAGGGTGGACTTGCCGACGTTCGGCAGTCCCACGATACCTAATTTCATAATTTCCTCTATCTCCTTATATTTCAAGGGTTCTGAGGTACTCGAATGGCACTTACTGTACC
>DHKK01000118.1:0-512 GCA_002404795.1 Clostridiales bacterium UBA4696
TCCGGCGATCCCGCTCCGTTCGTCATGGAGCTGCCTGCATACCACTGGCCGACCCTCGGCAACGTCCTGCGCAGCATGTGGGAGCGCGGCTGGTCCTTCATCAAGAAGGCTGGTACGATCATCCTTCTGTCCACCATCTTTGTCTGGTTCACCACCTACTTCGGCTGGGCCGAAGACGGCTTCCGGATGCTCTCTGAAGAAGAGATCGACTACTCCATCCTCGCCAAGATCGGCGGCGCGATCGCCTGGATCTTTGCTCCGCTCGGCTGGGGCAACTGGCAGGCAGTCGTGGCTTCCATCACCGGCCTCGTTGCCAAGGAGAACATCGTCGGCACGCTCGGCATCCTCTATGGCGGCGGCGACGGCACGGTCTATCAGAACCTTGCAAGCGCCTTCAACGGCATCACCGGCTATTCCTTCCTGGTCTTCAACCTCCTGTGCGCTCCGTGCTTCGCAGCCATCGGCGCCATCAAGCGCGAGATGAACAGCCAGAAGTGGACCTGGTTCGCCAT
>DHKK01000118.1:568-3889 GCA_002404795.1 Clostridiales bacterium UBA4696
CTATCAGTGCGGCTTCGCCTATGCGATCGCTCTCATGATCAACCAGTTCGGCGCTCTGTTCACCGGCAACGGCAACGTCCTCGGCGTGATCGTCGGTGTGGCCCTGCTCACCCTCATCGTCTACATGCTTGTCAAGCCCTATCATGAGGCTACCAAGCTGACCGCAAAGATCAAGTAATATTCCACAATCCATTTCAGGCAAGACCGCAGATCCTGCGGTCTTGCCGCCCCTCCGCAAACGAGCTTATCAAGGAGTGATCTTCATGTTTGCCTGGCTCGCAGAGAATCTTGGCACGATCGTGATCTCGGCAGTTTTGCTGGCGATCGTTGTCGCAATCGTGATCTATCTGATCCGGCAGAAAAAGCAGGGCAAGAGCACCTGCGGCGCTGGCTGCGCGCACTGCGCAAATGCGGGCTGCTGCCATCATCATGAATGAGAGGCCTTTCTTATGTACAAAACCACGCTGAAGATTGACGGCATGATGTGCGGCATGTGCGAATCGCACATCAACGACACCATCCGCAAGGCTGTCCCCGTCAAAAAGGTCTCCTCGTCGCACACCAAGGGCGAAGCGGTCGTCATCACAGACGAGCCGCTGGACGTCGAAGCCGTCAAGGCCGCGGTCCACGCGACCGGCTATGAGGTCCAGAGCGCCGCGAGCGAGCCCTATGAAAAAAAGCGATTCTCCCTTTTCGGGAAATGAGCGCTCCCCCCTCCATACCGGAAGCCCCGTCCTGTCCCCATGCCGGTAGGGCGGGGTTTTCTATGCGCGGCACGGACAGACGAAAACCGCCATGGCAGCTGACTGCCATGGCGGTTTTGTATTCTGGAAAGCTCAGAAGGTCGCGACGCTCTGCTCGGCGGGTTCGGCGGGCTGGACGTTGACGGCGGTGAGGATGGGGCCAACGCCCTTGTAGAGCGAGTGGTACTTGACCTCGACGGTCGCCGTGACCCAGACCCAGCTGCGTGCCGCCAGCCCGGAAGCCCCGGCAAACCGGCACGGCAGGCCCATGAATGTGATATCAGCCTCGCAGCAGGTCATGACGAAGCGGCCGGGGGCGAACATGCCGTCCTTTTCCCGGCGCAGCCGCGCCACCTGCCCCTTGAATTTCACGGTCTTGCCGGCGTATTTCTTGGGCTCCTCGGTGATATCGCGGTAGAACAGGGCATAGTCCTCGTCCCTGACCTCCACGACCGGGGCGTTCAGGTCGAACGGCAGGGGATCCTCGATGTCGTCATAGTGGGTCGAGCCGTCGGTGTACTCGTAGAGGATCTCGATCCGGCGGTTGACGGCACGCGCGATCTTGTGATACGGCATGACGTCCGCGCCGGGCGTCATGCGGTTCAAAACCAGCATCTCCGCCCCGGCCAGCTTGTCCACGACGAGCTGGCGCATGTTGGCGTTGTAGCTGAGGAAGGTCGACGCGTCGGCAAACATGACCTCCTGTGCGATCTTCCAGTGGTCGGGCGTCTTGAGATAGAAATCCGAGGCCAGGTGCATGCCGTTGAGCTCAACGACCACGCGCTCGGCGTTGTATTTCTTCTGCAGCCCGGTCAGCATCTCCGGGCTCAGCTCGTCGTAGTCCAGGACCTGCTCATAGACCTCCTTGTGCGGGTAGGTGGATACGTCGTATTCCTCCTCGCCCTCCTCAAAGACCAGCAGCAGCGTCCGTTCGCCGGTGTTGAAGCGCTCGTCCTCGAGCGTCTCCTGGATGAATTTCGTCTTGCCGGACTCCAGAAAGCCCGTGAAGACGTACATGGGGATATCGGGCATAGCCATGTCGGATTCTCCTTACTGCTTTTCTACGCCGAAGAGCTTCGCGACGGCTTCCTCATTCAGCTTCGAGCCGATGACGCAGATGCGGCCGGTGACCATTGCGCCGCCGTCACGGATATCGGGCTCGCCGGGCACGTAGTCGAAGTGGATCCACTTCTCACCCTCGGCATTGGCCACATAGCCCTTGGCCCGCAGGATGATGCCGTAGGTCTCCGCATCCTCCAGCGCCTGCAGGATGTGTTCGATCTCCGCCTTGGTGAACTTTTTGTGCGTCTCCTCGCCCCAGCTGATGAAGACCTCGTCGGCGTCATGGCCGTGGTGATGGTGATGATGGTGGTGACGCTCGTGTTCGTCCTCGCCGTCATCGTCATGGTGATGGTGGCAGCTGCACGCCGGATCGTTGCACTCGTCATCGTCGTCATGATCGTGGTGGTGATGATGATGCTCGTGCTCCTCCTCGTCGTCATCCTCGTCATGATCGTGATGATGGTGGTGATGCTCGTGCTCGTCTTCCTCGTCATCGTCGTGATGATGATGGTGGCAGCTGCAGTCCGGATCGTCGCATTCCTCGTCGTCATCGTCGTCGTGGTCATGATGATGGTGATGCGCTTCCTCCTCGAGCTTCGCAAGCTCGATGGCGATGGTGCTGCGCTGCTCCATGGCCTCCATCAGCTGCTCGCCGGTGAGCTCCGGCCACGGCGTCGTGACGATCACGGCGTCCTTGTTGTGCTCACGGATCATGGCGACGCACTGGTCGAGCTTTTCTTCCTTCATGCCGTCGGTGCGGCTGAGGATGATGGTGTTGGCCGTCTCGATCTGGTTGTTGTAGAATTCGCCGAAGTTCTTCATATACATCTTGCACTTCGTCGCGTCCGCCACGGTCACAAAGTTGCCCAGCTGCACGTCGTCCGACGTGACCTTGCGCACGGCGCCGATGACGTCCGACAGCTTGCCGACGCCCGACGGCTCGATCAGGATGCGGTCCGGCGCGTATTCGGCGATGACCTTTTTGAGTGCGCGGCCGAAATCACCGACCAGCGAGCAGCAGATGCAGCCGGAGTTCATCTCCGTGATCTGGATCCCGGCCTCCTGCAGAAAGCCGCCGTCGATGCCGATCTCGCCGAATTCATTCTCGATCAGCACCAGCTTCTGGCCGTGGTAGGCCTCCTTGATCATTTTCTTGATGAGCGTCGTCTTGCCGGCGCCGAGAAAACCGGAATAAATATCAATTTTTGTCATGCAAAAACACCTTCCAGCAAACAATTTTCGTTTCAATAGTATAGCACTTTCCTACGGGAACATCAAGGTTTCTTCATGAAATATTCACAGTTTCCGCCAAAAGGAATTGACAAACCGGCTGGGATATGATAATATGATTCTCGGCTTTGGAGGCCGGCATTCGGAGAGATGTCCGAGCGGTTTAAGGAGCTGGTCTTGAAAACCAGTGACACAGCAATGTGCCGTGGGTTCGAATCCCACTCTCTCCGCCATTTTCTTTCCTTCATACCGGCCTGACCGACCTGCGGAAGTACCCAAGTGGCCG
>DHKK01000086.1 GCA_002404795.1 Clostridiales bacterium UBA4696
TAAGTTGATGACATTGCCCTGGGGGAGCCTTATACGCGGCGTTTTACGCTGGGGTAGAGGGAGGCGTCGGTGTGGGGGAGGAAGCGGGCGGCGTGCATGTTTTCCACGAACTTTTCCATCTCCCCGAACTGCACATAGGTCGCAAGCGCCCGGATGCGCGCCAGCCGCGCGCGGCAGCTCCGGTCCAGCAGGAGGCGTCTGGCCCCGGCGAGCGAGGAATTGCCAAGGATCCGGAACTTTTCCCGCGGCAGGTCGGGATACAGTCCGACCGTGATCGCGGACTCCAGATCGTAATGTGTGCCGAAGCCCCCGGCGAGATAAAACGTGCCGATCTCCGCCGGGCTGACGTTCACGCTCTGCAGCATCGTTGCGACCATGGTGTGCGCGGCGGCCTTGCAGGTGAGGAACTCACCGATGTCGTCCTGGGTAAAATAGAGCGGCACATTGCCGTCGTAGGCGTAGATGATCGCGGGGACGTTGCGCTGACGGTCCTCCTCCCAGACCTCGCGGATGCAGGGAGAAGCGTCCTTCTGCAGCCGTCCGGCCGAGTCGATCCAGCCCGAGAGAAAGCCCTCGGCGATGAGGTCCAGAATGCCGGAGCCGCAGATGCCCTTCGGCGGCAGATCGCCGATGGTCTGATAGCGCAGGCGGTTGTCCGCGCCGATCTTCACGCTGCAGATCGCCCCCGGCTCCGCCCGCATGCCGGAATGGCTGACTGCACCCTCCAGCGCAGGCCCGGCCGCGCCCGCACCCATGAGCAGAAAGTCCCGGCAGCCCAGCACCAGCTCACCGTTTGTGCCGATGTCGAGAAACAGCGCCAGATCTTCCCGCGTGTCCAGATCCGTCTCCAGCAGCCCGCCCGTGATGTCGCCGCCCAGATAATTGGCGATCGCGGGCATGCAATAGACATTTCCGCAGATGGGCAGCCCCAGCTCCGCCGCCCGGATCACGCCGGGGTCAAAAAACACCGGCGTGTACGGGCTCTGAAACACGAGCCACGGGTCACAGCCGAGGAAGAAGTGCAGCATCGTCGTGTTGCCGCCAACGGTCATGGCGGAGATCGCCTCCGGGCGGATATCTGCCGCTTGGCAGCAGGTATCGATCATGCCGCGCACGTCCGAAAGCGTCAGCGGCTGTAACGTCTTCAGGTTTTCCCGGTCCGCCTTCACCGCGAGGATGCGGTCGAGGATGTTCGCGCCGAACTGCGTCTGGCTGTTGGTGCAGGCGGCCTGCGAAAGCGTCTGGCCGCGCACGAGATCCACCAGCTCCATCTGCATGGTCGTGCTGCCGATGTCGAGGCACAGGCCGTAGTGTTCGGCGGTCGTGTCGCCCGGCTCCACACGCACAGCGTCGGTCCCGCCCGGCCCGGGGCAGAGCGTCACGGTGACGCGGTAGTCCGCCGCGGATAAGACGGGATACAGCTGCTGCAGGCAGCCCAGCGTCAGCCGGCACCCGTCCGGCAGCGCGGCCAGCAGCCGCTCCCGCGCGGCAAGAAAATCGCCGCCCGCCGGCGCGTGCAGCTCCAGATATCGTTTTTCACTCAGTGGTTCCATGTCCTTATGCCTTTCGTCCCAGCAGGAGGCACAGCGCGCCGTAGCCGTGCGACAGCAGGTCGAAGACCCAGCGGTTCGTGTCTACGCTGCGCTCGCCCATGTCGATGACGGCGGTCGCATTCTTCAGCCGCCGGGCAGTCCGGCAGAATTTCCCGTCCGGCCGCCCGTGCGTTTCCCCCGCGCGCACCCAGGCGGCAAAGATACCGTCCAGATACGCGTGGATCAGCAGCTCCGTCGCCATCGAGCGCTCGGTGATCTGCAGCGCCGCGCCGCATTCTGCTGCGTAGCCCGCGAGGATCGTGCGGCTGAGCGGCAGCGAGCCGTTGCCCTTCTGCCGCAGGAAAGTCATGAGCGCATCGTTCGTCGTCAGGTGAACGGCCTTGTCGGTATAATAGAGCGTCATGCCCCCGGGCAGCTGAGAAGCATCCATCTGTGCCGCCTCCTTTGTCTGTTTGTGTCTATCTTACCACATCCCGCGCAGGATGCAAGCGGCAGATGCCCCTTGCGCCCGCAGGCATTTGCAGGTATAATTAGGGGGTATCTGAAAACTCCCAACGCGCCCGGACAGCGGGCCTTTTCGCGCTGCCGGTCTCATTGCTGGTTTTCAGATACACCCTAAGACAAAACCGACAAAAGAGGTATCGCCATGCTTGATTCTTATATTTCCGCCCTCTGCCGCTATGCCGAGCGCACGGGGCTCATCCAGCCGGAGGATCTGGTCTTTGCGCGCAACGCGCTGCTCGAGGCGCTGCAGCTCGATTCCTTCGACGAAGCCGCCGCCCCGGCGGAAGCTCCGCTGGCCGAAATTTTGCAGGCGCTGACCGACGACGCCGTCGCCCGCGGCGTCTGCCCGGACAATCAGGTCGCCCGCGATCTGTTCGACACGAAGCTCATGGGCGTGCTGACGCCCCGGCCGCACGAGGTCCGCACCTGCTTCCATACGCTCTACCAGATCTCCCCGCAGAAGGCGACCGACTGGTTCTACCGTTTCAGCCAGGACACTAACTACATCCGCCGCGACCGCATCGCGAAGGACAAAAAGTGGACCTACGCCTGCGAATACGGCGAGCTGGACATCACCATCAACCTCTCCAAGCCCGAGAAGGACCCGCGCGCCATCGCCGCGGCCAAGCTCGCACCGCAGTCCGGTTATCCCAAATGTGCCCTGTGCGCGGAGAATGAGGGCTACGCGGGCCGCATGAACCATCCCGCCCGGCAGAACCACCGCATCATCCCCCTCGAGCTGGACGGCGGCAGCTGGTACCTGCAGTATTCCCCGTATGTCTATTACAACGAGCACTGCATCGTCCTCAACGCCGAGCATACGCCCATGCGCATCAGCGCGGCGACATTCCGCCGACTGCTGGACTTTACGAAGCTGTTCCCGCATTATTTCCTCGGCTCGAACGCGGATCTGCCCATCGTCGGCGGCTCGATTTTGAGCCACGACCATTTCCAGGGCGGCCACTATACCTTCGCCATGGAAAAGGCCCCGGTCGAGACGCCAGTCTCGTTTGCCGGGTTCCCGGACATTGCCGCCGGGATCGTCAAATGGCCGATGTCCGTCCTGCGCCTGACCGGCAGCGACCCGGACCGGCTGTGCCTGCTGGCGGAGAAGATCCTGACCGCCTGGCGCGGCTACACGGATGAGTCTGCCATGATCTTCGCTGAGACCGATGGCACGCCGCACAACACCATCACGCCCATCGCCCGCCGCCGCGGGGAGGAGTTTGAGCTGGATCTTGTCCTGCGCAACAATCTCACGACGCCGGAGCATCCGCTCGGCCTCTATCACCCGCACGAGCAGCTGCACCACATCAAAAAAGAAAACATCGGCCTCATCGAGGTCATGGGTCTGGCCGTCCTGCCTGCGCGGCTGGACAAGGAACTGGCGCTTCTGAAGGACGCGATCCTTGCCGGGCGCGACCTGCGCGCGGACGAGACGCTGCAGAAGCATGCCGACTGGGCCGAGGCGCTGCAGGGCCGCTATACCTTTACGCCGGAGAATACCGAGCAGATCCTGCAGCAGGAGGTCGGCGCCGTCTTCATGCAGGTCCTCGAAGACGCCGGCGTCTACAAACGCACCCCCGCCGGCCACTCCGCCTTCCTCCGCTTCACCGCCAGCGTGTAAAGCAAAAAGGCTCCCCTCCCAGGGGAGCTGGCTCGGCGCAGCCGAGACTGAGAGGTTGCCGCAAATTTGCATAGGAAAACCCAAACCGCAAATTCAGT